>DASQUD010000086.1:0-4921 GCA_035641455.1 Propionibacteriaceae bacterium | reverse complement strand
ACGCCGACGGCTCATCGGGGCACCCCAAAACCTAGCGCGGCTTCGGATCGGTGTCCGGTGCCCTTTCGTCCTCGATCGGTTGGCGGCGACGTGGTCGGCCTGCGGCGGCGGCCGGGACGATGAGCAGCGACCTCCCCTCATGCGGTTCCAGGGAGACGGGGAAGGTGTGCTCGTGGTCGACCTTGGCGAGCAGTTGACCGGTGACCATGTCGATCACCGCGGCGCCAGGTGCCAGATGTTCCGACGAGACCCTGCCGGCAATGGACTGGTTGGAGAAGTTCAACACGGTCACCTGGAGCTGTCCGCTGTCAAGCCGATGGACCATCGCCAGCATGGCCTTGTTGGCCACCTCCGGCACGTCCACCTGCACGCTGGTCGCGATGCCGTAGCGGGTGCGGACCGCCAGAATGTCGCGCAGCCGGACTGCGAAGGAGTTGGCGTCCGTCAGCTGTTCGGGCAGCGATCCGTACAGGCTGGAGCCACGCGGCATCCTGGAGGGCGACTCGGTGGCCTCCGGCCGGTAGTCCATCAGATCGTAGGCTGCCCGGTGGATCCAGCGGGTGTCGCCCGATGCCAGCAGCCGGGCAACCTCGGACCGCTCCAGCGTCAGCATTCCGCACAGGTCCCAGCCGGACAATGCGAACACGCCGGGCTGCCAGGCGTTGAACATGGCCAGGAGCAGGTGGGCCTGCTTGATCTTCTCGATCTGGGCCTGGGACAGGTTCGTAAGGTCGGTGTAGCCAAGCGCCGCGGCGATGATCGTTGCGATGGTCGATGCGATGCCGTTGGTGGTGAAGATGGCGTTGTAGGGGGCGGCCGCGCCGGTGAGCCGTTCAGTCAGCTCGTTGCGAATTTGGACGGCGAGTTCGCCACCGGTCAGCTCAGCGCCGCGGAACCGGAAGATGTCTTCCTTGTGGCGGATGGCGAAATGCACCAGCTCGTAGGTCATCTCATCGTGGTTCTGCAGGGCATGAACGAGGCGGATCGGTTGCAGCCCGCGCTGCAGCGCGGCATTCAGGGTCATCCGCAGGAATTCGGTGTCGCCTGTGGCCAGGGCATGGGCGTACGCCGGGCGGTTGACGAAGTCATAGGAAAGGTCGGCGCCACGTTCCAACGTCGTCTTGATGTCGTCGATCGATAGATTCAGCTCCTGAAACGTAAATCCGCCCACTTTGCGGACCATGCTGGCGATCAGCTGGTTGGCGGCCTCGGACAGTGGATGGCCCTCCGACCACGCCGGGCCATCACCGTCGGCGCTCCGCTCGATGCCGAGGAAGCCGTTGGCGTCCAGCCTGAGCGCTCCCGCACCGAGATGACCCAGCGAGTGCAGCGCGTCGCCAATCACCAGCCGCATCCCGGCGAACGTCGGATCCAGCCAGTTGATCGTGGGCTGACCATCCTTGAAGTAGTGCAGGTAGACCCAACGCCGCTGGACCCCATCCGGGCCGGTGACCGGTGCGGTGGCACTCCAGTTGGTGTCCTTGATCCCCGGGTCCTGGAAGATCACGCGTTGCAGCCGGCCGACGATGTAGCCGACTCGCTGCAGCCGGTCCTCGGCCTCGCTGTCGAGGTTGACCGAGTCCCTGCCGGGCGGCACCTCGGGCAGCAGGTGCCAGTCCTCGCGCGGGATCTCCACCATGTGGTAGATCCCCGGATAGTCCCCAACCTTCATCTCCGCCAGCCGGAAGTCCGGGCCCTTCCCGGTGTGCCCGGGCACGATGTCGTCGATGACGATCCCGCCGTACGCCGCTGCAACCTCGGACAGGCGGCGGAATTCCAGTTCGCTGCCAAACACCCCGTCGATCTGGGTGCTGATCCGGTCGAAATGCCCGTCGACGCTCGGGGTCAGTTCCCGGCCAAAGACCCCCCCAGCACGCTTCAGGGGACCGGTGTGCACGGCATTGATACCGATAGCCGCGAATACATCCCACAGCTTCTCATCCCCTAACGTGCCCAGGAAGGAGTGGCCGGGCTTGGGGATCATCGAAATCGGATAGGCGGTGAACCAGACCGATGACTTCGCCATCACCGCAGTGGGATTGGGGGTGGCGAATGGGCTCTGCCACACCTCGGCGATGCCCGAGAACCGCCCGGCGATCCTGCTCGCGTCGGCCAACATGGACTGTTGCTGCAGCCAGCCCACGTAGTCCTTCCGTCCGCTGCTGCGCTCGCTCACCACTCCCCGTCCCTACGGCAGTTGGGCCAGGCTCGGGCCCTGTGTAGCCTGGTCCGCCGTCCTGGCCGACTACCCACAGCCCTCGGCGACAACACCTGCTTCAGCGCCGCACTCCAGACAGCGGTCATGGCAATGCTTGGGACCGTCGATGGCTGGCCTGGCTGGTGGAGGGATCGTCTACCGACGTCGGCGACGCTCGTGTCGCCCCAGCTTCCCATCCCCGTCCTGGACCCCGACCTGCTCCTTGCGGATCTCCGCGGCCACCGGCTCCTGGCCGGTCACGGTGTCTTCGAGCCGGACCCGCTCCCGCCGCACCGGGAGGATCTGCTGGACCCGCTCGGTGGTCACGTACTTGCGCAGCCGCACCCCGCCCCGCTCCCGCTGGGCGGTGCCGACCCGCAACTCCTCCTCCGAACGGGTCATCGCGTCATCGGTCGTCGGTCCCGAGGTGTCCCATCCCACCCTGTCCCGACCGATGGCGTCCGGCCTCCTGACCGTGCGGTCGATGGTGTTGTAGTCCAGGTCGTAGTGGCGCCACAGCTGCCGCTCCTCTTCCTCCGACAGGTGCCAGTCAGGGTCGACCCGAGGGGCGTCCCTGACCAGCTGCTTGTCGTAGGGGACGACGACGTCGTTGTCGCTCTGGAAGGCTTGCGCGAGGGGGACGAAGCTGGACTTGGTGCCGAACAGGCCGGTGTTGACCAGGGCCCACTCGGGCTGCCCGGTCTGGTCGTCGAGGTAGATGGCGTCGATGGTGCCGATGCGACCACCGTCGCGGTCGAGCAGGGTGCGGCCTTCCCAAGTACGGATGGTCTCGATGTCGGGCATCTGGCGTCCTTCCCCGTCCGGTCCTCCCACGGAGCTGCTTGCTGTACTGACTCGTCACCAGGTCGTGCATGACGCGGATCCGAACCCCAACCGGGATGGCCAGGACCCCCCGAGGAGGACACGGAACCCGGGGGGTCCTGGTAGTTCGGCCAGCGCAGGTCACTGACGGGGCCAAGGAGCGCGAGCCTCCTGCCTCCATCACCTTCTATGACGGCGATCGGTGACGAGGATGACGCGCTCGCCCGATCCCTGCGGGCAGAACGCCGCCCGACTCGGACCAGCCCGGACGGGCGGCACGCCACCGACGGGCGACCCCCGGCCCGTCCGTCAGCTACTCTGACGTTGTGGCCAATCTGGCATGACGTCCTGGGGTCGCAGCCGGTACGCACTATCGTCCGGATCGCCGCCGGCCTTCTCCTGATGGCGGGCGTAGGAGTGTGGCGGCGGCCTTCTCCACGGCGATGCCCTGGCGCGCGGCCGTCTCCCGGATCCGTTCGGCGGCGCTGTCCGCGGAGAGGCCATGGCGTTCCATCAGCACGCCCGTGGCCCGCTCGAGCACCTTCCGCTCCTCCAACTCCGCCTGGAGATCCTGGGCATGCTGCTGGCCGGACCGCAGTGTCGAGAGCAGTTCGGTGAACCCCCGCTGGGTCATCTCGAAGACGGCCAGGGCTTCGACGAGGAACTCGGATGCCGCCTCCGCGATGCGCTCCAGCTCCTGGGAGCTCCTGTGTGTCTTGAGGACATCCAGGAGCATGCCGTGATGGATGCGGGCCAGATCCAGGACGCTCAGCTGCTCGCCAATCGCTCGCCGGCCGAGTTCATAGGCCGCCTGGCGGCCCCGTTCGCCACGCTCGGAGAGATACTGGAGAAACACGGGAGCGTAGTCCCGCCGGAACCGCTCGTAGGCGTCCCCGGTCACGGCGCACCGCCCCGGTCGGCTACGGTCATCGCTCGGCCCGGTGCTGTTGACCTTCCTGGAGCAGCCGCTGCAGGTACGCCAGGCCCTCTTCCAGATCGAGCGCGGTGTGGACGTTGTCGAGTCCCATGCCGAGACGCACCATCGCGAAGGCGACCGACGGCTGGATGCCGACGATGACGGTCTCGGCGCCGCGCAGCCGGGCCGCGTGGGCAAGGTTGAGCAGGGTGCGGGAGCCAAAGGAGTCCATGACGTCGAGGGCGGCGACGTCAATGATGATCCCGCGGGCGCGGTGGATGCCGATCTGCTCCACGACATCCCGCTGGAACTGGACGATCTCGCGGTCGTTCAGCGCCTCGTGAATGGAGGCGATGAGATAACTGCCCTGCCGCAGGATCGAAACCAGCATCTCGACCATCCAGTCAGTGCAGGTGGTTGTCGACCGGTTCGGACTTGGTGACCTTGAATCCGAGCAGGCGCTCCGCCTCTTCGACGCCGCCCTGGAGGTCGCCGACGGTGTTCATCTTGCCAAGGTCGACCCCGATGGTCACCAGGGTCTGGGCAATCTCTGGTGACAGGCCGGTCAGGATCACGCTGGCCCCCATGAGCCGCGAGGCGTCCACCGCCTGCACGAGGTGGTTGGCGACCTCGGAGTCGACGTCGGGGACGCCGGTGATGTCGATCACCACCACCTTGGCCCGGTGGCTGCGGATGCCGGCAAGGAGCTGTTCGGTGAACTGGTCGGCGCGCTGTTCGTCCAGGACCCCGATGATGGGCAGGATGAGGATGCGCTCGCGGACCTGGAGGACGGGGGTGGACAGCTCCCGGATGGCGTCCTGCTGCTGGCGGATGACGCGTTCGCGTTCCTGGACGAAGCTCACGGCCACGGTGTTGGCGATCCGGTTGGCAGCCGGCTCGTAGGCGTCAAGGACCCGGTTCAGCAGCTCGAAGTCCTTCTGGTACTTCTCGAACAGCGAGCGGGCCAGGACGTCGCGGAGCAGCAG
>DASQUD010000085.1:0-3600 GCA_035641455.1 Propionibacteriaceae bacterium | reverse complement strand
GACACGTCCGGCGCTCCGCTTCTCTCAGCGCTCTCGGCTGGCCCCGACCTGGCCAAGCCCAACCTGGCAGAGGTCGCCGCTGCCGTGGGCATCCCAGACCCGGTCGGCGGCGCTGCCGAACTTCGGCGCATTGGTGCCCGCGACCTCGTAATTTCGTCGGGACGTGATGGCCTCATGTGGCTGCCTACCCAGGGACCGGGGTGGCGTGGCCGGCTGGCCGAACCGCTTCGCGGCAATCCGACCGGTGCTGGGGACGCAGCGGTGGCGGCGCTGGCGGCCGGGATGGCCGCTGGAGAGCCCCCAGAGAAAATGGTCCAGGCAGCAGTGGCGTGGTCGGCCGCGGCAGTGCTGCAGCCCGTTGCGGGCCATGTCGACCCGACCGACGTCAACCGGTTGTACCACCAGGTTCTGATGGAGGAGGTCCCTTGACGTTGGCGACGCTTGATGAGGTGCTCCGCGTCGCGCTGGCAGAGGGTCGCGGTGTGGGCGCTTTCAACATCATCCAGATCGAACACGCCGAGGCGTTCGTGGCGGCTGCCGAGCGGACCGGCCTACCGGTGGTGCTGCAGATCAGCCAGAACACCGTCGCCTACCACGGGGCCCTCGCGCCGATCGCCTTGGCAACCAAGCAGTTGGCCACCGCGACGTCAGCACACTGTGTACTCCAGCTGGACCATGCGCTGAGCGAGTCACTGATCGAGGAGGCTGTACAGCTGGGTTTCACCTCGGTGATGTTCGACGGCTCAACGCTCGACGACTCCGCCAACCGCGACCGGACCAAAGCTGTAGTGCAGCGCTGCCATGTCGCGGGGGTCAGTGTCGAAGCGGAGCTGGGCGAGATCGGTGGAAAGGAAGGGGTGCACGCACCAGGGGCGCGCACCGATCCGCACGATGCGATGCGATTCGCTGAGGAAACGGGGATCGATGCCCTTGCGGTCGCCGTTGGCTCGTCACACGCCATGACGACCCGGACAGCGGAACTGGACCTCGAGCTGATCAGGAAGATCACGAAAGCCGTACCGGTACCGCTGGTGCTGCACGGCTCCTCGGGGGTGCCGGACTCCACTCTCACCGACGCCGTACGAGCGGGCATGGTCAAGATCAACATCGCGACGCACCTGAACCGCATCTTCACCGCCGCCTTGAGCGACTTCATCGCTGCGAACCCCGGCGTTGTCGACACCCGGAAGTGCCTCGGTGCGGCTCGAGGGGCCGTCGGTTCGGAGGCCGCCAGGCTGCTGGAACTTCTCGCCCTCCGCTGACAAGCGGACTGGTGGCGACAAGGGTTCGCCCTCCAGAGGGATGCCTCGCCGACCAGACAATGCCTCAGCGAAGATCGAGCATGCGGGTGGCTAGGGTCGAAAGCATGTCGGCGGGAGCGGTGAGCCAGACCACGCTGCGGGTGCTCGCCGCCGAGCTTGGCCCGGAATCGCCGCTGCCGCCCTTCACCGGACTGCAACGGCTCCCTGACCCGTCGTCCTCTCCCGACCTGCCACCCGACATGCGAGAGCGCATCGCGTACGGCCGGCTGTCCAATCCGCTGCCGTACGCATTGCAGAACAACTACCGCCGCGACTTGCGGCGTCAAGACATCCCCGCAATCCAGCTGACCAACTCCTCGCTGGAGGCGCTCGTGCTTCCGAGCCTGGGCGGCCGGCTCTGGTCGTTGCGGGACCGGGTGGCAGACCGGGATCTGGTGTTCACCAACCGTCGCCTGCAATTCGCCAACTTCGCGCTCACCGACGCCTGGTTCGCCGGCGGCATCGAGTGGAACCTTGGCTCGACCGGCCACTCGGCCACGACGAGCCGACCGGTCTTCGCGGGCAGCGTGCCGTCCAGCCGTGGAGCCGCACTGCGGATCTGGGAGTGGGAACGCACCCGAGATCTAGTGTTCTCGGTCGATCTGCTGATGCCGGCCGACCGTCGGTTACTTCTCGCTTTCGTCCGCGTCCGCAATCCCGACGCCGAGCCGAAACCGCTTTACTGGTGGACGAATATCGCCGCTCCGGAGGAACCGGGCGTGCGGGTCCTGGCCCCGGCCCTTCGGGCCTGGCGGACCGGATACGACGGGTCCATCGATCGCGTCGACATCCCCTTCCCCGACGACCCGGCCACCGATGTCAGCTACCCGCTGCCGGCGCAACGGGCCGCCGATTACTTCTTCCAGGTTCCGTCCGAGACACGGCCCTGGATCGCCGCCGTACAGGCCGACGGCAAAGGGCTCGTGCAGACCTCCACAGCTCAGTTGCGGGGCCGCAAGCTATTCCTCTGGGGGACCGCCACCGGCGGCCGGCGCTGGCAGGAGTGGCTGTGCGGGCCAGGCTGTAGCTACCTCGAAATCCAGGCCGGTCTGGGCACGACTCAACTCGAGCACCTGCGGTTGGAGGGGAACGCCGAGGTCAGCTGGGCAGAGGCCTACGCGCCGATCGAAGCGGCGCCGGAGACCGTACACGGCTCGTGGCCGGACGCGCTCGCCGAGGTCACCGAGCTGGTGGCCAGGACGGTTAGCGATGAGGACCTCCACGAATGGCATCGCTGGTGGCAAGCCGAGGTCGCCGATGCCACGCCACAGCAGATGACGGCCGGCTCCGGCGCCGGCGGAGTAGAACTCGCCGTACGCGGGAAGGATCCCGACGTCCTGCCGGGCATCCCGTTCGGACAGCCCCGCTCGGACGGCTTCCGCCACCTCGTGGCCCTGGCTCGCACGGGCGAGGTTGACCAGGACGCCGCCGGTGCCGATGGTCTGGTGCCACCGATCACGGACTGGTGGGGCCCGGTACTCAACCGCGCAGCGGACGGGTGGTGGGGCCAACTCATGAACGCCATCCGGTCCCACGCTCGCGGGGACCTTGAGGAGGCGCGGCTCGGCTATCTTCGCTCCGACCAGCTCAGATCGACGGCCTGGGCGGCCCGTGGTCTAGCCCTGCTCGCCAGTACCCGGGGCGATCACCCGAGCGCCGCACGCCTGTACGCCCGCGCCGTCGCCCAGGCTCCGACCTGCCTGCCGCTAATGGTGGAAGCCACCGAGCAGCTGCTCGCCGCTGGTCAACCCGGCGCCTGCCTGAGGATGATCGATGCCGCGCCGCGCCAGATTGCCGTGCATGGCCGGCTGCTCCTACAGCGGGCCCGCGCCCTGCTGGCTGACGGGCAACCCGATGCGGCCCGTGCCTTGCTCGAGGCCGGGATTGAGGTGCCCGATCTTCGGGAAGGGGAGACGCTGGGCGCTCTGTGGCGCGCGGCGTTCGGCCACCGGCCACTGCCCTACCACTACGACTTCAGGATGCGTCCCGACCTCGACCAGTGAGATTAGACAGGATTCGCAACGTAGGTTCAGTCGAAATGCAACGAGTCCCTGCGTTCGCGCTTGAGCTCAAAGAAGTAGGGGTAGCCGGCCAGAGTGACGCTGGCATCCCAGATTCGACCCGCGTCATCACCTCGTGGGATTCGGGTGAGCACGGGTCCGAAGAACGCGGTGCCGTTGACGTGAATCGTTGGGGTTCCCACATCTTTGCCCACCTTGTCCATCCCCGCGTGATGGCTCTCGCGGACCGCGTTGTCGTAGTCGGCGGACTCGGCGGCTTCCGCCAGCTCGGGCGGCAG
>DASQUD010000084.1:0-2696 GCA_035641455.1 Propionibacteriaceae bacterium | reverse complement strand
AGACGATCGCGCAGCCGGCGCACCGGGTTGCGGCTGAGCGGCGCAGGGTCCAGCCAGCGTTCCCGGAACACGGTCTCCACGTCGTACACCGCAGGACCGGTGATCGCAGCCTGCGCGTCATGCCACGGCGGTGTCTTGCCGTACACCTCGGCCATGGACTGCGGTTGCGGATCACCAAGGTGCCGGGCGTCATCGCGGCGAGCGTGGCACAGGTCGATCCCGCCCACGTACGCGATGTCCCGCTCAGGTCGGCCCTGATACCGAATCACCACCATCTTCTGATGGTGTGAGCCGCCGGTACGCACCCGCATGTCGAGCAGGGCCTCGGCGTCATTGGCCTGCAGCGCTTCGACCAGGTGGCGGTTTTCTGCGCTGGAAAAGGACAGGCGGTCCCAGTGCGAGCGCCAGACCAGACCCCGGACGTCGACCCCCCGGATGTCAGCCTCCGACAGCAGCTCCTCGATCTCGGATTTGGGGTCGTCGGTCAGCCGCTCGTCCGGATCGCCGCGCCAATCGGTGAAGTAGATTGCGTCGCCGGCCTGAGTCTCCCCGATGCGCTGAGCCAGCTCGGAGAAATAGGTCGCACCATGCACCAATGGCCGAACGAAGTTGCCGCTGGACCAGGCCTTTTCCCCGACGTGGCGGGCGTCGAGCACGGTCTGGGCGTTGCCGCGCTCCGACTTGGTCAGCAGCCACTCCGCCGGATCCATTGTCGCTTGCAGCCCCACGCTCGGCACATAATCAACCTACGCGTCGCGTCGCCCGCAAGGCGCAGTTTGGCAGCGAGAGAGCCTGGTCGGGCGGTTCATGCAATCCGCGGCGCAGCCCACCGGCAGGAGACTGCTGAATTAGCCCGTCTCTTGGATGGCGGTTCTTGGTGTGGTGACGGGCAGGGATCCTCAAGGCGGTCTGGTCGCGTGTGTGGAGTCAGCGCTCGAGGCGCGACAACGAGTTCGCCCTGCCCGTCGTGATCATCGGGAGGCGGTTGGGCGGCCCGGTCAAGGTGGGTGACGCCTCTGTTCAGGCCAGCTGCCAGGTTCCGTTGTCGAAGGTCAGTCCCAGGGTGAGGAGGCGTCGCAGGTTGAGGCCGGCGATGCGGTGGTGGAGCCAGGAGTTGTTCTTGACTACGCCGCGGTAGGGACGCGCCGGTTGCCGCGGACCAGCCAGGCGATGCTGCGTTCCGCCAGGGACCGTTTCGCTCGGTAGGTCTGTTGGAAGTCGGGGTCTTGGGCGCGTTGGCGGTGACAACGCTGCAGCATCTCGTGCCGATGAACGGTGATCGTGCGAGCGGTGTCGGCGTTGGTGCATCGGTCTCGCAGCGGGCAGCCCTGGCAGGCCGCGCCGAAGGTGACTCTCCGCTGCGCCGACAATGGGCGGGTCACGCCGTTGGGGCAGGTCAGGGTGCCGGTCTGGTCGTCGTAGGCGAAGTCGTCGATGGTGAACCCGCTCTCGACCGCGGGCCGGATCGGCGAGGGCTTGATCGTGCCTTCTGTTCTCTGGAGTGAGCGCGGTTTTGCGGATTCCACTCGGCCCGCTTCGGCGCGGCTGAGCCTTCCACCTCGCGCAGACTGTGGGCGGCCCGGCAGCAGCCGGTGTTTGTTTCGGGTCCGCCGCTTGACCGCTTCCATTGCGTGCCTGTACCACTGGGCGCACATGTCCGGATCCAGGGCTGGCGCGAGTCTGTGACCGTCCGGGTAGGTAGACCGTTCGACCGGGTCGTACTCGCTCATTTTGGTCGTCGGTCACGAGATCGCCAACCGTCTCGTTGCAAGCCAATACCCAGGCAAAACGAGCTAACTGCTTACCTTGCCGTGGCCGGCCGGGGCAGTCGAGGGAACTCCTCCTCCGGCAACCGTGAGCCGACCTTGAGGCCCAGGTCGTCGGTGCAGGGGTGAGGGCGCCCGTTGTAGGTCAGTTCCGCGTCGACGTAGATGCTGACGAAGGCGTAACGGAACTCATCCGTGTCGTTCGGATTGGCCGTGTGAGCAAGGTAGGCGTGGTGGAACGTGCAGTCACCGGCCCGTAACGGCACGGTCACCCGGGGGAGGAAGGTCACGTCTGGTGCGGCTTCAAAGAAGTCGGTTCGACTGTGCAGGTCCACCGCTCGGATGTCGGTTCGTTGGTGGGTGCCGGGAATGAATGACATGCACCCTCTCTCGACTGGCACGTCCACCAGAGCAATCCACGCCGACAACTGATGGCGCGCCCCTGCATGCGGCCAGTAGGGGCCGTCTTGGTGATACTCGGTAGCGGCACCATTGTGCGGCGCCTTGATCAGCAGCTGGTCATGCCAGAGCCGCAGCGGTACACCGGCGAGTTGGGTCGCGATAGTTGCCAGGCCAGTGTGAAAGGTGAGCTGCCGCAGGGTTTCATCGGTCTTCCACAACTGCAAGATCTGCTTGAACGTCTTGTCATCCTCCCCGTTGTAGGCCGTCCGCGTCTGGTACGCCTCCCGCGCCGCCTCGCGGTATACGGTCACCTCGTCCGGCGACAGCACCTGTGGAACGTGGAGGTAGCCGTTCTCGCGATAACGGTGCACAACATCCAGTCCCACCGAGGATGAAGTCGCTGCCATTTCGGTTGTCATGAGCCGATCCGCCTTTCGGTAGGCCCTAGGTGTGGCATCCATACAACCCGGATGCCTACGACGGCGCTAGGTCACTCTCGCCTGGCCGCACACATCCACTGAGGTGCTG
>DASQUD010000083.1:0-3948 GCA_035641455.1 Propionibacteriaceae bacterium | reverse complement strand
GCAAGACCGCCTGGCGGCGGCATTCAAGAGCCTGCGCGGCAAGGGACGGCTGTCCGACGCCGATATCGACGCTACGGCTCGCGAGATCCGGGTAGCGCTGCTCGAGGCGGATGTCAACCTTGCGGTGGTCAAGGATTTCGTAGCTGCGATCAAGGAGCGGGCGCGCGCCGCCGAGCTGTCTGGCGCTCTCAATCCCGCCCAGCAGGTCATCAAGATCGTCAACGAGGAATTGGTCGCGGTCCTCGGCGGCGAAACACGGTTGCTCCGCTTCGCCAAGCGCCCGCCCACGGTGATCATGCTCGCGGGCCTGCAGGGCTCCGGTAAGACGACGCTGGCCGGCAAGCTCGCACTCTGGCTGCGGCAGCAGGGCTATTCACCGCTTCTCGTGGCCGCTGACCTGCAGCGACCGAATGCGGTCAACCAGCTTCAGGTGGTGGGGGAGCGGGCCGGCATCCATGTCTTCGCCCCTGAGCCGGGCGTCACCACCGCGGGCAGCGGGAAGCAGGGCCCGTTCGGCGGGGATCCCGTCGCCGTCGCGCGCGCTTCGGTCGTCGAAGCTGAGCGCCGCCTCTACGACACAGTGGTTATCGACACCGCCGGCCGGCTCGGTATCGACGCGGAGATGATGCAGCAGGCCGCAGACATCCGCGACGCCGTGCACCCTGACGAGGTGCTGTTCGTCGTCGACGCGATGATCGGTCAGGACGCGGTCAATACGGCCAATGCGTTCGCCGAGGGGGTCGGCTTTGACGGCGTCGTGCTGACCAAGCTCGACGGCGATGCGCGCGGCGGCGCGGCGCTGTCTATCGCCCGGGTAACTGGTCGTCCGATCCTCTTCGCGTCTAACGGTGAGGCCCTCAAGGACTTCGACGTTTTCCATCCGGACCGGATGGCCAGCCGGATCCTCGGCATGGGCGACATGCTGACCTTGATCGAAAAGGCGGAGCGGTCCTTCGATGCGGAGCAGTCCGCTAAAGCGGCCGCCAAGCTCACCGGTCAGGGCGGCGAATTCGGGCTCGCGGATTTCCTTCAGCAGATGCAGATGGTCCGCAAGATGGGGCCGCTGTCCAAGATCTTCGGAATGTTGCCCGGCATGGGTGAGATCAAGGACCAGATCAACAACATCGATGAGCGCGACGTCGACCGAATCGAGGCGATCATCCATTCCATGACGCCCGCCGAGCGCGACAATCCTAAGATCATCGACGGCTCCCGCCGCGCTCGCATCGCTCGAGGCTCGGGGGTCGAGGTCTCAGAGGTCAACGCGCTGGTCAACCGGTTCTTCGAGGCCCGCAAGATGATGAGTTCGCTTGCCACCGGCAAGATGCCCGGCGTGCCCGGAATGCCGGTAGCCCGCAAGCAGCCCGGCCGGCAAGCGTCCAAGAAGAAGGGTGGGCGGGGCGTTTCCGGCAACCCCGCGAAGCGCAATGCCCAGCCGTCGGCAGAGCCGACCGCGGTAGGTAGCGGAAGTGCCGCCGCGGCCTTCGGAGCCGGCGAGCAACTCGACGAACAGGCGCTGCAGCAGGCAATGGCCGATTTCCAGCTGCCGCCGGAGCTTCGTAGCCGGCTCGGCAAGTAGCGCCCGGGAGACGTGCGGTGAGCTCGTCGACCCGTCCATCGACCGGCTCAGGACGCGACGGCCGGCTACACCTCAATGGCGTCGTCCTGCCGTCGGGCGAGCGGCGTGACCTCTGGGTGGTGGACGGCCGAATCCGTACGGAGCCCGCGCAGAACGCCCGCACCCTCGCCACCGACGTCTGGATGATGCCGGGACTGGTCGATGCCCACTGCCATGTCGGCCTCGAGGCGGGCGGCGCGGTGCCTGACGAGGTAGCCGAACAGCATGCGCTGGCCGATCGTGCGGCCGGTGCGCTGCTGTTGCGCGACGCCGGCAGCCCGGCCGACACCCGCTGGATGGACGAGCGGGTGGACCTGCCCAAGATCATCCGCGCGGGCCGGCACATCGCACGGCCGAAGCGCTACCTCCGCAACTATGGTGCAGAGGTTGAGCCCGCCGACCTGGTGGCAGAAGTCGAACGCCAAGCCACCCGCGGTGACGGATGGATCAAGCTGGTCGGCGATTGGATAGACCGGGAGATCGGTGATCTGGCGCCGCTGTGGCCCACCGACGTGGCTCGCGCGGCCATCGATCGGGCTCACGAGCTGGGTTGCCGGGTGACGGCGCACGTCTTCGGGGAGCAGGCCGTTGCGGACCTTGTGGCCGCCGGCATCGACGGAATCGAGCACGGCACCGGAATGGACGATGGCACGATCGCGCTAATGGCTGACCGACAGGTCGCCCTGGTGCCCACGATGGTGCAGCTCGACAATTTCGAGGCCTACGCCCGAGCAGGAGAGGACAGATTCCCGGCTTACGCCAAGCACATCCGGGCCCTGTATGCGAGCCGCTTGGAGCGATTCACTGCGGCTCGCGAGGCCGGCGTACCGATCTACGCCGGTACCGACGCAGGTGGCTACCTGCCGCATGGGCTGGTCGGTCGGGAGATCGCCGCGCTTGCGCAGTTCAGCTCCACCGACTATGCGCTTGGCGCGGGCTCGTGGCGCGCTCGGCGCTGGCTGGGCCAGCCGGACACCCTCGACGAAGGCGTGCCAGCCGACCTTGTCGTCTTCGACGCCGACCCTCGGATTGATCTCGGCGTGCTGAGCTCTCCCCGATACGTGATCCTGCGGGGGAGCGTTGTTCGCTAGCCCGGCCACCCGGAGCGCTCGCCTGTTGACCACGGCTTTGCTGGTCGCGCTGATCGTGGTCCTGCCCACACCGGCCCGGGCCGAGGAGCGAGTGATCGAGACCGGGCTGCAGATTTCTGGTACGCCGGAGCCGGACGGGGACCCGGTGAAACTCGATGTCACCGTCCTGACCACTGACCCCGCCACGCCAAAACCCGGTATCGTGCTGGCTCACGGCTTCGGCGGAAGCAAGCTCGACGGCCTGGAGACCGGTCGCTCGCTGGCCCGCGCCGGCTACACCGTCATCACCTACACGGCTCGCGGCTTCGGCGCGTCCGGCGGCCGCATTCACCTCAACAATCCGGCCTACGAAGGTGCGGATGCGCGCAAGATCATCGACTTGGCGGTCTCCCGCCGGGAGATCGCGAAGAGCGGCGCTGATCCTGTGATCGGCTTCGCCGGCGGCTCCTACGGTGGTGCGATCTCCCTGATGGTGGCTGGTCTGGACACCCGGGTCGACGCGATCGTGCCGGGATTCACCTGGAATCGGCTCGGTCAGTCCCTCTTCCCTCAGAACCGCACCCGTGGCGAGGCGACCTCGCTCGCCGACGTGGCTCCGGCCGACCAGCGAGGCGTCTTCAAGCAGCGGTGGGCCTCCTTGCTATTCCTGGGTGGCGGTGGGCAGGCGGGCGAACGGAGTGCGGACGGCTCGAGGAGCGTCTGCGGGCGTTTCGCGCCCGAGCTTTGCTCCTCCTATCTCGCGGCAGCGGAGAGCGGCCAGCCCAGCGACAGATTGCTCAAGCTGCTGGACGAGTCGAGTCCCGCCCGCGTGTTGTCCACGATCACCGCTCCGACGCTGATCATTCAGGGCGCTGACGACACCCTGTTCCCCCTGGACCAGGCGGACGCGAATCTGCGAGGCCTGCCCGCCAGCACGCCAGCGGCGATGAAGTGGGTCGAGGGCGGACACGACGGTGAGATAGTGATCGGCGACCTGCTGCCCGACCTCGAGGCCTGGTTCGGTCGCTATCTGCATCAGAACGGGTCGCCGCCGGATACCTCGTTCTTGGTCGAGGTTCCCGAGACGTCGCTGGTTGGCACCGGTGGTCAGCGGGAGCCGAAGACCTTGGTGAGTGCCGGCTATCCCGGACGTGTGACTGAGATCGGGCAGCAGCCGTTTCGGCTTAACGGTGATCGCCAGTCGGTCGTGGCGCCACCCGGCGGCACGCCGGCGGCCCTGACCAATCTGCCTGGCACAGG
>DASQUD010000082.1:0-3981 GCA_035641455.1 Propionibacteriaceae bacterium | reverse complement strand
CCCCAGGCCGTACTTGTCGTCGAAGCGCTTCTGCTTCGCGGGCTTGTCGGGGCTTATGCCCACGACGACCGTGTCACCGATGTCAGCCAACACGTCGCGCAGCCCGCACGCCTGCGTGGTGCACCCCGGGGTGTCGGCCTTGGGGTAGAAGTAGATCAGGTGCCATACCTTGCGCTTGAGCGACTCGGACAACGTGAACGGCTCGCCGTTCTGGTCCAGGAGCGTGAAGTCCGGCGCCTTGTCACCCTGCTTGAGCATGCCCGCGACCCTACCGGCACCTACCGGGCCCAGGGCCGCTCAGTGGCCCGGCTGCTCAGTCGGGCAAGCAGACGACCCGATGCCCGGATGCTTGTCCCCTTGCGGTGCACCTGACCCATTCCCGCGAGCGACAAGGGGTGCATCGCCTGGCTAGCTGTTCGCGATCGGCGACCTCGTGGCCCGGGTGTCCCCCGTTGCCGTCGTAGCGCTCGCCGTGCTGTTGGGCCATTGACCGTCTATGCCCGACGTGCCGGAGTGACGGTGGATCCGAGGTCAGCCCAAGGCCATCCCTTCGACAAGGCCGGATGGTGTGGGGTCGGGTAGGCGCATCATGCGGAACGCGTTGAACAAGCCGACGAGGGCGGCGAGGACCGGAACGAGGAGGGCCACCTGGAGGGCACGAGCTCTCGCGTCGGTATTGATGCGAAGGATCTCGTCCTGGATGTCCTCCGGTTGCCCGGAGAGCAGCTCGTCGAGCTGTGTGTTGCTCATCACTTCCGCGTCGTCCTCCAGCCCGTCGGCCACGCGCTGCTGTTCGGTCGGTGAGAGGACGTTGCTCGCCTCTGCCATGTTGGTGAACGCTATGGAGAGCGTGGCCAGCATGATTGCGCCGGCGAAGGCCAACCCGAACGACAGCCCGAACGATCCGGCCGCCGAGTTCACGCCGGCCGCCTCGCTGACCCGCTCGTCCGAGATCGGGGACAGCGTGTAGTTGTTGAGTTGGGACACCAGCAGGCCCAACCCCGAGCCCGCAATCAGAAGTGGGGCAACGAGGTACCAGCCGAAGTCGGCAGTGGGCACGATCGCGATCAGCACGACGAGTCCTGTCGCCAGGAGCGCGAATCCCAAACGGATGATGCTGCTGGGGCGCCTTTCTCCCGCCCTCTTGCCGGCGAGCAGCGCCATGCCGAACATGCTGAGCGAGAGCGGGGCGAGGGACAGGCCCGCCCGCATCGCGTTGTACTCGAGCACCATCTGCAGGAAGATCGGCAACGCGATCATTGTTCCGCCCAGGGCGATCTGCTGGAGCATCTGCTGGGAGATCCCGAACCTGAACAGCTTGGACCTGAACAGGTCTGGGTCGACCAGCGTCGGCTTTCCTTCACGCTTGCGCCGCACGAGCCAGTAGACCAGCGCCGCCAGCGCAATCGCTCCGATCGCCAGGATGGCGGCAACGGATTCGCCGCCTTCCTGCCACACCAGGATGCCCAGCACGATGCCGCCCATACCCAGGATGGAAAGGACCGCACTGACCGCGTCAACGCCCCGAGGGCCTGTGTACTGCACGTCGCGTACGAGTCCGATGCCGGACAGCACGATCGCGATGACGACGACCTCGAGCAGGAACGCGACGCGCCACGACAGATAAGTCGTGATGAAACCACCGAGCAGGGGGCCGACTGCCGCGGCGATTGCCGCCGCCGCCCCGACCAGGGCATAGACCTGCTTCTGGGCCGCGCCCTCGAAGTTGCCGTGGATGAGGGACTGCATGGCGGGTAGCAGGAGTGACGCGCCGAGCCCACCCAGCAACGCCCAGAAGACGATGATCGCGACCAGACCCTGGGCCAAGGCCATCGCCAAGGCGCCGACGGCGTAGCCGAGCAGTCCCAACACGAACGCCCGCTTGCGCCCGATGAGGTCCCCGACCTTGCCACCGATCAGGATGAAGGCGGCGGATACCAGCGCCTCGAGCGCGATCGCCGACTGGATGCCGCTGACCGTCGCATCGAGATCCCGAACCACCGCGGATATCGAAACATTCATCAACGACGTGTCGACGACGAGCACGAACATCGCCATCGCCAGCAGGATGGCGAGCCGTGGATTGCCCGTTGCCTCCTCGGGAACGCGGGTACTCGTTTCCTCGGTCATGGGAGAACGACGACCATCCATTCTCCGGATTGGGCCCGGTCCGCCCACCGACGGACCGGGTTGCCTGTGGCCGGACGGATTACCCGAGGGCTTTCGCCTTGGCCCCTTGGAACTCGTCCTCGCTGATCACGCCTCGGTCACGAAGGTCTGCGAGCCGAGCGAGCTCGTCGGCTGTTCCACCACCTCCCGAGCCGGCAACGTTCTGGACGTATTGACGCATCGCGGCCTCCTGCGCCTGCGCTTCCTGCAAGTGATGCTCCTGGATCTTGTGGCCGCGGGCGATCAGGTAAACGAAGACCCCGAGGTAGGGCAGGACGATGACGAATATCGACCACAAGGCCTTGCCCCAGCCCGACAGATCGTCGCTGCGGAAGATGTCTCCGAAGACGACGATGAGCAGCCAGATCCAGATGATCCAGAGAAAGAACCACAGCATGGACCAGAACACCTGTCCGGTACCGAACTCGGCTGCCAGCATGAACTCTTACCTCCAGCGGTTTGGGTATCACCGCGATTCTTCACGGTGGTACCAGTTAGTCATCCGATTCGGCTTCCAGCTTCGCACGGGCGTTCGCGTTGGCATCGCGATCCTCGTCCGAGACTGTCGGCCATTGCAGGTCGAGTGACCCGATGGTGTCGACGACGATGGCGGCGGCCATCGCCTGCATCACGTGTTTGTGGTCGGCCGGGATCACGTACCAGGGGGCCCAGTCGGTGGACGTGGCCGTGATGGCATCGTCGTAGGCCCGCATGTAGTCGTCCCAGCGGGCCCGCTCGGCCACGTCGGCGGCGTTGAACTTCCACGTCTTGTCGGGGTGGTCGAGGCGGGCCATGAAGCGCCGCTTCTGCTCGGCCTTGGACACGTGCAGGAAGAACTTCACAATCTTCGTGCCGTTCCGATCGAGGTGGCGCTCGAGGCCGTTGATGTCGTCGTAGCGGCCCGCCCAGAAGCCGGGACCCCGGTCACCCCGGGGCAGCTTCTGACCATCGAGCCATTCCGGGTGGACCCGCAGCGCCACGACCTCCTCGTAGTGCGAGCGGTTGAAGATCCCGATCCGGCCCCGCTCGGGTGCTGCCTTCGAGATCCGCCACAGGAACGCGTGGTCGAGCTCCTCACTCGATGGTTGCTTGAACGGGATGACCTGCACACCCTGCGGGTTGACGCCGGACATCACGTGCTTGATCGTCGAGTCCTTCCCGGCGGCGTCCATCGCCTGGAAGACGATCAGCAACGCGTGCGTGTCGCTCGCCCACAGCAGCTCCTGCGCGTCCTGTAGCTGCTCGACCCCTCGGGCCAGGGTCGCCTTGGCGGTGGCGTCGAGCTCGGTGGCGGAGAGCCGATCGAACTCACCCCCGCCCGTCCAGCGCGTGTCGCGCTCGGCCAGGTTCGCGCCGGCGCCTGGTTCGACTCGCAGCTGTCTGGTGATCCGTTCGCGCGTCTCAGAGCTGGATGTCTGTGGTTGTGCTGATGTGACCATCTGAGGCCTCGTGATCGATGCGGCGCAGGACGAGCTTGGCCAGCTCGGCCAACACGAGATAGGCGACGACGGCGATGAAGCATGCCCGCCATTGGTGACCGTCCAGCTCGACGGTATCGAAGATGCGCTGTAGGCCGGACACGGTCGTGACCAGGAAGGTGAGTGCCAGGGCCACGAGCATGAGGAGGTTGAAGCGCCCGTTGGCGATAGTGGCGCGGTTGAAGATGCTCCGCACTGGGTCGCGCCACTCGAGCGCGGTGACGATGTGGAGGAGCGACATCGTGGTCAGCCCCATGGTCGTTGCGACGGCGAGTCCGTACCGGTCCTCGGCCCACGCCACGACGGAGAGGGTGCCGATGGCAATGAGGAGGCC
>DASQUD010000081.1:0-3647 GCA_035641455.1 Propionibacteriaceae bacterium | reverse complement strand
CGTCGGACATATACCGACCGTACGCTCCATGAGCGACACAGTTTGCCGCCGATGACGGCCCGCGGTTGCCCGCCGCACGAACCCGGAGTCTTGCATGAGGTCTGAGGGCGGCGGCGTGCCGAGGTGCATTCAGTCGCCAGGCCGAAGGTCGCCGTAGTACTCGGCGATGGCTCGGCGGCCCACCTCCGAGTCCAGCCCGAAGCGCTCCGAGTAGTGATCGTTCAGCGCAACGAGCTGGCCCGGCTCGCCCACCGGCACCGGCCGTCCTTCGAGATGGGCATCCAGCCGATCGAAGTGAAAGTGCCAGCCCGATGCGTAGTCGGCTCCATGATCACGCTTGGCAAACACGTGAACGAAGATCAGCACCGTGCCGTCTCCGTCGGGTTCCAGGTCGAAGGAGAAGCGCTCACCGCCCCACTCCCATTCCAGGCCGCGAGGAGGCTGGAAGCGCAGTACCTCCCCGGACTGTTCCATGGCCTCGAAACGCTGGCCGGTGTGTTGGAAGTCCACCGGCGCGACAAACCAAGCGGCCAGCTCGTCGTTCGTGCTCACGGCACGCCAGACGCGCTCGATCGGGTGAGCGAGGCGGCGAGTGAAGCGCAGGGCCGGCTGACCGTCGATCTCGGTCAGAATGCCTTCCGTCATGGGTTGTCCTCCAGGTGCTGTTCGAGAGCGTCGAGTCGCTCGGTCCAATGTTTGCGATACGGGTCCAGCCAGGCGTCCACCTCGGCCAGCGGGGCTGCGCGCAGGGCATAGAGGCGGCGCCGACCAGCGGGACGGACACCCACAAGTCCCGCGTCACGAAGAATGCGCAGCTGCTTCGAGACGGCAGGCTGCGAAACCCGGAGATGGTCGACGAGTTCGCCGACCGGCCGCTCACCCTCTCGAAGTAAGTCAAGGATCCGGCGGCGCGAGGGTTCAGCCAAGGCGGCGAACGCGGTCACGTTGCCAAATATAACCGATTTGGCATATGACGTACAGGCGTTCAACTTGCTGCAGCCACGTACGCCTCGATCTCGGCCAGCAGCCGGCGTTTGCCTGCGTCATCGCGGAAGGACGACTCGACGGCTGTCCGGGCAAGGTCGGCAACGCCGCGTTCGTCGAGATCGAGCAGCCGCGCGGCGATGGCGTACTCGGTGTTCAGGTTGGTGGCGAACATCGGCGGGTCGTCGGTATTGACGCTGACCCGCACGCCGGCGGCGACGAGATCCCGGATCGGGTGGGAGTCGAGGTCAGGCACAACCTTGAGCGCCACGTTGGAGCTCAGGCAGACGTCCAGGGTGATGCCATGCTCGACCAGATGATCAAGAAGTGTTTGATCATGAACCGCGCTGATGCCATGCTCGATCCGTTCTGCGCCAAGATCGCGGATGGCGTCCCAGACGGTCTGCGGGCCGGTCGTCTCGCCGGCGTGCGGCACGCTGTGCAGGCCGGCTGCCCGAGCGCGATCGACGTAGGGTGCGAACATCGGCCGCGGAAAGCCACGCTCTGCGCCACCGATCCCGAAGCCCACCAGGCCGGGGATGTCATGATCACACGCGATCGAGGCGGTCATCTCGGCGGCCGGGATGCCAAAGTCCGCCGGAATATCGAAGATCCAGCGCAACTCCACTCCATGATCACGGGCAGTCGCGACGCGGGCGTCCTCGATCGCTTCCAGGAACGCTTCGGCCGGCAACTGATCACTGATGGAGATGTAGGGCGTCACAGTGAGTTCGGCGTACCGGATGTTCTGGGTCGCCAGGTTGGCACCGACCTCGTAGGTCAGCAACCGGACGTCCTCGGCTGTCTTGATCAAGTCGACCACTGACAGATAGATGGTGATGAAGTGTGCGAAGTCGTCGAATTGGAAGAATCGAGCAAGATCATCCGGGTTGCTCGGCACCTTCCCCGGGTGCCGCTCCGCGAGCTGGGCGACGATCTGCGGCGAGGCGGAGCCCACGTGATGCACATGCAGCTCTGCCTTGGGCAGGCCCGCAATGAACGAGTCGAGGCGGCTCATGGCTGAGGGCTGAAGCGCCGGACCGAAGCTTCCTGTTGCGCCATTCGGCGGAGGGCGAGGAGCACCGGCTCGATCAGGACGGTACCCAGCGCGACGTACCGCACGGCCGACTCCGGCGAGTCTGTCGGTACGTTCGCCACCTCCCGCTCAGCGATCTGTTCCATGTGGGTCCGGTAGTCCTCGAGCGCGGCTTCCGGGAGCTCGAAGCCCGCCGAGTCGAGCGCGTTCAGCGCCTCAGCCAAGGACGCATGAGCGGTGCAGTCCTTGGTGTCGATCCGCCAGCCCCATCGCGTCATGAGCTCATGGACACGTTCGTGCGAATGCCCCGGTGCTACCGGTCGGCTCACGGCCTCCGCCGCCACGCCCAGCAGGTCATGTACCGATTCGGGCGGGGAGTCCACGCTCTGCAGCACCTGTCGGGTTTGCGCAATGGACAGGCCCGCGGAGTCGACGAGGGCACGGATCAGCCGCAGCCGCTCCACGTGGGCGTCGTCGTAGGAAGCCTGAGTGGCTGAAGTCAACGAGCCCGGTGGCAGCAACCGCTCTCGCAAGTAGTACTTGATGGTCGCCACCGGCACCCCGCTCCGGGCCGCCAGCTCGGAAATCCTCATCGAACTCCTTGACAATGGATAGTTCCACTAGCCAATATTGGAGAGTATCAATCTCCAATATTGAGGGAGTGTCTCATGCCATCAGTCAATCCGCATCGGATGACGCACCAATACGACGGTGATCTGGTGTTGTTTCTCATCGGCATGCGGATCAACAAGCCGTGGCGGCCAGACCTCTGGCTACCGGTGTTCCGCGCGATGCCGGGGATGCTCGCGGAACTGGCGCGAGACCCGGATTCGGGGTTTCTCGGCTCCCGATTGATCTTCAATCCGCGCGGACCGTGGCTGGTGCAGTACTGGAATTCGGTGGAGAAGCTCTACGAGTACGCCAGCAACCAGCAGGCGACGCACCGTCCGGCATGGACGGCCTTCAACAACAGAGCCCGCAAGGCGCCTGGTGCGGTAGGGATCTGGCACGAGACCTTTCAGGTCGCCCGAGCCGAGTCGATCTACGTCGGCATGCCGCCGTCCGGACTGGGAGCGGCGACCACGCTCGTTCCGGTCGGCAAGCGCAGTGATCGGGCCGCACAACGGATCGCCGCGTAGCTCGCGGTATTCGCCGACTGACGGCCGTGTCGGAGATAGCCTGACCCGGTGCTCGCATCCGCGCCGGCCAGCTATGGCTACTTCGGGCCAGCCGGGACCTTCTCGCATCAGGCCTTGCTGAGCCTGCCGGCGCTGTCCGGCGAGCCAATTCCCTACGCCACGGTCGGCCAGGCGCTCGATGCGGTGCGGGCCGGCGAGGTCACGGCGGCCCTTGTTCCGATCGAGAACTCGGTCGAAGGCGGAGTCACCGCGACATTGGACAACCTGACCTACGGCGGCCCCTTGGTGATCATCCGGGAGGTCTTGCTACCCGTCCAGTTCACCCTTTTTGGTCGGCCCGGCACGCCGTTGGACGAGGTCCGGAATGTGCTGACCCATCCGCATGCCGCCGCGCAATGTCGGGATTGGCTCGCCGCCAAGTTGCCGCAGGCGCTGGTGACGGAGTCCGGGTCGACAGCGGGTGCTGCAGCGGAGGTGGCCAATCCGGA
>DASQUD010000080.1:0-3182 GCA_035641455.1 Propionibacteriaceae bacterium | reverse complement strand
GCTGTGGAGGCGGCGCACGCCGCTGCTGCCGGCTCTGATCCTGGTCATCTTGCTGACCCAGATCCCCTTCCTACTGACCATCTGGTACAGCTTCCAGGACCGCAACCTGTTGCGCCCGGGCTCCGGCCAGTTCGTAGGTCTGGACAACTACTCGGAGGTGTTCACCGACCCGCTGTTCCGCAACGCCGTCGGCAACACGATCGTGATGACGGCCAGTGCCGTCATCTTGTCGCTGATCCTTGGTTTGGCCCTCGCCGTGCTGCTGGACAAAGTCTTCCCCGGCCGCGGCATCGTGCGGACCCTGCTCATCACACCGTTCCTCGTCATGCCCACCGCCGCCGCGCTGCTGTGGAAGACGTCGTTCTTCAGCCCGGTCTTCGGCCTGATCAACTGGGTGCTGGCACCGTTCGGCGTCGGCAACGTCGACTGGGTCAGCACCTACCCGATGGCCACGATCGTGCTCGTCCTGGTGTGGGAGTGGACGCCGTTCATGATGCTCATCCTGCTGGCCGGTCTGCAGAGCCAGTCACCGGATATTCTCGAAGCGGCGAAGGTCGACGGTGCCGGCGGCTGGAAGACCTTCCGGCTCATCACCTTGCCGCACCTACGGCAGTTCATCGACCTGGCCGTGCTGTTGGGGTCCATCTACATCGTGCACACCTTCGACGTCATCTTCATGATCACCCAGGGGGGTCCGGGACAGGCAACGACGAACCTGCCGTACTTCATCTACCAGGAGGCGTTCCGCGCCTTCGACGTAGGAGAGGCCGCCGCGGCGGGCGTCATCGTCGTCGCCGCGACCATCGTCATCGCCACATTCGCACTGCGGCGAATCTCCGAAGTGTTCAAGGGCGAGGTGTGACTGACATGGCCACCACCAGAACCGCGACGCGTGCGCCCACGCCCTCCCAAGCCACTACCGGGCGACCCAGGCGGTTTTCCACCGGCAAGGTGGTGCTGACCTTGGGTGGCTGGTTCGTTGGGCTGCTGTTCTTCTACCCCGTGCTGTGGATGTTCCTCACCGGTTTCAAGACCGAGGCGCAAGCATCCACCGACCCGCCGACGTTCTTCTTCAGTCCCACCCTCGATCAGTACCAAGCCATTTTCGACCGCGACTTCGCGCCCTACTTCATCAACTCGGTTACCGCCTCGGTGATATCAACGCTGCTGGTCGTCATCCTCGCGACGCCAGCGGCGTACGCGCTGTCCATCATGCCCATCCCCCATTGGCGCGACTCACTGTTCTTTTTCATGTCGACCCGGATGTTGCCGCCCGTCGCCTCGATCCTGCCGCTGTACATCATCTTCAACAATCTGGGTGTGCTCGACAACATCAATGCCCTGTTCATCATCTACACCGTGATGAACCTCCCCATCGCGGTGTGGATGATCCGCTCGTTCCTGCTCGAGGTCCCCAAGGAGGTGCTCGAGGCAGCCCGACTCGACGGAGCCAACCTGTCCCTCGAGCTGCGCAAGGTAATCGTGCCGATGATCGCTCCCGGTCTGGCCGCTACTGCCCTGATCTGCTTCATATTCGCCTGGAACGAGTTCTTCTTCGCCGTCACTCTCACTTCCACCCAGGCCGCCACCGTTCCGGTGTTCCTCGTCGGCTTCATCACCAGCGAGGGTCTGTTCTGGGCACGGCTATCGGCCGCATGCACCCTGGCTGTCCTCCCGGTGATCATCGCCGGCTGGGTCGCCCAGAAATGGCTCGTACGTGGGTTATCCCTGGGGGCGGTGAAGTAATGAGAGCTGTGGTCGTCGACAAGCCCGGAAGTCTCAGCGTCACCACACTAAATGACCCCACGCCCGAACCTAGCTCAGTCGTCCTCGAGATCGACGGGTGTGGGATCTGTGGCACCGACATTCACCTGATCGACGGGGAGCTTCCGTACCAGCCATACCCCGTCATCCCCGGCCACGAGTTCGCGGGGACGGTGGTCGCAGTTGGTGCGGAGGTCACGGAGTTCACCGTCGGCGACCGGGTGGCCGCCGACCCCAACGTGTTCTGTGGGGAGTGCCACTACTGCTCGATAGGTCACGGCAATTTGTGCATTTACTACGGGGCGCTGGGAGTCACCCGTGACGGCGCCTGCGCGGAGTACCTGGCCGTACCGGTTGCCAACTGCTTCCGGCTGCCTGACGAGATGCCGCTCGAGATCGCGCCCTTGATCGAACCGCTGTCGTGCGTCGTGCACGGGTTCGACCTGCTTCCCGGACGCGTCGGCGAGCACTACCTGATCTACGGCGCCGGCACCATGGGACTGATGAATGCGCAAATGGCGGCGCGAGCCGGCGCTGCAAGTGTGTCCCTCATCGACCTCAACGAGGCTCGGCTGAATGTTGCCAAGGAGCTCGGCGTCGACGCGGTAGCCAAGGGCGCCGACGAATTGGACCGGCCGGAAGGCTGGGAGGTGGTCATCGACTGCACGGGTGTGATTCCCGCGATAGAGGATGGGCTTGGCCGGGTCCGCCCGGGAGGCACATTCCAGATGTTTGGCGTAGCTCCCGCCGACGCCATCGCGAAGGTGTCACCGTTCCAGATCTACAAGGACGAGATCACGATCGTAGGCAGCATGGCGGTGCTACACAGTTTCGGGCGTGCGGTCGACCTCATGGCCAAGGGCGTTGTCGATGCGGACACGTTGATCAGCCATCGCTATGCACTCGACGACTACGCCGCGGCTGTGACTGACTTCCGCGCCGGAGCGGGGCTCAAGCTCCAAATCCGCCCGGGAGGAGCATGAGACGACCGACCGTCTTCGCGGCTGGGAGATCGTCATCGACTGCAGCTAAGTCCTCGCGGCGATCGATGGCGGTCCTGCACAGCTTCGCATGTGCCCGCGCGCTCTCCATACCCGGCGTCCTGCATCCGGATGTCATGATCAGTGACCGGTTCCCGTTGGACGACTACCCCAAGGCACTCGACCAGTTTCGCGCGGCTGTCGGCCGGAAGATTCAAGTGCGACCTTGATCGACAAGGAGCCACTGATGCGAGCCGCCGTACTGCGTGGACCCAGGGACGTCGTCGTCGAGGAGCGGCCCCAGCCTCGCCCGGGGCCTGCGGAGGTACTCGTCCGGGTGCATTCTGTCGGCGTGTGCGGCTCGGACACGCACTATTACGATCATGGTCGTATCGGGCGCTTCGTCGTCGAGGATCCGCTGGTGCTGGGCCACGAGGC
>DASQUD010000079.1:0-2898 GCA_035641455.1 Propionibacteriaceae bacterium | reverse complement strand
CCCACGCCGTGCGGATCCTCGCCCGCGGATGGCTCCGGGTCATCTGGGCCTGCTGGCACACCAACACCGCCTACGACCCGTCCCGACACCGAGAGGAACAGCTCGCCACCATCGCCTGACTTGACCAAGAGAACTCAAGCGTTACCTCGCCCGCGAGCTCTACTACCAGCTCCCACAAGAACACTGGCTTGACACCACCTAGGAGCATCAATCTGTGCTGTCGGTGGGCGAGTAGCAGCTCTCAGCATCCCCTCGGCACTCAAATCCCGGCTAGGCGAGGTCTGCACACGCATCCGAGGAAGAATTTTTTGGACGGCCGGCTAACCCGGTGCGCCGCTGAAGCGTCCTAGCTGACGAGGCTTTCCATGGCAGCTGACGACGAGTTTGCGGTGGCGCTCGATCGATTGGTCGAGCATGAGTACGTGCGGCTGGTACGCGCCGTCGCCTTGTTCTCGGGAACGATGGACGGCGCCGAAGATGCCGTTCAAGAGGCTTTAGCACGGGCCTTGGAGCAATCACGCAAGGGCCGGCACATTGACTGCCTGGGAGCCTGGGTGGTGACCACGGCGTTCAACCACGTACGCAGTCGCTTTCGCCGGGCGGCCCGCGGCCGTGAGCCGGGTGGCGGGGCTGACCGCGCCTTCCCATCGGAGCCGGAGGCCGAAGCACTGGGTGCGGAGCTGCTGGATCTCCGGGCGGCAGTTCGGTCGTTGCCTTTGAGGCAACGTGAAGCAGTTGTCTTGCATTACTACCTGGATCGATCCATCAGCTCGGTAGGCGACGCGCTGGGCATCGGAGAGAGCGCGGTGAAGAACGCCCTCCACAAGGCACGTGGGACCCTCCTCGCCGCGCTAACAGTCGACAACACACCCGGGAGCACACAGTGAGCGACATCGATTCCCTGATTCGTGAGCGCCTCGATGCGGCTGCTGCCTTGGATGTCGAGGCGGACCCACAACGCGTGCGCGAGAACGTCACCCGCCGGCAGCGTCGCATCAGGCGTCGACGAAGAACCAAGGTCCTTGTCGCCGCTCTGGCAGCTGCGGGAGTCACAGTTGGCGTAGTCCGTATCGTCGACCAGGACTCTGGAAGAGATGTCACCGTACGGGCGACAGACGCACCCACCGCACCCTCGGACGACGCCGACACTCCAACCGGGTCTACACGTTTTCTTCCAGCCCCTGGCTGGGAGATCTCGGATGCCGGCTTGACAGCAGCCAATGTCCCCCTCGGCCCGAATAGCCAGGCGGGGGCCGTGCCATGGGACACGGTCGAGCGCCTCGACGACGGTGATGTGGTCCTGTTTGCGATGGTCTTCCCGGCGCGCTATTCGAGCTTCCCGCGGCGCACGCTGCCGCTCTCCCTCGACGACGCGCAACCAGGCGGGCTGGAGGGACAGCCGGACGACATCTATGCCGACCGACTCACCGCCCAAGTCAACGGCCGGAACATCGACCTTCTCATCTTCTACGGAGGCACCAATCCGACTGGGGTGCCGCCATACCACACTGAGCCGAGCGCCACGGCCCGGGCCGCCGCCCAAGAGCAACTGGCACGGCTCGTGGTACCGGCCGGCGTCTAGCCGCGCCATATCTGCCGATCTCGCGCCCCGTCGTTCGGTGCTGCCGATCCGACGGGCGGCGGCCGCCCGCAGCGGGCAATATGCGCCCGTGAGCCGGCTGCGGGTTCAGCTGGGAGCGCGCTGCGTCCCGAGGAATCGCGGCCGGCGGAGGGTTCGATTCGCCGCCGCCTTCGTGACGGTGGCGCTGGCCGGGACGCTGGGCGCCTGCGGCGACTCGATGCCCGCCGTGGGACTCTCCGGTCCGGGGACTCCGTTAGCGGGGGGACTGGTGGTTCCACCGGGCATGCGGCTCATCGGACCGGTGTTTCCTAGTCCGAGCCAGGTCGGGGGTGACGAACGGGGGTTCGTCGCGCTGTTGGCTGTCGAGGGCGACCCTTTCGCCGCCTGGGATGACTTGGCGAGGCAGGCGCGGGATCTCGGCGCGCCGTTGCCCAGCAGCGGCAGCTGCGCGTGGCACGACATCAGAACCGAACAGGGCGGGCTGCTGGAATCCGAGTTCGTGGACCAACCTCGCCCAGACGGCGCTGAGACGATGGAATGCGTCGGTGGCGGCTACGGCCCGACCCCTGGCGGCGGATCGATCTCCGTCAACGCTCGGTTGTGGTGGTGGGCCGAGGGCGCCGAGCTCGGACTCGAGGTCTCGGTGGGTGAGGGTGAATACAGGCGGAGCTATGGGACAACCGATGGTGATAGGGGTCCCGCACCGGCATCGGCAGTTGCCGAGCTTCCGGCACGTGCCGTGCCCCGCCGGGTCATCGATCCAGTCCGCCCCGGGCAGCTCGTTCCTGACACGCCCGACGCGGGCGAACCGTTCGGCTTGGAGACCAACTGCTTCGAGCGGGGCTACGCCCGGTTGCGAGTGCCGCCCGGTGCACGGGTTGTTGGTGGGGGAACAGCGCCCGTGCTGGGTTCGTTCGCGGCGGTGCTCGCGGTCAGCGATCCCGAAGCGGTGTTGGAGCACATCGCTCGTCAGCTCGATCCCACCGGCCCCGACGCTGGCGACGGATCAGTCAGGATCGAGAAG
Organism: Propionibacteriaceae bacterium; assembly: GCA_035641455.1. Classification (GTDB taxonomy): domain Bacteria; phylum Actinomycetota; class Actinomycetes; order Propionibacteriales; family Propionibacteriaceae; genus Microlunatus. The sequence goes on along the minus strand of DASQUD010000079.1, from coordinate 292 downwards.
GTGAGCCTTTCCGAGGGCCCAGTTTGGTTACTCACGGGCGATGTGATGGCTGGCGGCGGTTCGTGCCGGATGTGGTCGAGCCCCGATGGGCGCGCCGTCCTGGTGACAACCTGGAACGACTGAGCCAACACCTCCGGCAACCGCGCCAGATCTGCTGCGATGAAGGAGTGGGGCCTGCGCTCCCCGTGGGGAACCGAGTCGATCCAGACTCGGGGCTTCTCACAACCAACCCTCTGACGAAGAGGAGGAGGCCCCTATGGATCGACAGTATGTCGGTATCGACTTTCATCGT
>DASQUD010000078.1:0-9090 GCA_035641455.1 Propionibacteriaceae bacterium | reverse complement strand
CAGTCCATGATCAACACTGGCGCCAACCAGACGACCCGGCAAGATCAGCTCTTTGCATCCCACGTACGGGCCTCCGCCTCACTGGCCGACACCACGGACAATGCCCGGGCGTGGCGGTTCGAGGTGTCGCGGCTGCTGGCCGCCGCGGAGGGCGTACGGAGCCGCCTTCCGGGAGCCGTGCACCTCAATGTGTCGTTCTCGGAGCCGCTGACCCCCGACGCCGCGGAATGGGCGACGCCGCAGGAGCCGTTCGCCGATTCCCCGGTCTTGCCGTCGTCTCGACCGGCGGAAGCTCTTCGGGTGAGCGGTGATCGGACCACCGTGGTACTGGTCGGAGATGCGCCGGCCGCCGTCGGGCGGACGGCATCGGAGCTGGCAGCGACGGGTGGCTATCCCTTGCTGGCCGAGCCATCGAGCAACGCCCGCCGGGGACTTGAGGCGATCTCCTGCTACCGGCTGGTGCTGGCCACCGAGCTGGCATCGGATATCGAGCGCGTGATCGTCTTCGGCCATCCCACGCTGTCGCGTCCGGTGACTCGGCTGCTGGGGCGGACGGATGTCGAGGTCATCGTGGTGTCGGGCTACGCGGACTGGGTCGATCCCGGGCTGACGGCCCGCACGGTCGTGGACGCGGTCACAGCCGATTCGGCAACCGATTCGGGGTGGCTCGAACGTTGGTGCAGCGCAGAGGGCAAGCTGCGGCCTGCTCTTGATCAACTGCTCGACGACCAGCAGGTGCTCACTGGGCAGGCCCTGGCCCGCGGGCTGTGGCTCGGGCTGAACGAACATGACACGCTCGTCGCCGGGTCCTCCAATCCCATCCGCGATCTGGATCTGGCTCCGATCACATCCCGCCCGCCCCTCGTTCATGCCAATCGCGGGCTGTCTGGCATCGACGGCACGCTGTCCACCGCGATGGGCATCGCCCTGGGCGACAGACGTCCTACTCATGCCCTGATCGGTGACCTGACCTTCCTGCACGACATCACCGGCTTGTTCCTCGGTGCCGACGAACCGCGAGCCGATCTCAGAATCGTGGTGGCCAACGACCGAGGGGGCAGCATCTTTGCCACGCTCGAGCAAGGGGAGTCGGCCAAGTCATCGGCCTTCGAGCGGGTCTTCGCCACGCCGCAGCAGGTTGACCTCGCCGCGTTGAGCGCGGCCTCTGGCGCCAGTTATACGCTGCTCGGCGGTCTCGGGGAGCTCAGCCAGTTGCTCACCGCTAAGCCTGATGGCGTCGAGGTCATCGAGGCTCGGATCGACCGCAGTCAGCGCCGCGCGCTGGACCAGGCCATCCAGGATCTGGCCGCGACGATCTAGGTCACATTCGGGCGCGGTGGAGAGCGACGATGCCGCCGGAAACGTTGCGCCACGCCACGTCGCGCCAGCCGGCCGAGATGATGATCTCCGCCAGCCGCTGCTGATCGGGCCAGGCCTGTATGGACTCCGCCAGATAGCTGTACGCGGCAGGGTTCGACGAGACGAGGGCGGCGATCTTGGGCAGCGCCGCGGCGACGTAGCTCCCGTAGAGCCACTGGAACGGTCGCCACGTCGGGGTTGAGAACTCACAGATCACCAGCCGTCCGCCGGGCTTCGTCACCCGGGCCATTTCCTTGAGCGCGGTGATCGTGTCCTCGACGTTGCGCAGTCCGAAGGTGATGGTGACCGCGTGGAAGGCCGCATCGCGAAAGGGCAGGTGAAGAGCGTCGCCCGCGAGAAACATCAGCTGCGGCAGCCGTTGCTTGCCGACGGTCAGCATGCCCAGCGACAGGTCGGTGGCGACCACGAATGCGCCCGCCGCGACGAACGGCACGGTCGAGGTACCGGTGCCTGCGGCCAGGTCCAAGATCGTCTCGCCAGGCTGGGGGGCGACCGCCTCGAGGACTAATCGCCGCCACGCCCGGTCCTGGCCGAGAGACAAAATGTCGTTCGCGATGTCGTAGCGAGCCGCCACCCGATCGAACATCGCCGCCACGTCCTGCTGCCGTTTAGCCAACGTCGCCCGCGTCGCGCCAGGGTCTCGCGGCCGGTCCACGGCCCTACCCTCCCACGGCGCCGTCACAGAGTAGCCCTACGGCCCAATCCCGCATCCTGTCCGACTTTGAGCCCGGTTGGCATACGTCGAGCCCGTTCCTCGCGGCTCAAGGTGCAGCGAAGGGGCTCGACGTCGGAGGACAGGTCGGCGCCGTTCCCGCGTCGGCAGAGCATCGCAGTCGCCTCGCCATCCTTCGAAGCGGAACCCTCAGCTGCCATTCGAGCCGGGCCGGCCGCGGATTGCTCTGTCTGAATTGAGCGGAGCGGTCTGGCCAGCTTGGCGTAACGGGCAGAATGCCCACGTGGCCAAACGCACGACCATCCTGAAGGTCTCGGGACTTCGCCGGGCTTTCGGGCCGAACACGATCTTCGATCGGTTCAATCTCGAAGTGCGCACCGGCGAGGCAGTCGCGCTGACCGGCCGCAATGGCGCAGGCAAGTCGACGTTGCTGCGCTGCTTGGTCGGTGCCGATCGCCCCGACGACGGCACGGTCGAGGTCTGCGGCAACCCGATGCGGGAGACCTCGCCGGAGATTCGCCGGGACGTGGCGACGGTCATTGATGATCTTGATTTCTTTCCCGATCTCAGTGTGGTGGAGCACCTGGACCTGCTGGCCCGCGCGCACGGCATCAGCGAGCCCGACGAACTGGTCGACGACGTGCTCGACGAGGTCCAGCTCGTGCCGCAGTCCGGGCAGCTGCCGGGCACCTTGTCTTCGGGGCAACGGCGGCGGCTGGCGCTGGCCACTGCGTTCGTCCGGCCTCGCAAGCTGTTGATCTTGGACGAGCCGGAGCAGCGCCTGGACACCGAGGGCGTCAGCTGGCTCGCGGACCGGCTGAAGACCGAGCGGCAGTCGGGGTTGGCGATCGTCTTCGCGAGCCACGAGCCGGCGCTGGTGGAAAAGGTAGCCACTCGGGTGGTCGAGCTGGGGGCACCGCGCGGGTGACCAGCATCGAAGCAAGCGAGGAGTATCCCGCTCAGGACCCCCGCAGCTACGGGACTCTCGTCCCGGCCACGCCCCGGGAGCTGAAGGGCATGATCCGCGACTGGCGACGCGGTCGCGCCACCAAGAATCTCGGTGAGGCGTTCCAGGACGCGTACGTGGTGGTGATCGGTGCACTCATGATCGGCGCCATGATCATCAACGTGATCTTGAACGCGCAGCGCGTGGTCGCCTCGTGCGCCAGCGTGTCGTGTCTGTCGGCCCGTACGGTCCTGCCGTGGGCGGCCTTCGCCGGCGCCATCGCCGTGGCGCTGTCGGTGAGCCGGCTGTTCGGCCCGGTGCTCGCCTCGGCGGCGGAAGGCTTCTGGCTGCTCGATGCACCCATCTCTCGTACGAAGCTCCTCGGCCTGCGGCTGCTCGCCGCTGTGCTGGTCGCGTTCGTCGGCGGTGGCGCCATGGGCGCTCTGGTGTCGGCCCTCACCGGCTCCGGCCAAACCGAGGTGATCATCTGGTCAACGGCCACCGCGCTGTCGGCGGCGGCTGCGGTGGCCTTCGCCGCGGCCCAACAGGGCATCGAGCGGCATCTGCTCACTCGAGTCTTCACCTATCTCTTCGGCGTGCTCGCCATTGGCGCATTGATGCTGGTGGTCGGCGTCGCGGCCGGCTGGGTGCAGCTGGACTTCGCGGGCGCGCTGGGGTCACAGGTCGGACTGATCATGATCGGTTTCTCGGGGGCGGTCCTGGTGGCCAGCTTCGTGCTGGCTCGGATCCGGCTGGGACGAATTCACCGCACCCGCCTGCTGAGCGGTGGTGCGCTGGTGAGCGGTATCTCCGGCGCGTTCTTCGCCCTTGATGTCGGGCTGGCCAGGGACATCGTGGTCGCCCGGCGAGCGATGGAGATCGGCCACGTGCGGCCCGTACGAGGCCGAGGGCTTGGACTGGAGGCGATCATCTGGCGTGAATGGCAGCGGCTCCGCCGCTTTCCCCAGCCGTTGCTCGTGGTCGGCGGCACGACTGTCGTTCCGTACGCCGCTGATGCCCTTGGCATGGGCAGGCTGGCTTCGGTGTTCGCCGCGCTGGCACTGTTCGGGGCGGCCATTCCGCTGCTGGGAGGTCTCCGGGTCCTGACCAGGACCGGTGGGCTCGCCCGGTGCCTGCCCTTCTCGCTCGCCAGGATCAAGCTGGCGTCCATCACCGTCCCGGCGATCGTCGTCGCGATCTGGACGGTGTCTGTCGCACCGGCGTTCGCTGGGTTCGGCGGCATCACCTCACAGCGCAACTTGTCGGACGCGGTGCTGATGGCCGTCGCCACCGGATCGGCGGGCCTGCTCGCCGCGATCCGCTGGACCCAGGCGAAAGGCGTCGATTTCGGGGCGCCGATGATCGCCACCCAGGCGGGCGCCTTTCCTCCGGGGCTGATGACCAACCTGTTCCGCGGATTCGATGTCGCGCTCTTGATCACCGCGCCCATGCTGCTCGGGGTGTCGCCACTGTGGTCGCTGGTGCTCGCGGCGATCGTGGCGGCGATCTTGCTGAACTCCATGGATGCCGAGGCAATTCGCGCCCGGCAAGCCGAACAACAGAAGCTGCTCGAGCAGCAGCGGAAGCAGCGCGACTCGGCCAAGTCCGCGTCCCAGCAGCGCAAGCGGTGAGCGTCCGCAGCGTTTGCTGCGGCCCACACCTTCGCCGCGGCCCACCTTCGGTGCGTCTTTCCGCACAAGGCCACAGATAGTGCGCAATATGCCCGCCGAACGGGACATGCGTGGCCTTGTGCGGAAAGACGTCGTGAAGGACGGCTGGCGCTACCGGCGGCGCTGCCGCCGAAGTCACGTGCCGCTACGGCCGATTGGTCGGGCGATGGGCCGCGGCTACGCTTTGCGGCGTGACCCGGGACCTCAGCCCCCCTCGGCTTTACGCCCGGACAACCGAGATCGATGATCCGGGCTCACTGCTGGCGCTCGCTCCTCGAACCGACTCCTACGCCTGGATCCGTCAGGGCGAGGGCATGGTCGGTTGCCGTGAGGTTGTTCGGTACAAGGCCAGCAGCGTTTCCGACGCAGCCGAATGGTGGGCCGAGCTCGCCAGCAACGTGGTGTCGTTGTCCGAGCTGGACGACGCGCCCGCCGGCGCGGGATTCCTCGCCTTTGGCAGCTTCACGTTCGACCCGCACAACTCCGCAGCAACCTCAACCTTGATCGTTCCGGAAGTCGTGCTGGGACGCCGGCACGGTCGATCATGGCTGACCCGTATTGGCACCGATCCCAACGCTGATCTGGCCCTGCCGCCCGCCCAGCCACCGATGGCCCCGCAGAATGTGACCTTCGCCGATGGCGCTCTGACGGGTCCGGAGTGGGCGGCGGCGGTCGCCGAAGCGGTCCGCCGGATCAACCTCGGCAAGCTGGACAAGGTCGTGCTGGCTCGCGATTTGCTCGCCTTCGCCGAGAACGAGATCGATCCGCGATGGCTGGCCACCGCGCTGGCCTCGCGGTACACGCGGTGCTGGACGTACGCCATCGACGGCTTCATCGGGGCCACGCCCGAGATGCTGGTCCGCCGCGAGGCCGGTCTGGCGACCTCTCGTGTCCTGGCCGGCACCATCCGGCGCACCGGGGACCGGATCGGTGATCTCGCGCTCGCCGCCTCGCTGGCGCAGTCCAGCAAGGATCTCGAGGAACACGAATACGCGGTCTCCTCGGTTGCTCGAGCCCTGGCGCCGTACTGCTCCGGAATGAACGTGCCCGACGCGCCGTACGTTCTCGAACTGCCGAATGTCCTGCACCTGGCCACCGACGTCACAGCGGTCGCTGACCGCGGCGCAAGTTCGCTTGGCTTAGCGGCCGCTCTACATCCCAGCGCGGCAGTCTGCGGCACACCGACGGAGGTGGCGCAAGCCACTATCGCCGAGCTGGAGCACCTCGACCGGGAGCGCTACGCCGGCCCCGTGGGCTGGATCGACGCCTCCGGCGACGGTGAATGGGGCATTGCGCTGCGCTGTGGGCAGATCTCCGAGACCGATCCCCAACAGATTCGGCTGTTCGCCGGCTGCGGCATCGTCGCTGGCTCAAATCCGGAGGCCGAGCTCGCCGAGTCGAACGCCAAGCTGGTGCCCATGCGAGACGCACTGACCGCATGATCGTCGGAAACGGCGAACATCGATGAATAGGGCCGAATGAGGCTGGCAGCGGTGGTCCTGGCCGGCGGGGAGTCGCGACGCTTCGGCGCCGACAAGCTGGCGGCCGATGTCGACGGTCTCAGTCTGCTGGAACGGGCGGTCAGCGAGCTGCCCGCCGAGGCACACCTGATCATCGTCGGACCGACAAGAGAGATCGGACGTCAGGCTACCTTCGCTCGCGAGGAGCCGCCGGGCACCGGGCCTGCGGCCGGGCTGATCGCGGGTCTGCGGGCGGCCCTTTCCAGCGACACCGAGGCCATCGTCGTGCTGCCCGGTGACGCACCTGCCGCTGGACGGACGGCGATGGCGCTGCTCTTAGCGCTGCGGTCAAGTAGCGCCTGGGCGGTGCTCGCCGTTGACCGCTCCGGGCGTGCCCAGCCGCTCCAGCTCGCACTGCGGCCTGCGGCCGCAGAAGCTCTCGTCAGGGCCGCCGGAGAGGCCGGCGGGGCAGGCCAGTCAGCACGGCGGCTCGTCGACCGGTTAAGTCCACCTCCCCAGCGTGCACCGGTGTCCGTCGAAGGTCATTTCGACATCGACACCGCCGACCAGTTGCTCAGCTGGCAGCTGCGCGACAGCCCTGCCGTACGGGCAGTGCTCGACGTGCTTGTCGCGCGCCGTGCGACGTCCTCGATCCCTGGCCACTCCACCCGCCTCGGCCGACCGTACGTCATCGCGATCGACGGACCCAGCGGTGCCGGAAAGTCAACGCTCGCGGCGGCGCTGACGCTGCGCGCGCCGGCAACGGTGATCGACGGCGACGATTTCTACTCCGCTCACCTTCCCGGCCTCGATCAACCGGCTCGAGAGGCGATGTCCAATGCCCAGGCGGCTGCCTCGATCATCGATTGGCGTCGGCTCCGAGCCGAGGCGCTCCTGCCGCTGAGCCAGCGGCGTGCTGCGTGTTATGCGCCTTTTGACTGGGAGGCCTACGACGGATCGCTGGGGCCGCCGAAGAAGGTCGGCGCGGCCGACGTCGTCATCGTGGAGGGCGTCTACAGCGCCCACCCCGAACTCGCCGATGTGGTGGACCTACGGGTCATCCTCGAGGTGCCGGCGGACGTCCGGTCACGGCGACTTGCGGACCGACCGGACCCTGAAGATCTGGCCCACTTCTGGGACCGCGCGGAGCAGCACTACTTCGCCAACGTCTGTCCGCCTGACAGCTTCGACCTCCGGCTGTCGGCGGGACAATTAGGCAACGACGAGCACGCGTAATTGATCTGGAGATCCCTTGTCTGACAGCGATCCGGGACGGGATGCGTTTCGGCCGGATGATCGTCGTAGACTCTCTGCCAGGACTTAGTGAAGGAATTCACGAACCCTCGGAAAGCGGCACAAAGGGCGGTCCGAGCGAGCAGGAGAGGCGATGCCAGGCAGCACCACCGGGCCTTCCGGGCGCGTTGCCGGTTCGCCCGTCTCCGCTTCAGTCGAGGCTGACGTTCTGGTCATCGGTGCAGGTCCTGCCGGATCGGCTACGGCTACCCATCTCGCCCACCGGGGCCTGCATGTGGCGCTGCTGGACAAGGCGCAATTCCCTCGCGAGAAGGTCTGCGGCGACGGCCTGACCCCGCGCGCAACGCGCCAATTGATCCGGCTCGGCATCGACACGTCGGAAAAGGCCGGGTGGCTGCACAACAAGGGGCTGCGCATCTACGGCGGCAGCCAGCCGTTCGAGCTGAACTGGCCAGAACTGGCTGACTTTCCTTCGTACGGGCTGGTTCGGACCCGCACAGACTTTGACGACCTGCTGGCCCGTCATGCGGTCGCTGCCGGCGCCAAGCTCTACGAGCGGGCGAACGTGGTGGAGCCGTTGCTTGACGACCAGACGAATCGCATAGTGGGAGTCGTCACCAAAGACGGGCGCCGATTCACTGCACCGGTGACCGTCGCTGCGGATGGCAATTCGAGCCGATTGAGCCTGGCCATGGGACTGCACCGACGCGAGGACCGTCCCATGGGTGTGGCGGTGCGGACCTATTACCGCAGCCCTCGACATCGCGACGACTACCTGGAGTCCTGGCTGGAGCTGTGGGACGGCAAGCCCAAGGAAAGCGCGCTGCTTCCCGGCTACGGCTGGATCTTCGGGATGGGCGACGGTACCTGCAACGTCGGCCTCGGCATCCTCAACACGTCGACGGCGTTCGGCCATTGCGACTACCGCGAGCTGCTGCAGCGCTGGCTGGACAACACGCCCGAGGAGTGGGGGTTCCGCGAGCAGAATCGGACCACACCGGTCCGCGGCGCGGCGTTGCCCATGGGCTTCAACCGCCAGCCGCACTACGGGCGAGGGCTGGTGCTAGTCGGGGACGCGGGCGGCATGGTGAATCCGTTCAACGGCGAGGGCATCGCCTACGCGATCGAATCGGGTGAACTCGCTGCCACAGCCATAGCGGAGGCTCACTACCGGGGAGTGGGCACGCCCAGTGCCGAGCGCGCGCTTGAGTCCTATCCCACTCGGCTCAAGTCCCAACTCGGCGGCTACTACACCCTGGGGCGGGCGTTCGTGAAGCTGATCGGCAAGCCGCCGGTGATGAAGGCCTGCACCACCTACGGCCTGCCGCACAAGACGTTGATGCGATTCGTCCTCAAGCTGATGGCGAACCTGACCGACAGCCGGGACGGAGACGCGATGGACAAGATCATCAACTCACTCGCCCGGATTGCCCCAGCCGCATGAGAAACGCAACGCGTCCTGCCGCCGGCCACGAGCCCCGGTCCAATCTCGGGAAGGAAGCAGCACGATGAATCCCTACCTGGGCATCGTGATGTTGCTGGCCATCGCGGCTGGCTTCGTGACGCTGACGATCATCACCAGCATGTTGGTCGGGCCCGGGCGGTACAACCGCGCCAAATACGACTCGTACGAGTGCGGCATCGAACCGACTCCGCAGCCGGTCGGCGGCGGCCGGTTCCCGGTGAAGTACTACATCACCGCGATGC
>DASQUD010000077.1:0-7175 GCA_035641455.1 Propionibacteriaceae bacterium | reverse complement strand
CGTTGTCTTGTCTCGGCTGGTGGTCAGCGTGCCGCCGACCGGTACCGAAGTTCGGCCGTGGGTGGCTGGCTACCTCCTCATCGCGTTTGCCGCGTTGGCTCTCGCCGGTGGGGCTGGACTGGAGGCGCTGGCATCGGAACTTAGTGTTCGCAGCTTCACCTGGATGCAGCCGGCCAGTGTGCTGGCCTGGGTGGCAGTCGCTGTGGTCACACTGGCCGGTGCCGGCTGGTGGGTCTGGGCAGGTGCCCGGGGACCGATCGATCGCGCCCATCTCGACGCGATTCCGCCGTATGTTCTCAATGCGGCAACGTCGGACGCGCGGACCCGCGTTCTTGCGATTGACGTTTCCGAGGGTCAGGCGCGCTATTCGGTCGTCGCTGACGATCAGCTCCGGCTCGGTGCTGCCGATCGAGGCGGCACTTTCGGTGGCTCCGTGACAGCCCGGCAGCAGACCGAGGACCTGGTGATTCGGCTGGTGGCCGGCACCGCGGACGCCGACCTGGCACCTCAGCTCGCTGATCTGGGCATTGGGTACCTGTGGGTGACGGGAGCGGACGAGGAGGCCCAGGCGCGGATCGACAACACGCCCGGACTTGGCGCCGCGAGTGGCAACGAACGCAGCATCGTCTGGCAACTCGAGCCGGCGGTGACCCGCGCCGGGGTCGTCGATTCGGCCGGTCGTAGTCCCGTTGAGTCGGGCACCGTCCCGGCTGGAGCACCAGGCCGCGAGCTCCGGATCGGGGAAGCGGCCGATCCCCGGTGGGAGGCGACGCTTGACGGCGAGCGGCTGACCGCCCAAACGGCAGGCTGGCAGCAGGGGTTCGTGCTTCCGCCCACCGGTGGAGCCGTCAACTGGACCCTGCGAGCGCCGTGGCGCTGGTTGCTGGTGGGACAGCTCGCCGCTCTACTGGTTGCCGCGGTGCTGGCCGCACCGGCGATCCGGCGGCCTGAAGTACGCGACCCCACCAAGTCGGCGCGCCGGGCGGCCATCGGAACGGAAGTGTCAGAGTGAGTGACCGCGATTTCACGCTCCGGCTGGGGCGCCGGACACTCGGCCGTCGAGCGGTAAGTCTGGTCGCCCTCACCGCCGCGCTGCTGCTGATCGGCGGGGGTGGGTCTCTGCTGGGCGCCGAGTCGGCTACCAACGGTGCCAGCCGGGTCGCTCTGGTCGGCCGGACGACGAATGTCTGCACCGTCTCAAAGGACGAGGACACCCGCAGCAGCGTGGCGGCTGTTGCGGTCCGCCGGGAGCCGGAACGGCGCGGGGAGTTGCACGCCGAGCCGCTGTCGGGCGGCGAGGCCGAGCTCGAGCTGACCGAGCAAGGCAAGGGCGAGACGTTGGCCCAACCCGACGGCACCGTCCTCATCTCCGCCGACGGCGCGATGGCCACTGGAGCGAGTGCCGCGGTTCTCGGGACGGCCACCACTGGCGACCAGGCCGGGCTGATGGCGGCGCCGTGCTCAGCACCAACCACCGTGCACTGGTTTCCGGGCGTCGGATCGGGCGACACCGACAAAACTCAGTTGATTTTGACCAACCCGGATGACGCCCAGGCAGTGGTGGATCTACGGTTCTTTGGTCGCCGAGGCCGGGTGGCCGTACCTGGCAGTCCAAACATCGCCGTGGCGGGGCGAAGCACCCGGACCCTCACGATCAGTGCACTGGTGCAAACCGAGGAGCCGCTGTCTGTCGCCGTCCGGACGAGTTCTGGCCGGATTGCCGCCATTGCCCGGGAGTTGCGGCGTTTCAAGGGCGAGCCCGCCGGAGCTGACTGGCAGCTCGGCGCTGCAGCCCCGGCGGCCTCTGTCGTCATTCCTGCCGTACCGGAGGGTGACGGCGTCCGTCGCCTCGTGGTCACCAATCCCGGCACGGTCCGAGCAGCGGTGACGATCTCCGCACTTGGCATCCAGGGGGAATTCGCTCCGGCCGGGGCAGAGACTCTCGATCTTGAACCGGAGAGTACGGCGGAAGTCGACCTCACGACCGGGTTGGCCGGCGAGCCGGGCGCAATCAAGCTGAGTAGCGATCAGCCGGTGACTGGCGCGGTGCTCTCTACCGCGCGACGGGAATCGGCTCAGGGAGACGTGGCAATCCAGTCGGCCGCGATACCGCTGGTCCGTGATGGCGTCAGCGCCATCGCGACCGCGGACGGAACCGACAGCGACCTGATCCTGACCAACGGCTCAGACGTGGACACGCCGGTCACGTTGGAGGTCTTCAGCTATGCCGGCGTCAGCCTGCGAACCGACGATGTGCTGCTGACGGAGAACACGACCGCTACTCGCCGTATCACCTCGCCAGCGCCGTCGTACGTGGTGGTGCGAGTCCCACAGGGGTCCGGCGTCTATGGCGGGATCCGGCTGGCTCAGCCGGAGGGCGACGTGGCGGGCTTGGCGACCATCCCGCTGACGTCACCGGACGTGGCCAGTCGGGCCCCGGTGCCCGTCCCCGATCCCGCGATCGGCCGCTAATCTGCGGCCTCGGGCCGGCCGCTCAGTCCTCCTCGCTGAGGCCCTCGGGGTCGATCTCGTCGACGCTGCGCCCTGTCAGGGCGGACAGTTGCTCGACAATGGTCCGGTACACCAGGATCCGCAGCCCGCGGCGGCTGGCGGCTCTGTGCTCCAGCGGGCGTCGGAAGACCACCACACGCGCGGGCTGATCGGGAACCGCGTCAACCGCGGCCGCCAGGGGCACCCGTGGGCCGGTCCAGGCCGATTCCAGATACGGCACGTCCTCAATGCCGATGGCCACTCCGGCGAGGGCTTCGGGGCACTGACGGCTGATTCGGTCCACCGCCGCCTGCACTGCGTCGCCGAAGAACTCCGACTTGCCGGCACGAGCTGGAGGTGACGCGGCACGTGGGTTCATCGGGCCGGCGAGCGCGAGCGGTCCGCGCAGTCCGCGCCCATGCCGGTCCCGCCCACGTGCAGGCATACCTGTCACCCTAGCCGCCGAGGTGGGGCCGCCCACCTCGCGCACTTTGCTGCGCTTGACACGCGCTCGCGCTACCACGTCCGCGGCGGGGCGGCCGGTAGCCTCACGGACATGAGGACGCGGCGGTGTTCGCGAGCCGGCTGCTCCGGCTCGGCCGTGGCCACCTTGACCTACGTCTACGCCGACTCGACCGCGGTCCTCGGACCCTTGGCCACCCAGGCTGAGCCACACTGTTACGACCTGTGCGCGTCCCACGCCCAGGCGCTCTCAGCGCCACGTGGCTGGGAAGTGATCCGGCTGGTCGTCGACGACGAACCCAGACCTACCACCGACGACCTGCTGGCCCTGGCCGACGCCGTCCGGGAAGTCGGCCTGTCCTACGACCCGGCGGCAGCGGAGGAGCGCAGGCCACGACCCGCCGGGATCGTCGAACTGGGCCGACGCGGGCATCTCACAGTGTTGGCCGATCCGGGAACGTAGATCACCGCTAGTATTCCCGCGATGATCACGCGCGGAATCTTCAAGGCCAACGACATCCGCGGGGTAACCGAGGGTGCAGCGCCCGAGTGGGATGAGGCGGGTGCACACGCCATCGGCGCTGCGCTGGTGGACGTCCTCGATCTCACGTCCGCGGAGGGGTCGCTGGTATTGGGCCGCGACATGCGCCTGAGCAGCCCCGGGATGTCGGCAGCGTTCACCGAAGGCGTTCTCAGCCGCGGAGCAGACGTGGTCGATATCGGGTTGGCCAGCACCGACGAATTGTGGTTCGCCTCGGGGCGGCTCGACCTACCCGGCGCCATGTTCACAGCCAGCCACAATCCGGGCGACTACAACGGGATCAAGTTCTGTCTCGCCGGAGCGAAGCCGATCGCTCCCGAACAACTCGTGGCCATCGCCGACCGAGCGACGGGCTCGCCGTCTCCTCCGGCGGACCAGCGCGGGAAGCGAACCGAACAGGATCTGCTGCCTGCCTACGCTGAGCATTTGCATTCCTTGGTCGACCTGTCGAAGATTCGCCGGCTGACCGTGGTCGTAGACGCGGGGAACGGGATGGCGGGGCACACCCTGCCGGCCGTGCTGGGGCGAAGCAATCTGGAGCTGATCGGTCTCTACACCGACCCCGATGGCAGTTTCCCGAACCACCCCCCTAATCCGCTCGAGCCGGAGAACCTGGTCGATGCTTCTCGGGCCGTACGCGAGCGGGAGGCGGACCTCGCCCTGGTCTTTGACGGCGATGCTGATCGATGCTTCGTCCTCGACGAGCGGGGCGCGGTGGTGAGCCCGTCAGCCATCACCGCGATGATCGCCAGTGCCGAACTGCGGCATCTGCCCGGCGCGACCATCGTCTGCAACAAGATCACGTCCTGGACCGTACGGGAGGTGGTCAAGGCAGCCGGCGGCAAGATCGTGATCACCCGGGTAGGTCACACGTTCGTCAAGGCGGCGATGGCTGAGCATGACGCGGTCTTCGGCGGCGAGCACTCGGCGCACTACTACTTCCGCGACTTCTGGGGCGCTGACACCGGCATGCTGGCCGCCTTGCACGTCCTGGCCATGGTGGGCGCGACGAGGCAACCGCTATCCGAGCTGGCGACCGGGTTCACTCGGTACGCGGCTTCAGGAGAGATCAACTCCCGGGTCGAGGATCAACAAGTGGCGATGGAGCGGGTGGCCGCCGCCTTCGCCGGTCGCGGCCAGCAAGATCGCGTCGACGGGCTCACCGTGGCCGGTGCCGAATGGTGGGTCAATGTGCGGCCGTCCAACACCGAGCCGCTGTTGCGGCTGAACGTCGAGGCGGCAACCGAAGAAGCCATGGCGGCGCTCCGCGACGAGACGTTAGGTTTGATCCGCGCATAGCGATCGCATGTCGCGGTGCCCGAGGAGGAACTGCATGGCCGTCGAATTGGCCGCGGAACTGCTGGAGATTCTGGCCTGCCCTAATTGCCACGGCGCGCTCGCCGTTGATCATGAGCGGGACGAACTGGTCTGCCTGGCCGCCGACTGCGGATTGGCGTACCCCGTGAGGGAGGGCATTCCGGTGCTGCTGATCGACGAAGCGCGGCGCCCCGACGGCAACTGAGTGTCGGAAGATCGATGACCGTCTTCGACGACTCGTCGCTGGAGAACCGGGACGCGCTCGCGTCCGCCGACCCCATTCTGCGCCGCCTTGCCGAGGCCGGCGCGCGGGTGCGCAGGGAGACCGCCGACGCCATCGAGCCGATCGCCCAACTGCGCGACTTGCCACAACCTCGGGCGGTGATCGCCGCCGGCTCGGAGGCTCGGTTCATTCGCGCGATGCTCGAACCGGTCTGTCCAGTGCCGTTTGTCGCCTGGCCGGCCCACGGGCTGCCCGGCTGGGTGGGTGCTTTGGATCTGGTCATCGTGATGGCCAGCGACCATGCCGCCCCGGGATTGATCGCAACGGTCCACGAGGCGGTACGACGCGGTTCGCAGTTGATCATCGCCTGCCCGAAGGCGTCACTGATCGCCGAACACGCGGCGTCTCGTTCGACGACCCTGTTACCCACCACCACAGCTGACCCGCTAGCGGCGGCCATCGTCATGTTGGCGGTACTGAACGAGATGAAGCTCGGACCGGAGGTCAGGCCTTATCTCGTCGCCGATGCGATGGATCTGGTGGCCGAGGACTGCTCGCCGTTCGCCGATGTGGCCGAGAACCCGGCGAAGGACCTGGCGTTGGCGCTGGCGGACGCGCAGCCGCTGGTCTGGGGCGGTTCGGTGCTGGCGGCACGAGCGAGTCGTCGGCTGGCGGAGGCACTTCGAGCCGCCAGCGGCCGAGCCGCGCTGGCCGCCGACGCCGACGAGTTGCTGCCGATCATGGAGACGGTAGGCCCCCGAGACCCGTTCGAGGATCCCTTCGAGGACGGTGTCTCGGCGGATCGCCGGCCGACGCTGCTGCTCCTGGACGACGGGAACAACGAGACGATCATCCGTAGTGATCATGCCCGACTCCTCGCCGCCGCGGAGCGGAACGATGTGCGGATTTGCACCATCGCCCACCAGACCGGGTCGGATGTTGAGCGCTACGCCACGTTGTTGCACACCGGCATGTTCACCGCGGTCTACCTGGCGGTGGGGCTTGGGCGAAGCCTGGAACGGTGAGCCGGCCCTCCGGTGACGCGCCGCCGCGGCTGCCGCACGGGTATACCAACGCAACCTTCGCCGAGCCCCGTACGTGCTCCGGCGAACGAACCGTCGTGAAGCGGTATCTCGGACCGGACGCGGAAGAGCGACTCAGCATCGAGGTCCAGGCGCTCCAGCTGTTGGCGGGCCGCTTCCCGGTGCCACCCCTCCTTGAGCACGACAACAGTCGGATCGTGGTCGGCTATCTGGCGGGCGTACCGGGTCAGGAACTGCTCGAGCGGAAGCCGCAGCCGGTCCTCCAGGAGGTTGGACGGGTGGCGCGAAGGCTGCACGGTCTGGACCTTGGTGGGTCTTTCGGTCAACCGGTAGAGGGCTCGGTGCTCGTGCACGGCGACTTCGGCCCGCAGAACATGCTGTTCGACCCCAGTGATCAGGTGACGGCCGTCGTCGACTGGGAGTTTGCGCACCTAGGGCACCCAATCGAAGATCTCGCTTGGGCTGAGTGGATCGTGCGCACGCACCATTCGCACCTGACAAACGCGCTGGCAGCGCTGTTCGACGGGTATGGGATCCACCCGCCGTGGTCGCAGCGACACTCGGCCATGCTGGCCAGGTGTTCCGAGCTGCTGGCATTCGCGCGGCGCTGGTCAGCTGACTCTGCCGGTGTCTGGCAGCGGCGGATCGAGGCGACGGAGGCCTTCGCCGAATAGCGACGAGACGGTCACCGTCTGGCAGGATTGCGACCGTGAGTGCAGAGGGTGGGACCAAGGCCGTCGTCGCGGCCCTGACCGCAAACATTTTCATCGCAGTGACCAAGTTCGCTGCCTGGGCGCTGACCGGCGCGTCCTCGATGCTGGCTGAGGCCATCCACTCCGTCGCCGACGCAGGCAATCAGGTGCTGCTCCTGGTGGGCGGCCGCCGAGCCAAGCGTGCGGCGACGCCAGAACACCCGTTTGGATACGGCCGGGAGCGTTACGTCTTCGGCTTCATCGTGGCGGTGGTGCTGTTCAGCGTCGGTGGCCTTTTCGCTCTCTACGAGGCGTATCACAAGTACCACGAAGTGCACGCGGGCGAGCCCAATCTGCTCCTCGAGGGGCGCTGGTGGTGGGTGCCGCTGGTCGTGCTGACCGCGGCG
>DASQUD010000076.1:0-28019 GCA_035641455.1 Propionibacteriaceae bacterium | reverse complement strand
TCCGGGCGTTCTCCGTGACGTTTCTCGGCCTGGCTGTCGCCGGCCGCAGCGCGGAACCGGAGCGGCCATGACGACGACAATTGATCAACGGCAGCTGGCTCGAGAGGCCAACCATGCGCTGGAGGACGCGTCAGCCACCGAGATCCTGCAGTGGGCATACACCGAATTCGGCAGCAGCCTCGTCGTCACGTCCTCGCTGGCCGACACCGTGATGATTCACCTGGCCGAGCGCGTCGCACCGGGGATCGACGTGATCTTCCTCGATACCGGTTATCACTTCGCCGAGACGTTGGGAACCCGTGACGCGGTGGCGGCTGTTCACAACGTCAACCTGATCAGCCTCACTCCCGATCACACCCCGGCCGAGCAGGACGCCATTTGGGGCAAGGACCTGTTCGCCACGAACCCGGACCTCTGCTGCGCCATGCGCAAAACGCAGCCCCTCGATCACGCGCTCACGAACTATTCAGCGTGGGCCAGCGGGGTCCGGCGCGCCGACTCTCCGGCCCGGGCCAAGACGCCGATCGTGTCCTGGGATTCCCGTCGAGAGTTGATCAAGATCTCGCCGATCGCGAAGTGGAGCGATGCCGAGGTCGCCGACTACATCGAGCAGAACTCATTGATGGTCAACCCGCTGCTCGATGACGGGTACGTATCCATCGGTTGTGCACCATGCACAGCACGTCCACTGACGGGTGACGCGAGGTCCGGCCGGTGGGCCGGCTTGGCCAAGACCGAATGCGGGATCCACTTGTGAACGCGCCGCGGGCGGACGTGCAGGTCCGGCATGCCACCCCTCGACACACTGAAGACGCTGCGCTTCGACACGCCCGGGGTTCCTTCGGGACTGGGGCCACCTTGTGGTTCACGGGCCTACCTTCGGCGGGGAAGTCGACCATTGCCCATGCGCTGGCACGCCGGCTGGCCGACGATGGACGTCAGGTGCAGGTGCTCGACGGCGACGAGGTGCGACCACACCTGTCCTCTGGACTCGGCTACGGTCGTGAGGACCGCGATGTCAACGTGCGCCGGATCGGCTGGGTGGCTCGACTGCTGGCCTCGCATGGAGTCGTCGTCCTCGTTCCGGTGATCGCTCCCTACGCGGACTCGCGAGCAGCTGTCCGAGGCGATCATGTCGCCGCCGGTGTGCCGTTCGCCGAGATCTACGTGTCGACCGCACTCGAAGTCGCCGAGGCGCGCGACGTGAAGGGCCTGTACGCCAAGGCCCGGCGGGGTGAGATCACGGCGATGACTGGTGTGGACGATCCGTACGAGGAGCCCCGTACCGCTGAGCTGGTACTCGACACCGCCCAGGTCGATCTGGAGGTGTCAGTCGAGATGTCTCAAGCCTTGCTGACCGCGATCGGGGAGAAGGAGCTGACGTGAGCACCTCGGCGCTGCTGCGGCCCCTGACCGAGCTTCAGGCTCTGGAGTCTGAGTCGATTCACATCATCCGCGAAGTAGCGGCCACCTTCGCCTCGCCGGTGATGTTGTTCTCGGGCGGCAAGGACTCGGTGGTCATGCTGCATCTGGCTGCCAAGGCGTTCTGGCCCGCACCCATCCCCTTCGGTGTGCTGCACGTCGACACCGGGCACAACTTCGCTGAGGTGCTGGAGTTTCGCGACGAGGCGGTTGACTTCTACGGCGCGCAGCTCAAGGTCGTGTCCGTCCAGGAGTATCTGGACGACGGGCGGCTACGGGAACGACCGGACGGCACCCGTAACCCGTTGCAGACCGTCCCCTTGTTGGATGCCATCACCGAGGGCAGGCACGACGCCGTCTTCGGCGGCGGCCGCCGAGACGAGGAGCGGGCCCGGGCCAAGGAGCGCGTCTTCAGCATGCGGGATGAGTTCGGCCAGTGGGAGCCGCGTAACCAACGGCCCGAACTGTGGTCGCTCTACAACGGTCGCCACCTGCCCGGCGAGCACGTACGGGTCTTCCCGCTGTCTAACTGGACCGAACTGGACGTCTGGGACTACATCGAGTCCGAGAAGATCAGCTTGCCGTCGATCTACTACGCCCACGAGCGTGATGTCGTGCAACGGGACGGCATGTGGATCGCTATCACCGACGTGACGCCAGCGCTGGATAGTGAACGCGTCGAGCTCCGGTCCGTGCGTTACCGGACCGTCGGTGACAAGTCCTGCACGGCGGCCGTCCTGTCCAAGGCCAGCACGGTGCACGATGTGATCACCGAGGTCGGGCTCAGTGCGCTCACCGAGCGCGGTGCCACCCGGGCCGACGACCGGCTCACTGAGGCAGCCATGGAAGATCGCAAGCGGGAAGGCTACTTCTGATGGCCACCGCTACCTACACCAACCGTGGCACCATCCAGCACGGACGTACCCTGCTGCGGCTCGCGACGGCCGGCTCGGTCGACGACGGCAAGTCCACGCTGGTCGGGCGGCTGCTGTTCGACACGAACTCGGTGCTCACCGACACCCTCGACCACGTCGAGCAGGTGAGCAAACGCAAGGGGCTCGACCGCACGGATCTGGCCTTGCTGACCGATGGCTTGCGCGCCGAACGCGAACAGGGCATCACGATCGACGTCGCGTACCGCTACTTCGCGACGCCGGCACGGAAGTTCATCCTGGCCGACTGTCCGGGACACGTGCAGTACACCCGCAACACGGTCACGGGGTCCTCGACCGCCGACGTGATCGTGTTGCTGGTCGACGCCCGCAACGGTGTCGTTGAACAGACCCGTCGGCACCTCGCGGTCGCCTCGTTGCTCCGGGTGCCACACGTGGTCTTGGTGGTCAACAAGATCGACCTGGTTGGCTACTCCGAGGACGTGTTCAACCGCATCGCCACCGACTTTGCGTTGCTCTCCCGGAGCTTGGGAGTCCGAGACACGCACTGCATTCCCGTGTCGGCCACCGAGGGTGACAACGTCGTAGTTCGTTCCCACCGCACGCCGTGGTACGACGGCCCGACCGTGCTCGGGTATCTGGAACAGGTAGACGACACCCCCCTGGCGGTCGGGTCGGAGCTGCGCTTCCCCGTCCAGCACGTCGTGCGCCCACAGAACGCGCAACTCCCGCCGTGGGCGGCATCAGCCCCAGCTGTCGACGGCGACTACCGGGGATACGCCGGCAAGATCGAATCGGGACGAGTCAGCATCGGTGAGGAAGTGGTCGTGCTGCCTCGGCTCTCCCATGCTCGGGTTGAAGCCATTGACACTCCCGACGGACCGCTCGACCTGGCGGTCGCCGGTCAGTCGGTGGTGCTTCGACTCGACAGCGACATCGACGTCTCTCGCGGTGACATCCTGGCGGCGACCGATGCGCCGCCTGGCCCCGTACGTGACCTGACGGCGACGGTCTGCTGGCTGGCCGAGCGTGATCTTCACGTCGGCGCTCGCGTGCTCGTGCAGCACGGAACCTCGCTCACCAAGGCGATCGTGAAGGCCATCGATGGCGCACTTGATCTTGACTTCGAGGTCGGTGAAGTGCCGGGGTGGGCGCCCGTGGACGCGTTGCGACTCAACGACATCGGTCGGGTACGGCTGGCGCTGGCCTCTCCCCTGCCCATCGATTCTTATCGCGAACACCGCGCGACCGGGGCCTTCATCCTGGTCGACGAGGCGGATGGATGGACGCTGGGTGCCGGCATGGCGGGAGCCACGCCGTTCGCCGTGCGACCCGTGCCAGTTCACTCCGACGGCTTTGACTCCACATCTGCACAATCTGGAATAGGGCAATCATGACTGCTCCCTCGCTCATCCTGCTCGGCCACGGAAGCAACGACCCACGGGTGGCTCAGGTCAGCCACGAGATCCGCGCCGGCATCTTGGAGATCCGCTCCGATCTGGACATCTCCATCGCCTTCCTCGAGCACTATCCACCGACCGGATTGCAGGTGGTCAATCAGCTCGCGAAGCGGGGTGTCAGTGAGGTCGTCTTCGTGCCGCTGCTGTTGTCCGACGCCTTCCAGGCTCATGCCGAGGTGCCCGCCCTCGTGGCGCAGGTCCAGGCTGCGCATCCTGACCTCCGCGTGATCGCGTCTCGGCCAATCGGACCGGAAGCGCAGTTGCTCGGAGTGATCGATCGGCGACTCCGCGATGTCCTGCGGGCCCGCCGGGTCACCGAGCTCGATGCCCTGGTGTTCGCCGCGGCCGGCAGCCCCGATGTGCGCAGCAACGCGATCGTGGCTCGCCGCGCGCGACAATGGTCCACCCACCACCGGCTGCCCTGCGTGACGGCCTTTGCGACTGGCTCGGGGCCAACGACTGCCGAGGCGATCCGTACGCTGCGGGCCCAGGGACGCCGGCATATTGCAGTGGGCAGCTGGTTCCTCTCCCCCGGCCTCCTGTTCAGCCGGCAAGCCGAACTCGCGGCCGATCACGGCGCAGTAGCCGTCTCCGATCCGATGGGAGCCGAGCCGGAGATCGCCGAGGTCGCCCTGCACCGCTACGTGGTGGCCGCCATGGATTTGGTCGATGTCGACACGCCGGTCGTGGCGGACGAGCTCGAGCTGGCACCCGTACGTCATCTCTCGAGCGTCGGCTAGGCCTTCAGGCCAGAGGTCGTCTAGCGACGGGATAAGAACTCGGCGCGAGCCTCAGGTGGCGGCGAGCCGCTTCTTTTCAGTCTCCACATCGAAATCGGCCACCGGCCACTCAAGGTTGAGGGCGCGCAGGTGCTCGACCAGAAGTTGCGCGACTGCCCAATTGCGGTACCACTTGCGGTCCGCTGGAATGACGAACCACGGCGCCAGCTGCGTGCTGCACCTCTCGAGCACCGCCTGATAGGCCTCGGCGTAGGCGAACCATCGTGCACGCTCCTCGATGTCGCCCGGATTGTACTTCCAGTGTTTGGTGGGGTCGTCGAGGCGAGCGAGCAGGCGCTCCTTCTGCTCGGCACTCGAGATGTGGAGGAAGCACTTGATCAAGATCGTGCCAGCATCGAGGAGGTCCTGCTCCCACGTGTTGATCTCGTCATAGCGCGCGCCCCATATCGACTCCTCCACCAGGTTGCGCACCCGGACGACCAGGACGTCCTCGTAATGCGAACGATCAAAGATGCCGATGATGCCCGGCGGTGGCAGCTCGCGCTCGATCCGCCAAAGAAAGGGCTGTTCCTTCTCCTCCTCCGTCGGCGCCCTGAAAGCTTTGATCTTCACACCCTGCGGATCGACCATCCCGATCGCATGCCGGATCACCCCGCCCTTGCCGGAGGTGTCCATCCCCTGCAAGATCACCAGAACCTTTTTTGCGTCTCCTTCGGCGACCCGGCCACTCGCGAAGAGCCGCTCTTGCAGGTCGCCCAGTTCGGGTTCGAGTGCCTGCGTCAAAGCCGGTGCGTCCGCTTTGGCGCCGGGAAAGCCGGGGGTCCCTCTTGTGTCCAGGGAGCCGATGTCCACGGAGCCCGCAGGCAGCCGAAGCAGCTCGGTCAACGGCTGGGTCATCGCCTCCGGTTGGGCCGGCTGAACGTGCTGCGGATCCTTTCTGCTGGGCGCCATGGGCAGGATTCTGCACTATCCGCGCCGTCGGCTGGGTGCTAGGACATGGCAGGGTTGTGGCGTGCGGCTGCTATACGACAGATCCGAATCCATCGCCACCGGCGAGATCTCTGACGCTCGCCTGGTGGAGCTCTACCGCCATCCGCTGCCGGAGACCGGCGCTGGCGCCGTTGTTCGGACGAACTTCGTATCCTCTCTGGACGGATCGGTTCAGGGTCCGAATGGGCGGTCCGGGTCGATCAACACCCCAAGCGATCATCACGTGTTCGCTCTCCATCGTGCGCTGTCAGATGTGATCTTGGTTGGTGCTGGGACGGTGCGGAAGGAAGGCTATCGCGCCGTTGATCTTGCTCCGTGGCAACGGGATATCCGTGCTGCCGAAGGGCTTTCGCCGTTTCCCACCCTCGCCGTGGTCAGCGCGTCGCTCGATCTTGATCCGCGCATCGCGACTCCGCGAAGCGGACCTGGGGGCCCGGTCGTGATCATCACCGTTGCCCGGACGGGCCAGCGCGGTCTTGATCGTTTTCGTGCGGCCGGCATCTCGGTAGCCGAGCAAGATCGGGAGTCTATTGATCTTGCTGAGGCGCTGGCTTGGCTGTCCGAGCAGGAGCTGCGGCGAGTGATGTGCGAGGGCGGTCCAAGGCTCCATCGCGACCTGCTCGCCGGCGGTTTGGTCGATGAGTTGTCACTTACGCTGGCGCCCGTCGTGGTGGGAGGGACCGGGCTTCGATCCACCAGCGGTCCGTCCATCGAGCCGGTGGCCGGCTTCGAACTGATGCTCAGCCTTTATGCGGAAGATGGCGCCCTGTTCACGCGGTATCGCCGGAGGCCGGGCTAGCTGAGTTGTTGGGTCGTAGCCGCACCTCTATGTCGACGCTGGTCTGACTCCGGCCACAACCGAGCAGTTTCGGAGAAGCCGCCGCAGCTGCGGCTTCCTAGACTGAGCCATGAGGGTTATCCCCATCGCGACCCGCAGGGAAGGGAAGGCTGCCATGAAGGACACGCAGAAGTCCGCCAAGAGCACCGCCGCGGTTGATGAGCCGGCTGAGGGATGGACGGACGAGGAACGAGCCGCGATGAAGGAGCGCTCCCGAGAGCTGAAGGCGGCCGGGAAGAAGGCGGCCGCGGAAAGGGACGTGCTCGCGAAGATCGCCGAGATGCCAGGACCGGATCGCAGGTTGGCCGAGCGGATCCATGCGATCATCAAAGCCAGCGCGCCATCCCTGGCGCCGAGACTCTGGTACGGGATGCCCGCGTATGCCAAAGACGGCAAGGTTCTCTGCTTCTTCCAGAGCGCTGACAAGTTCAAGTCGCGGTACGCGACGTTCGGCTTCGACGATTCGGCGAACCTTGACGAAGGCGCCATGTGGCCGACCTCCTTCGCTCTGACCGAGTTGAGCGACGCCGAAGAGGCAAGGATCGTCGCACTGGTGAAGAAAGCGGTGAGCTGAGGACTGGCGGTTCGTCGTCGGTTGACCTGGCCGGCTCGCTTGCCCCAAGTCGAGTTGCCGCCAGCTTGGCTAGAACGTCATCCCAGGTTCAGCGAACCGTGATGGTCCCAGAGTCCTGGCCTTGCTCAGTCCCCTCGCAGGTCGGGTCAATACAGACCAACACGAACGCGGAGGCAAAGGCGTCACCAGCGTGGAAGGCGCCTTCGAGGGGCGTGACCGTGACCCGATATTTGTGCGACTTGCCGTCGCAGCGAACTGAGATCCCAGCTTGTCCAGAAATGGCTTGATTGTCCTGGCTCAACGCCAAGTGAGCCTCGAGCACCGGGTCGCCCGGATCGCACGACACCACCACAACGGCACGCACGGCGCCATTCGCAACCAGCTTCGCGTTCGGCTGGATTGACACGGCCACGACCGCCTGGGCCAACGCCGAACTTGCCCAAGCCAATCCCAATGCCGCCAGCAGAACCACGAGGAAACGCGTCGGCTTCCTCATCTCAACCTCCTTCGGATGAGGCACACCGGTACCGGGATCGTCTCTGTGACGCCCCCTGAGGTAACACTCGCACGACGACGCGCCTGTGTCCAAGGAGCGGGTCGGCTGGTGCCTGAGAACTCCGCTTGACGAGGCGGCGTGATTGGATGCGGCTCCGCCACTAGATGCGGAGGCCTCAGGCAAAGGCAGCTGCAGCTCGCAGTATCAATCAAGGCCCTCGTTTTCCCTTGTCAGCGCGGTCATCCGGCTTGGTTGAACCCTGGCCGGCTCGCCCGGCATTTTGGGGTAGTCGGGCGGATACGGCATCTCAGCCCCTCCGTACTTTCCCGTGCCAAGGTCACGAACGTCGCGCTCGAACATCTCCAGCGCTCCATCAAGCTTGGCCGGTGCGCGGCGATAGAAGTCGCTCCAGGCGTCGCCGTTGCGGGCAAAGCGGTCCCGCATGGTGATGACCGTGAAGTCCTCCGGCGCGACGTCATTGAGCTCATCCCAGCTCAGCGGAGCCGAGACTTGGGCCTGGGGTGTCGGCCGGATGGAGTACGCCGAGGCAATTGTGCGGTCGCGGGCCATCTGGTTGAAGTCGACGAAGATCCGCCGGCCTCGTTCCTCTTTCCACCAGCTGACCGTGGCGTGGTCCGGCATCCGGCGAGCAAGCTCTCGGCCCAGTGCGATCACCGCATGCCGAGCCTCGACGAAGCCGTACGTTGGCTCGATGGGAACGAACACGTGGATCCCACGACCGCCACTGGTTTTGGGGTAGCCCACGAGGCCCGCGTCGTCGAGGACACCGCGAAGCTCGTGCGCCGCCCGTACCGCGTCGGCGAAATCGGTGCCGGGCTGTGGGTCAAGATCGATGCGGAGCTGGTCGACGCGCTCGGTATCAAACCGCTTGACTGGCCACGGGTGATAGCGCAGCGTGCCCAGATTGGCCATCCAAGCGATCACGGCCAACTCGGTCGGACAGACTTCATCAGCCGTTCGACCCGATGGAAAGGTGATGGTGACAGTCTCCACCCAGTCGGGCATTCCCTTGCTTGGAGCGCGCTTTTGATAGAAGGCCTCCCCGTGGGAGTCGGCACGCGTGCTCAGCTGAACGTCTGGTCGGTATCCGCCCGGCCAGCGCTCCATGGTGACCGGGCGATCCTGAAGCGCGGCGAAGATCCCGTCACCCACCGCCAGCACGTACTCCACCATGTTGATCTTGGTCAACCCGACGTCGGGGAAGTACATCTTGTCCGGGCTGGTCACCCGCACCGTGCGGTTACCGACGTTCAGTTCCACCGCCGGGACGGGCATGAGCGTTAGCTTAGGCGGTTAGCCTGAATTCATGACCGATACGACTCGCGCTGCAAATCAGGGCAATCCGGCCGCTCAAGTCGGCAAGGTGATCAAGTCGGAGGCCGAGTGGCGGGCTCAGTTGACGCCCAAGGAGTATCACGTGCTGCGCGGGGCGGGCACCGAACGGGCATTCACCGGCGAGTACACCGACACCAAGACCAATGGCGTCTACCGATGTCGCGCCTGCGGCGCGGAGCTGTTTCGTAGCGAGACCAAGTTCGAGTCGCACTGCGGATGGCCGTCGTTCTACGCCCCACTCGCCGAGGACCGCGTCCGCTACATCGAGGACAACTCCATGTTCATGAAGCGGGTCGAGGTCCGTTGTGCCACCTGCGACTCGCACCTTGGCCATGTCTTTTCAGGCGAGGGCTACGGCACGCCGACCGATCAGCGGTATTGCATCAACTCCATTTCGCTCACCTTGGAACCCGCCGACTCCTGACCTGGTGCCTTGGCGACCGCTTACGCAAACACGACGTTGACCCCTGTATGCACTCCCTGACCCCCGTATACGAGGGTCGACGATGCGTTACGGGGGTCAAGGTTGGAGTTAGGGCGAGGACGCACGCTGGTACGAAGGCGAGGTGCGCCGGCTTCCCCACAGGCGTTTACCAGCAGGCGAGAATGTCGGCGAGGTCGCGGCGGCGGCCGGTGTAGAAGGGGACCTCCTCGCGAGTGTGGCGGCGGGCCTCCGCGGCGCGCAGAGCTCGCATCAGGTCGACGATGCGATGCAGCTCGTCGGCTTCGAAGGCCAGGATCCACTCGTAGTCGCCTAGGGCGAACGACGACACCGTGTTGGCCCGAACGTCGGGATACGGCCGGGCCAGCATGCCGTGCTCGACCAGCATGGCCCGCCGCTCCTCCTCGGGCAGCAGGTACCACTCGTACGAGCGCACGAACGGATAGACGCTGAGGTGGTTCTTCGGCTCCTCGTCGGACATGAACGCCGGTACATGACCTTTGTTGAATTCGGCGGGCCGGTGCAACGCCAGCACCGACCAGACCGGCTCCAGACCTGATCGTCCGAAACGCGACGTCCGCAGCGCATGGTAGGCCGCCTGCAGCGTTTCCGAGGACGACGCGTGCCACCACACCATCAGATCGGCATCAGCGCGCAGTCCGGCGACGTCGTACCAGCCCCGGATGATCAGATCGCTTTCCCCGGTGGCTGCCTCGATGGCACCAATCAGGTCCGCTGCCGTCTCGGGCGAGGGCGGGTCGAGATTGGCTCGCCGGAAGACCGACCACATGGTGTAGCGAATGGTGTCGTTTACCTCACGCGGCTTGATCACGCACTCTCCTCCAGGGACAGACGGTTCAGCGTGGAGCCGCCGAGGTCGGCGATGATCTTTGCGGCCGCATCGGTAGCGGAGCCGATGCACGCCGCGACACCGATGCCGTCCAGCGCGGAGCCGCAGAGCGCGAGCCCTGGCATGCCGGCGATCTGCTCCTTCACACGAGCGACTCGCTCTCGGTGGCCGACCCCGTACTGCGGCAGGGCGCCGCCCCAGCGCTGCACGTGGCCGTTCACGAGCACGGCCTGCTGCCAACCGGGAACGGTTTGCGCTTCCGCGAACGTCCGGGCCAGCAGCGCCCCATCGTCGACTTGGAGGAGGTGTTCCTCACCCAGCCGCCCGACGCTGGCCCGCACAACCGACGTCTCATCGCCCCAGGCGTCCGACGTCTGCGCGGCCAGCCAGGGCCACTTGACCGACGAATAGGTCATCCCCTTGATGCTGGGCAACTGCCTCGGCGGAGCCAGGAATCCGGATGTCTTCGCACCTAGCCCGCGAATGACCATGGTGATGATGGCCATGGACGCGTACAGAACCCCAGCCAGCTCACGCGCGAGGTGGGGTCCGCCCGCCAAGAGCCGAGCGGCGACCGGCCACGGAGTAGCGATCACCACTGCGTCGGCGGCCAGCAGGCGCTCGCTCGCAGCCGACGTGCATTTCAACTCATAACCCTTGCCGGAAGGCACCAGCTCCCGGACCGTCGTGTCGGGCCGGAGCACCGCGCCGGACTCCATCAGGTCATTGATCAACGCATCCACCAAGGTGCTCACTCCGCCGATCAGACCGGCAAAGACTGGGCCCGGAGGCGCGGCATCAGCCACAGCTCGGGCGTGCTCGACCAGTGACCCTCTGGTGCTCGCTCTGAGAGAGAGCGCCGGTGACACCGCCGCCAACGACAGCTCGCGCGCGTTTCCGGCGTAAACGCCACCGAGCAGCGGCTCCACCAGCCGGTCGGTGACCTCCGGCCCGAGACGTTCGTCCACCAACGTCCCGATCGCCACGTCAGCGACCGGGCTGGCGGAATCCGTAGGTTCTTGCCGAGCCCGAGACAGGCCTTCGGCGGACAGCAGGCCACCCAATTGGTCAAGATCGGTCGGCACGCCACTGACCGAGCGCGGCATGGGGTGCAGTCTTCCGCCAACTAGCAGCTGAGCTTTTGCGTTGCTCGGGTGGACTTTACGGTCAGACAGGCCGAGGGAGTCGATGAGGGCGACTGCCTCCGGCCGGCGAGCCAACAGCGCCTCGGCACCGGTGTCCAGCCTGACGCCGTCCAGCACGGTGGAGGCGATCTTGCCGCCCCACGCGATTCGCCTCTCCGTGATGATCACATCGAGGCCGGAGCGGACCAGCGTCCGCGCCGCGACAAGACCGGAGATTCCTCCACCGACCACGACCACTCGTGCCATTACGCCACCAACCCCTCCGTGCGCGCCTCGGCGCGGAGAGCAGGCCCCTCGGCGTGCACCAGATCCACGATCTTCGCCAGCACCCCAGGGTCAGCGTCGGGTGGCACTCCGTGACCGAGATTGAAAACGTGTCCGGGAGCGGCCGCCCCAGATCGGATCACCTCGCGCACCCGCTCAGCCAGCACCGGCCACGGACTCCCGAGCAGCGCCGGATCCAGATTTCCCTGGACGGCGTGGGACGGACCAATTCGGCGGCTGGCCTCCGCGAGTGGTAGCCGCCAGTCCACCCCAACGACTTCCGCACCGGCATCGGCCATCAGACCGAGCTGTTCACTCGTACCGACCCCGAAGTGAATGCGGGGCACGTTAGCCGGCGCCAGTCGCTGGAGAAGCCGACTCGAATAGGGCTGCGCGAAGCGGGCGTAGTCAGCTGCGCTCAGCGAGCCCGCCCACGAGTCGAACAGCTGGATCGCCGCCACACCGGCCCGGATCTGTACCTCGAGAAAGGCTGCGGAGATATCGGCCAGCCGGATGCAGAGCTGGTGCCAGAGCATGGGGTCGGCAAGCATCAGCGTCTTCGTCTTGGCGTATTCTCGACTGGGTCCGCCCTCGATGAGATAACTGGCGAGGGTGAAGGGTGCGCCGGCGAAGCCGATCAGCGGGATGTCCCCCAGCTCAGCGACCACGAGCCGCACGGCCTCCGCGACATAATCGACGTCGGGCGGCGCAAGTTCATGAAACGTCGCGAGATCCGCGGCCGTACGGATCGGTTCCGCTATCACCGGCCCTGTCCCCGGCACGATGTCGAGGTCGACGCCGGCGGCCTTCAGCGGCAGCATGATGTCGGAGTACAGAATCGCCGAGTCGACGCCGTAGCGACGGACGGGCTGGAGAGTGATTTCGGCCACCAGCTCCGGACGGCTGCAGCTTTCCAGCATCGACAATCCAGAGCGCACCCGGCGATACTCCGGCAGTGATCGCCCAGCCTGACGCATGAACCAGACCGGCAGCCGGTCATCGTGCTGGTTCCGCCAGCATGCGGCCAGGAAGGAGGAGCCCGAGTCGGTCACCCGGAAATCCTGTCACGCTGGCGGAAGCGGAGCAGATCGGCGCGTCGTGAGGGGCGGCTAGGGCTACCGCCATACGCTCATCTGGTGGCAGCAAATTCCGACGCGGCGCCGGCTCCTGACGCCTTCCGACGAGCTGCCCATGAGCTGCTGACGGCGACGTGGCGACCGGAGTTGGTCGTCGAGGAGATTCCAGCACCTCAGCGGATCGCCCCGTTCGCGGCCGCTATTGCGGCCGATGTGGTGGTCAACGAGGCGGAGATCGGCAGCGGGCGGCTAGTCCTGCTGCACGACCCGGCTGGGAATGCCGCTTGGCAGGGGACGTTCCGCTGTGTGAGCTTCGCTCGCGCCGACGTAGACCCTGAAATGGTCACCGACCCGCTGCTGGCTAGCGTGGGATGGTCTTGGCTGATCGATGCGCTCGCCGCCCACGCTGCCGACTACCTCGCCCCCAGCGGCACGGTGACGTCGGTGTCGAGCGAATCCTTCGGCGGTATGTCGGACGAGGCGCCCCGTGCCGAGATCGAGGTGCGGGCGTCGTGGACGCCACAGTTGTCTGCCGGAGCCGGTCTTTCCGTCCATGTCGCCGCGTGGGCTGAACTACTCTGTACGACGGCCGGGCTGCCGCCGCTGCCTGCCGGAGTGGTGCTCATGCCCTCTCGGCGCAATCCGCCGACCCGAAACCCGCGGAGACGTTGACCGAATACCCTTCCACGCAACCGGCAAATGCCGACTCCGACGTCTCGTACCTCACCGAGCCCGCCGACGGCGTGCCGCAGGTTGTACAGACTCCTCACGACCTGGCACAAACCATTCGGCAGCTGCGTGCTGGCACCGGCCCGGTCGCCGTGGATGCAGAGCGGGCGCACGGGTTCCGCTACAGCCAGCGCGCGTACCTCATCCAGCTCCGCCGCTCAGGCGCCGGCACGCACCTGGTGGACCCGATTGCTTTCGGTGAGCCGGCCGACCTCTCGGCATTGGCGAAAGCGATCGCCGATGCGGAGTGGGTGATTCACGCCGCAAGCCAGGATCTGCCCTGCCTCGCCGAGATTTCGCTCCTCCCTCGGCATCTCTTCGACACCGAGCTGGCCGCCCGCTTGCTCGGCTATCCCAGAGTGGCGCTCGGCACAATGCTCGAAGAACTCTTCGGCGTACGGCTTCGGAAGGAGCATTCAGCCTCGGACTGGTCGGTCCGGCCACTGCCAGATGAGTGGTTGACGTACGCGGCGCTGGACGTGGAGCTGCTGATCGAGCTGCGTGACCGGCTTGCCGCCGATCTTGTGGCGAGTAGCAAGTGGGAATGGGCGCAGGAGGAGTTCGCCGCGTTGGTCGCTGGCGCGGGCAAGCGGGCCCTTCCTCGTCCAGACCCCTGGCGTCGGACCTCCGGCATCCACAAAGTGCGATCACGACGTGGGCTGGCGTACGTCGCCGAACTCTGGCGAACCCGCGACGCCATAGCTCGGCGGCTCGATCGAGCGCCAGGACGGATATTGCCCGATCTCGCCATCAGTGAGCTCGCTGCGAGCGCCGACACGCAGGGCACCACGTCTGCGCGGACCGCGATCCGGCACATCCCCGCCTTTGCGCGGCGGCAGGCGAAGCGTTTCGAGGCTGACTGGCAGCGGGCCGTCACGCTCGCCGCTCGGTTGGGAGAATCCGATCTGCCGCCGCTGCACGTTCCAGGAGAGGGCCCACCACATCCGCGGATCTGGAGCACCAAGAACCCCGAGGCCGCTGGCCGGCTGACCCGCGCCCGAGAGGCGCTGGCGGCCAGGGCGGTCGAGCTGGCCTTACCGGCCGAGAACCTGCTGACTCCCGAGCACGTGCGCCGCTTGGCCTGGCAGCCGCCGAATCCGGCCACCGCTGAAGCCATCGATGAGGCGTTGGCGGCGCTCGGCGCTCGGCTCTGGCAGCGGAAGTTGACCGCCGAACTCATTGCGCGTGCTTTTGAGGCCAGCGGCTCGAGCCACTAGTTACTCGCGAGTAATGTATGGCTCGTGCCACGTGACCTCCGCGACGTCGCCTTTGTGGACGGCGTCCGTACCCCCTTCGGCAAGGCCGGCTCGATGTACGCCGAGACCCGGGCTGACGATCTGGTGATCTCCTGCATTCGCGAGCTGATGCGACGCCACCCGGAATTGCCGCCCGAGCGGGTCGACGATGTTGCCATCGCCGCCACCACCCAGATCGGCGACCAGGGCCTGACCATCGGTCGCTCAGCGGCCTTGCTCGCGGGCTTGCCGCGCAGTGTGCCCGGATTCGCCATCGACCGCATGTGCGCGGGGGCCATGACGGCAGTCACCACGGTGGCCTCGGGCATCGCGTTCGGCGCCTACGACGTTGCCATCGCGGGGGGCGTCGAGCACATGGGCCACCATCCCATGGGCGAGGGCATCGATCCGAACCCGCGGATCGTGGCGGAGAAGCTCGTCGACGAGTCCGCCCTGGTCATGGGATCGACCGCGGAGAACCTCCATGACCGGTTTCCCGAGGTCACCCGAGAGCGGGCTGACGCCTTTGCGGCGGCCAGCCAGGACCGCGTGCAACGGGCGTACGAAGCCGGCGTGATTCAGGAGTCGCTGGTGCCGGTGGCCATGCGCAGTTCGGAACTCGGCTGGGGTTTGGCAACCGCGGACGAACCCCCACGACCGGGGACCACAGTTGAAGTCCTCGCTGGGCTCCGGACCCCGTTCCGCCCGCACGGCCGAGTGACGGCTGGCAACTCGGCTGGTCTCAACGACGGTGCCACGGCCTGTCTCGTCGCGGCCGAGTCGGTGGCCGAAGAGCTCGGCCTGCCGGTCGCCATGCGCCTGGTGTCCTACGCGTTCGCCGGAGTTGAACCGGAGGTGATGGGTGTCGGACCGATCCCGGCCACTGAGAAAGCGCTCGACAAGGCCGACCTGAGCATCGATGACATCGGGGCTCTCGAGATCAACGAAGCCTTCGCGGTACAGGTGCTCGCCTTCCTGGACCACTTTGGCATCGAGGCGAACGATCCTCGAGTGAACCCTTATGGTGGCGCGATCGCCTTCGGACATCCACTGGCCAGCTCTGGCGTTCGGTTGATGATCCAGCTGGCGCGCAGCTTCCGGGACCATCCGGAGGCGCGTTACGGGCTCACGACGATGTGCATCGGGCTGGGCATGGGCGGCTCAGTGGTCTGGGAGAACCCCCACTATGTCGCGGAGGCCGCTGCGTGAACACCCAAGATCTTCAGCAGCTGATCGAGGCCACCGCAGCGGCCGCCGATCAGGAGGTGGTCACGCGCTCGCTCAGCCGGGACATTGTGCTGCCACACCAAAACCAAACGGCGGTGCTCATCACGCTGGACAATGGTCATGATCACACGCGGCCGACGACATTGGGTCCGCGCGGCCTTTCCTCCCTTAACGAAGCCCTCGACGCCGCCACCTCTCGGACCGACGTCGCGGCGATCGCGATCACGGGCAAGCCGTTCATGCTGGCTGCCGGCGCCGACTTGAGCGCCTTCGCCAAGATCACCGAACGTGACCAGGCCCTGGCGATCGCCCGCATTGGACATGCCGTTTTCGACAAGCTCAATCGCTCGCCGGTGCCGACCTTCGCATTCATCAATGGTCTTGCCCTTGGGGGCGGGCTTGAGCTCGCGTTGCATTGCCACTACCGGACGGTCGCCGCGACAGCGGCAGGTATTGCCCTGCCTGAGTGCTACCTCGGCATGTTCCCTGGTTGGGGTGGATGCTTCCTGCTGCCGAATCTGGTCGGAGCCGACCGAGCGGTCGACGTGATCATCGAGAACGCGTTGAGCCGGAACAAGATGATGACGGGCGCCGAGGTGCACACACTTGGCATCGCGGATGCCATGTTCGATGGGGCCGATTTCTTGGCCCGCTCGCTGGACTGGGCCGGCCGCGTGGTGACCGGCGGCGTCACGGTCAAGCGCCCGGACATCGACCGCGGTGATGGCTGGGACCAAGCGGTCAGCCGCGGGCGGAGTTTCGCTGACTCCAAGGTCGGCGGCGCCTCGCCCGGGCCGTACAAAGCGCTTGAGCTGATCGCTGGGGCCAAGACGGCCGACCGCCAGTCTGCGTACGCCGCAGAGGACGAGGGCCTTGCCGACTTGATCATGAGTCCAGAGCTTCGCGCCAGTCTCTATGCCTTCGAGCTGGTGCGCAAGCGAGGCCGCAAACCCGCCGGCGCCCCGGACTCCATGCTCGCTCGACCGGTGACGAAGGTCGGCATCGTCGGTGCCGGCCTGATGGCGAGCCAGCTGGCGTTGCTCTTCCTGCGTCGGCTCCAAGTCCCAGTCGTGATGTCCGATCTGGATCAAGAGCGGGTTGACAGAGGGCTGGCGTCGATTTCGACCGAGATCGACCGGCTCCTCTCCAAGGGCCGGCTCTCCGCCGACGCCGCCAACCGGCTCCGCGCGCTCTCCTCCGGTACCACGGACTTAGCCGACTTCGCGGATTGCGACTTCGTGATGGAGGCTGTCTTCGAAGAGCTATCGGTGAAGAAGTCGGTATTCGCCGATCTCGAGAAACACGTGGCGCTCACCTGTGTGCTCGCCACCAACACTTCGTCGCTGCCGGTCTCAGCCATGGCGGCTGACCTGGAGCATCCCGAACGGGTCGTAGGGTTTCACTTTTTCAATCCAGTCGCGGTACTGCCGCTGGTTGAGGTCGTACGGGCGGAAGCCACCGACGACGAAACGCTTGCCACTGCCTTCGCGACCGCCAAGGAGCTGCGTAAGAGCGCGGTCCTGGTCAAGGACGCTCCCGCGTTCGTGGTCAACCGCCTCCTCCTCCGGCTGATGGGCGAGATCACCAGAGCCGTCGATGAGGGCACACCATTTGCCGACGCGGATGCGGCCTTGCGCCCACTGGGCCTACCGATGTCACCCTTCGTGATCCTCCAACTCGTCGGTCCGCCCATCGTGCTGCATGTCGCCCAGACCCTGCACGACTCCTTAGGTGATCGGTTCTGGGTCTCCCCCAACCTGGAGCGGCTGGTCTCGGCCGGACGGCCGGGCCTGTACGACTGGACGCCGGATGGCAAGCCCTATGTCTCTGACGAGACGGCAGCGCTATTTACCGTCGGAGACCGCGCGAGCACCAGCGAGCAGGTACGTGACCGGACACTGACCGCGCTGGCGGAGGAAGTCGGCCTCATGCTGGCCGAGGGAGTGGTGGCTGCGCCAATGGATGTCGATCTCTGCCTGATCTTGGGCGGTGGCTGGCCCCTCCATCTCGGCGGCATCACCCCCTACCTCGACAGCCAGGGATACTCCCAACGGGTGCTAGGCCGGCGACTGCTGCCCCCCGGTGTGGCAAGCGTCGCCAAGGAGCCAGCCGCCACGTCCGGCACTTCGCACCCTTAGCTCGGACTTCGCACCATCTGTGAAGGGTGTGAAGTCGGGGTCAAGGGTGCGAGGTGGAAAGGTCGGGCCAGCGGCGGGCGCACGGACTGGGGGCTTCGACAGGCTCAGACCGAGTCAGGGGCGCGCGTCGCGGAGCTACGACTGGGGTCCGCTTCGCCCCGCACCATGGCCTCGACGGCATAGCGAGCGATGTGTTGTGGCGTGAGTCGAAGCTCAGCCAATAGCTCTGACCGACTGCCGTGCTCCAGGAAGCGCTGCTCGATGCCGAACTCCCGGATCGGTGTGAGCACGTCGGCGAGGCGCATCTCCTGGGCCAGCCGGGCCCCGCATCCGCCCACGATGCCGTTGTCCTCGATGGAGATGACCAAGTCGTGGCCGGCGGCGATCCGGATCAGTTCTGGGTTCACCGGCAGGGCCCAGACCGGGTCGATGACGGTCACTCCGATTCCCTGATCAGCCAGACGCTGCCCCACGCCGACCGCTGTCGAGACCATCTCTCCGAAGCCCACGACGAGGACTTGGGGGTTTTCGGTTTGCAGTACGACATCCATACCGGCCACCGAGGCTTCCGCCGGAATCTCGTCGGGTACCTGCTGATTGGAGTAGCGGATCACGCTCGGTGCGTGGTCTATGGCGAGCGACGTGGCAAGCGCCTGTCGCAGGCGGGTGGCATCGCGCGGCGCGGACAAGTGCAGTCCGGGGACCAGCTGGAGGATCGACATATCCCACATGCCGTGATGGCTAGCGCCATCAGGTCCCGTCACGCCGGCTCGATCCAGCGCGAATGTCACGCCGCACCCGTGCAGCGCGACATCCATCAGCAGCTGGTCGAAGCCGCGGTTGAGAAACGTCGCGTAGACGGCGACCACCGGATGCAGCCCACCCATCGCCAGTCCCGCGGCAGAGGTGACTGCGTGCTGCTCGGCAATGCCAACATCGAAGACCCGGTCGGGGAAAGCTCGGGCGAATCGGTGCAGGCCAGTCGGATAGGTCATCGCAGCGGTGATCGCCACCACCCGCTCGTCAACACTGCCGAGCCGGAGCAATTCGTCGGAAAAGACATCGGTCCACTTCACCGCCGAGGGACCTGCCAGGGACTCACCCGTGGTGGAGTCGATCTTCCCTACCGCATGAAAACGGTCTTCCTCGTGGGCTTCGGCCGCAGAGAAGCCGTTGCCCTTGCGGGTCAGGCAATGGACCAACACCGGACCGCCGAACTGCTTGGCTTGGAGGAGCGCGCGCTCCACTTCGGCGACATCGTGGCCGTCGATTGGACCGACATACTTGAGGCCGAGATCGGAGAACATGCCCTGGGGTGCCAGAAGGTCCTTCAACCCGATCTTGATACCGTGCAGGACGTCGTACGCGGCGGTGCCGACCAGGGGGGCGCGGCTGACGTTGCGCTTGACCACGTCAAGGACCTGCTCGTAACGCGGGTTCGTCCGCAAGCCCGACAACTGCCGGGCGAGGCCGCCGACGGTGGGCGTGTACGACCTGCCGTTGTCGTTGACCAAGATCACCAAGGGCAGGTCGTCGTCGGCGGCGATGTTGTTCAGGGCCTCCCACGCCATGCCGCCTGTTAACGAGCCGTCGCCGACGAAGGCCAGCACTGTCCCCGGCCGGTTCTGCTGGCGTAGCGCCTTCGCCAGGCCGTCGGCATAGCAGAGCGCGGTCGAGGCGTGTGAGTTCTCGATCCAGTCGTGCTCGGACTCGGCCCGGTTGGGATAGCCCGACAAGCCGCCCCGCTGCCTGAGCGTAGGGAACTGGGCCTGACGGCCGGTCAGGATCTTGTGCACGTACGCCTGGTGCCCGGTGTCGAACAAAATCGGATCCCGCGGCGACTCAAACGCTCGGTGAACCGCGATCGTCAGTTCGACGACCCCCAGGTTCGGGCCTAGGTGGCCACCGGTCTGGCTGACCTGCTCGATCAAGAAGGTGCGGATCTCCGCGGCCAGTGCGGGCAGCTGGTCCCCCGGTAGTGCCCGAAGATCTTGTGGGCTCCGGATGGTGCTCAAGAGGCCGGGCATGGCGCCGAGTTTAGTAGAGGTCAAAGCTTGCGCACGAAGGCTTGGCCGCGCAGCGCCTGCTCGACCAGCAGCACCGCCCGCCGGGTCCGAGCAAGCCGGGCATCCTCCGCAAGCCAGGCGTCGGCGGCCGCCTCGATCACGCCGCTGGCGACCAGATCTTGCAAGCTCGTCCGTATCTCGGCCAGACCTTCCTGGGTGCACCGATGCTGCCCTTCAACGAATCGTGCCGCAAACCTCGCCAGTACGACTGGATGGTTGCGCAGCACCCGGTAGGCGCGGAAGTCGGGCGGGCAGCAGTCCAGCAAAAAGCTGATCGCGGTGGCCTCCCAGTCCGCAGCACCCGGCGGGCGAACTTGAGCCGGCCAACCAGGGGGTACATAGACCAGCGACGTCATCGCTGCATCGTATCGAATACAAGTTCGATTAGGCCACCCCTAGCATTGGTTCAGTGACTGACGTGTTCTGCCAGATCGCGCGTGGCGAAATCGCAGCTGCCGAGGTGGCCCGCACCGATGAGCTGATCGCCTTTCTGGATCATCGGCCGGTATTCAAGGGGCACGTGCTCATAGCGCCGATCAGCCATGTCGATACCCTGCTCGATCTGCCCTCAGAGTTGATGACTCCGCTGCTCACCCTTGCCCAGCGGATGGCCGGCGCCGTGGTCGGTGCGCTTGGAGTTCAAGGCACCTTCGTGGCGATGAACAATGTGGTGAGCCAGTCAGTCCCCCATCTCCACCTGCACGTCGTGCCGCGCACCAAGGGGGACGGCTTGCGTGGCTTTTTCTGGCCCCGCACCCATTACGGTGCCGGAGAGATCGAGGCGTACGCCCGCTTGCTCTCCGATGCTTTGAACTCGCAGACGGGAAGTCCTGGAGACGTCTAGAGGCGTGTGATTCGCGAAGCGGCAGGACGTGAGGCGCCCTGCCGCGATTTGGCCTTGGAGCGCCCGGCCATCGCGTTCTAGCGTGGAGAAACGGCTTGCGCTTGGACGGAAGGAATCTGATGGGAACACTCATGGTCGACTTCATCACCTCTCTCGACGGCTACGGGGCCGCTGAGGGCTGGCCGGGTTGGTGGGGCATGGAAAGCCCCGAGTATCTTGGCTGGCTGGGCGAACAGCCCGAGCACACCGTTTTGATGGGAGCGACCACCTACCGGCTGATGGCAGGATTCGCCGCAAGCGGCGAGGAAGGAGTCGACGAGGCGCTGACCCAGCAGCCGAAGTTGGTCTTTTCCTCGACCCTGACCAAGCCGCTGGAGTGGGCCAACACGCGACTGGTCACCGGAGATGCGGTGGAAGCCGTGCGAGCGATGAAGGAAGACAGCCGCATCGCGATGCGCACGCTGGGCAGTGTGAGCCTCTGCCGATCGCTGATCACGGCCGAACTGGTGGATCGCTTCCGGGTTGTCGTCTTCCCGGTCGTCACCGGTGCGACCGGCCAAGATCGGATTTACGACGGATATCCCGACATCAGGCTCGACCTGGTGGAGAGCCGCACGTTCGACGGAGGGCTCCAACTATTGGAGTACGTGCCCACCGTGCTCCACGGTCCGCCGGGTACCACGGGAGCGGCGAGCTGAGCGGTCCAGGCCCGCTTGGACCAGACAGAAAGCAAATCTCCGCTGCTGAACAATCGAATTCAGAGCCGCTCTCCTCGCCCGCCTGCAGCACTAAGGCGAAGTAGACCCGCGTCCGTACGCTCGAAGCCGCATGCCTGCTCATAGAAGTTTGACAGGTGCGGCTCGTAATCGACGTGCAGCCATTCGCAGCCTGCGGCCGCCGCCTGATCGATCACAGCCCGAACCAGCGTCTTACCCACGCCTCGCCGCCGGTGATTGGTATCGACGACGGTGTCGAGTACGAACGCGTGCGACCCGCCGTCCCAACAGGCGTGCACAAACCCGATCAAGGTGTCGCGTTCGAAGGCACCGATCCAGGTCAGGCTGTAATGCTCGAGACGCTGCGCCCATGGCTGGGGTCCGCTGTTCCGATTGCCAAAGGCGCGAGCGTGCAGGTCAGACATCACCTGATCATCAATCGGGAACCGGACTTTCAGCTCAACATCGTCAATCACGGTTCTCAGCATCAGATGTCTTGAGTGCTGCGCCAAACTGATGCCCGTGCCCGAGCTACCCGAGGTCGAGAGTGCGCGCGCTGCGATCGAGAAGGCGGGACTCGGCCGCAAGATCATCGAGGTCGATGACACCGACATCTGGGAGTGCCGCCCGCACAAACCGGGAGAGATTCGTGCGGCCCTCCTGGGTCGTACGCTCGTTGGTGCCTTTCGGCGTGGCAAGTCAATGTGGTGCGAGACATCAGGCATCGGCCGATCTCGCACGCCGGGACCACTGCTCGGCATCCATCTCGGTATGAGCGGTCGGGTCTTGATCTCCGGTCCGGACGGCCGAAGCGCCGAGGGCGGTGACTGGCTAGGAAGCCGCTACGGTCAAGACGCCGAAGTGGCTGTCCGCAAGCCCATCTGGGATCGCTTCACCTTGACCTTCGCCGACGGCGGAGAGCTGCGACTGTTCGACAAGCGGCGACTGGGTCGCGTCCGACTCGATCCGGACTTGAGCGATCTTGGGCCAGATGCAGAGCTGATCACTGCCGAGGAGTTCGCCGAGCGGCTTGGTCGCGGCACGGCGCCGGTGAAGGCGCGGCTGCTGGATCAGAGCGTCATCGCTGGTGTCGGTAATCTGCTGGCGGACGAGACGCTGTGGCAGGCGCGCATTTCGCCACTGCGGCCGGGTGAGGCGCTCACTGCGGACGATCTGAAGGTGCTGCGCCGCGCACTTCGCCGCGCGACCAAGGCGGCGATCACCAAGGGCGGCGTGCACACCGGAACAATCATGGAGCACCGCAAGGAGGGCCAGCACTGCCCGCGTTGCGGGGCGGAGATGCGGCGATCGACGGTTGGCGGGCGCACCACCTGGTGGTGCCCGCAGGAACAGATCTAGACCTTTTCGTCAGTGGCCTTGGAACGCCTCCGCTAGCCACCACGACCCGCCGTCGCTGCTGATCTTGGCGTCAACGAGCAAGGGCCGCTGGCGATCGCCGGATAACCACTGCTCGACCGCGGTGAGGTCGCCGCTCCGCCGGACGACGACTCCGTCGGCACCGTATCCGCGAGCGATCGCCGCCAGATCGGCATCAGGGAAGATCACTGTCTCCAGGTCAGCGCCGTCTGGTCCGAAGTGATGGACCTCCGCTCCGTAGGCGTGATCGTCGTAGACGATGATCAGCAGGCCGAGGCGGAGCCGAACGGCGGTCTCGAGTTCGGCGGCGGCCATCAGCAGACCGCCGTCCCCGGTGGCCAGTACCGGAAGCCGGCCGGGGCTAGCCAGCGCCGCGCCGATCGCCGTCGCCAACCCGAGACCGATTGACTGGAAGCTCTGCGTGAAGCAAAAACCGGCGGGGTCCGGTACGGAGAGGTAGGCCGCGGGGTAGCCCATGAAGTTGCCTGAGTCGACGGCAACGACCCGCTCGCGAGGCAGCAGGTCGTCCAGGATGCGACTCAGCAGCCTGGGATCGATGGTCGAATCCGTAGAGAGATCCCCCGTGGCAACATCGTTCCAGCGGGACTCCGTGGAAATGCGGGCGGCCAGCTCAGGGGTTCGATAACCGGTACGCCGCGGTTCGGGTTCCAGAACTCTGGCGACGGCAACGACGGTCTCCCCGACGTCGCCGTGCACCCCCAGAGCGATCGGCTGGTTCGCCCCCAATGACGGCTCGTCGTCGTCCACTTGAACCACGGTCGTTTCCGCGCCGATCAGCCGGCCGTGTTTGGTGGTCCACATGGTGAGGCTGCAGCCCCACGCCACGAGCAGGTCGGCGTCGCCGATCAGCTCAGCCGCGAGCGGGGAGGCAAAGCCACCGGAGATGCCCAGGTCGTACGGGTCGCCGGCGAACAACCCCTTGGCGACCGCCGAAGTGGCGAGCAGCGCTCCGGTCCGCTCAGCCAGTCTGCGGAGGCCGGGTTCAGAAGCACGAGCGCCTCGGCCTCCGAGAAACACCGGCCGCTCGGCCGCCGTGATCAATTCGACCAACCGACGCACGTCACGGTCACCCGGCCGCACCGGAGCCGGCCGGCCAGGATCGCGCACCGAGTCAGGCGTTCCACCCGATGCTTCCATGGCTTGCACGTCCAAGGGCAGGTTGAGCACCACCGTGCGCCGACTGTTTCGCGCAGTCCGCCAGGCGCGAGTGACGTCCGCCGCTGCGCTCGCGGCTGAATGAACTCGCTCGGGAACCGCACCGACGCTGCGGGCCAGCGCATCCTGTTCGATCCGAAAATTTGAGCGGACTGCGGAACCGGCGACATCGGCGGCCAGCACCAACAGGGGGGTGCGGCTTTTCGCCGCTTCCGTGATCCCGGTGATCGCGTTGGTCAAGCCGCAGCCTTGGTGAACGGTCACTACCGCCACCTCACCGCTGGTCCGCGCGTAGGCGTCCGCGGCCGTCGCCGCGCCGCCCTCGTGTCGGGTAGCCAGGAACGGCACACCATGATCACGCAGCGCGTTCGTCACCGTGAAGTTGCCACTGCCGACCACGCCGAACGCATGCCCGACGCCAAGCTGGGCCAAGGTGCGTCCGACCAGTTCGGCAATGAGCATCAGCTGCGCTCGACGAAGGCGACCGCTCGGGCCGGACTGCCGGTTCCGCCGACGATGGGCAGTGGAGTCACCATCAAAACCGCGCCGGTGATCGGCAGCCGCTCAAGGTTTTGTAGCTGGGTCAGCCCGTAGCGGTCCGCCCCGAGCAGGAAATGGTGAGCAGGGAACGCGGGATCCATGCCGCCTGCGCTGCCGGCGTCGATGCCCACCGTCTCTACGCCGAGGCCCGTGATCGCCCGTTCTGTCGCCAGCCAGCGAGCAGCGGCCGCCGATGGACCGGGCGTGTGCGGCCCGTTCTCGTCCACGTTGAGGAAGGCCGCCTCGTCGTTCGCCCGTGCACTCCAGCCGCTGCGGAGCAGCACCCAGACACCGTCCGGCAGCCGGCCGTGATCAGCTTCCCAGGCCAGCAGATGATCCGGCTCGAGCAGGAAGTCGCTGTCGTCGTCCACGTGCTCCGTCACGTCGACCACCGCTGCTGGACCGATCAACCGATCCAGCCGGATCCGGTCGACCGTCGATCCGTTCCTGCCGGTCGCCCAGTGCGCCGGAGCGTCCAGGTGTGTGCCGGTGTGCTCCCCGGTATGGATGTTGTGCCACCGCCACATCGGGCCGGCTTCGTCGAAGTCGCTGACCGACTCCAGGCTCAGGTGGACGGTATTGGCGAACGGTGGCGGCAGCTGCAGCACCGGCGTCTCCGGCGACAGCGGTGCCGTCAGGTCAATGGCCTCGATCGACCCCGAGCCGAGCCCGGACAGCAACGACGACAGCACGTCCATGATCAGAGCCGTCCGGCCGAATTGGTCACTTCTTCAGCAACGAGCGCAGCACGTACTGCATGATGCCGCCGTTGCGGTAGTAGTCGGCCTCTCCTGGAGTATCGATGCGGACCACAGCCTGGAAGGACTTCTCCCCCGCGGTCACCGTCACCGTTCCTGGCGTCGTGCCTGAGTTGAGCTCGGTGACGCCGGTGATCGAGAACGTCTCCTCGCCCGTCAACCCCAGGGACTCGGCGTTCTGCCCTTCGGGGAACTGCAGCGGCAACACCCCCATGCCGATCAAGTTGGAGCGGTGAATCCGCTCGTACGACTCTGCGATCACGGCCTTCACACCGAGCAGAGCAGTGCCCTTGGCGGCCCAGTCTCTGGACGACCCCGACCCGTACTCCTTACCGGCCAAGATCACTAATGGAGTGCCTGTCGCCAGATAGTGCTGCGACGCCTCGTAGACCGAGGTCACCGGCCCGTCGGGAGCCGAGAAGTCACGGGTGAAACCGCCCTCGGTTCCCGGCGCGAGCTGGTTGCGCAACCGAATATTGGCGAAGGTACCGCGGATCATGACCTCATGGTTGCCCCGGCGGGATCCGTAGGAGTTGAAGTCCTTGCGGTCCACGCCGTGCTCGGTGAGGTACTTCCCCGCCGGCGATTCCGGCTTGATGGAACCCGCCGGTGAGATGTGATCGGTGGTGATCGAATCGCCCAGCTTGAGCAGCACCCGAGCGCCGCTGATGTCGCGAACCGGCTCGGGCTCGGCCGGCATTCCATCGAAGTACGGTGGCTTGCGGACGTAGGTTGAGTCGGCGTCCCACTCGAACACCTGGCCTTCAGGGGTGGGCAACGACTGCCACTGCTGGTCGCCGGCGAAGACGTCGGCGTAGGACTCGGTGAACATGTCGGCGCCGATTGAGGAGGCGATGATCTCGTCGATCTCCGCTTCGCTCGGCCAGATGTCTTTGAGGTGAACGTCGTTCCCCTGCTCGTCGATGCCGAGGGCGTCGTTGATCAAGTCGATGTCCATGGTGCCGGCCAGCGCGTAAGCAACCACCAGCGGCGGGGACGCCAGATAATTCATCTTGACGTCGGGATTGATCCGGCCCTCGAAGTTGCGGTTGCCGGACAGCACGGAAACCACCGCGAGATCACCTGCCTGAACCGCCTCACTGACTTCGGGAATCAGCGGACCCGAGTTGCCGATGCAGGTCGTGCAACCGTAGCCGACGAGATTGAAGCCGATCTTGTCGAGATAAGGCGTCAGCCCAGACCGCTCGTAGTAGTCACTCACGACCTTGGATCCCGGGGCCAGCGTGGTCTTCACCCACGGCTTGCGGGTCAAGCCCTTCTCGACTGCTTTCTTGGCCACCAGCGCGGCACCGATCATCACGCTCGGATTGGACGTGTTGGTGCACGACGTGATCGCTGCGATCACCACGGCACCATGATCGATCTCAAAGGATGTGCTGTCGGACAACGTCACTGGCGTTCTACGGCTCGGCCGCCCGATCCCGCCGCCGTGTTCACCGTACTGACGGGGATTGGTGTCGTAGTTGTCGCTTGCGTGGCTTGGCGCGTCCGAGGCCGGGAAGGATTCGACCACCGCCTCGTCATATCCGGGCAGGTCGGGCGCCTCAGATTCCTCCACATAG
Organism: Propionibacteriaceae bacterium; assembly: GCA_035641455.1. Lineage (GTDB taxonomy): Bacteria > Actinomycetota > Actinomycetes > Propionibacteriales > Propionibacteriaceae > Microlunatus. The sequence continues at coordinate 1,084 of DASQUD010000076.1, read as the reverse complement.
TCGTCGAGCGCCTCGCGAAAACCGCCCTTGGCGTGCGCCAAGATCACCCGGTCCTGTGGGCGCTTCGGGCCAGCGAGACTTGGTACGACAGAGCCGAGATCGAGTTCGAGATACTCGGAGTACTTCGGCTCGCGGTTGTCCTCGTGCCAGAGGCCTTGCTCCCTGGCGTAGCTCTCGACGAGGGCGATTTGTGACTCTGTCCGTCCCGTCAGCCTCAAATAGTCGATGGTCTTGGCGTCGATCGGGAAGACCGCGATGGTCGAGCCGTACTCCGGGCTCATGTTTCCGATGGTGGCCCGGTTGGCTAGCGGAACGTGGGAGACGCCCGGGCCGTAGAACTCGACGAACTTGCCGACCACCTTGTGCTTGCGCAGCATCTCGGTGATCATCAGGACGAGGTCGGTGGCTGTGGCGCCCTCGGGCATACTGCCGGACAGCTTGAACCCGACTACCCGGGGGATGAGCATGGACACCGGCTGGCCCAGCATTGCCGCTTCGGCCTCGATGCCGCCGACCCCCCACCCCACGACGCCCAGTCCGTTGACCATTGTGGTGTGCGAGTCGGTGCCGACGCATGTGTCGGGGTACGCCAGGACGACCCGTCCGGAGTCCGTCGACGGGTCCTCGACCTCGCGGGAGAAGATCACTCGGGCCAAGTGCTCGATGTTCACCTGGTGGACGATCCCGGTGCCCGGCGGAACGACCTTGAAGTCGTCAAAGGCGGTCTGCCCCCAGCGGAGGAACTGATAGCGTTCGCGGTTGCGGCCGTACTCGATCTCGACGTTGCGCTCAAACGCGTCGGCCGTGCCGAAGACGTCCGCAATCACCGAGTGATCGATCACCAACTCGGCCGGCGCCAGCGGATTGATCTTGGTCGCGTCCCCGCCCAGGTCAGCCATCGCCTCCCGCATGGTGGCCAGGTCCACCACGCACGGCACGCCGGTGAAGTCCTGCATGATGACCCGGGCCGGCGTGAACTGGATCTCCTCGCTCGGGTCTGCCGTCGGATCCCACGATCCGAGCGTGCGAATGTGGTCGGCGGTGATGTTCGCGCCGTCCTCGGTACGCAGGAGATTCTCGAGCA
>DASQUD010000075.1:0-4490 GCA_035641455.1 Propionibacteriaceae bacterium | reverse complement strand
GCAGAGCCGGCACTGCTTGCGCTACATCAGCGATGTCGGTTACGACGAGTACGCCCTGCTGGTCGAACTCGACGGCCGAGCCGGACACGAAGGGGTCGGTCGATTTCGCGACATGGATCGTGATAACCGCTTCGCCGCCGTCAATTGGATAACCCTTCGATACGGCTGGTTTGACGTGGTGGAGCATCCCTGCTCGGTCGCACGGCAAGTGGCCGCCGTCCTTACGGCTCGTGGTTGGCCCGGTCCGGTGCGCCGTTGCCCGCGCTGCGCCCGCCTACCTGAATGATCGCGGTTAATCGCCCACCGACATCGGTGGACGATTAACCACGATCAGGAGGTGGCTCAGTCCTGGCGGGTCAGGGAACGTTCGCCGCCCGTACCTGTTAACAACGAGGCAGTGTCGCAACGGTAAAGGGCAGCCCGCGACAGGTTAAACTAAGGCAGTGCTTCGACCGGACGGCCGTTTGAATCACGATCTTGACCCTCAGGATCGAGGGCCTCAGGACGCGTGTGGAGTCTTCGGCGTTTGGGCGCCTGATGAAGAGGTCGCCAAGCTCACCTACTTCGGGCTCTACGCCTTGCAGCATCGGGGGCAGGAGTCTGCGGGCATCGCGGTCAGCAAGGGCACCCAGATCATGGTGCACAAGGAGATGGGTCTGGTCTCCCAGGTCTTCAACGAGAACGCCCTCAACTCCCTCGCCGGCGCGCATGTCGCGATCGGCCACTGCCGCTACTCGACCACCGGCGCCAGCGTCTGGATGAACGCCCAGCCGACCTTCCGCCCGACAGCGACCGGTGGGATCGCCTTGGGCCACAACGGCAACCTCACCAACACCCTGGAACTGCGGGAATGGCTGAGCCGGCGGGATCGGGCCGAGCATTCGTTGCTCCCGGGGTCGCTGTTGAACGAGGCCACCAACGACACGTCCTTGATCACCGCCTTGCTGGCGACGTTTCCCGGACTGTCCACCGAGCAGGCGGCGATCGAAGTGCTGCCCCGGCTGCGGGGTGCGTTCAGCCTGGTGTTCATGGACGAGGAAACGCTCTATGCCGCCCGGGATCCGCAGGGCATCAGGCCGCTTGTGCTCGGCCGGCTGGAGCGGGGCTGGGTGGTGGCCAGCGAGACGGCCGCCCTCGACATCGTGGGCGCGTCCTTCGTCCGCGAGATCGTTCCCGGGGAGCTGCTCGCCATTGACGCCGACGGCCTGCGCTCGACCACCTTCGCCCAACCGGACCCCAAGGGCTGCCTGTTCGAGTACGTGTACCTGGCCCGCCCCGACACGCTGATCTCCGGCAACCGTCTGCATTCAGTACGGGTCGAGGTCGGCCGGACCCTGGCCCGGGAGTATCCGGCCGACGCCGACCTGGTGATCCCTGTGCCGGAGTCGGGCACGCCGGCCGCCATCGGCTATGCGGAGAAGTCGGGAATTCCGTACGGGCAGGGCCTGGTCAAGAACTCCTATGTCGGCCGGACCTTCATCCAGCCCAGCCAGACCATCCGCCAGCTCGGCATCCGGCTGAAACTGAACCCGCTGCGGGATGTGATCGGGGGCAAGCGGCTCGTCGTGGTGGACGACTCGATTGTCCGCGGCAACACGCAGCGCGCGCTGGTCCGGATGCTGCGTGAGGCCGGTGCGGTTGAAGTGCATATCCGGATCTCCTCGCCACCGGTCCAGTGGCCCTGCTTCTATGGCATCGATTTCGCCTCCCGCGCGGAGCTCATCGCCACAGGTGCCAACACCGAGGAGATCTGCCGCTCGATCGGAGCCGACTCCCTGGGCTACGTGTCGCTCGACGGGCTGGTGGCGGCAACGAACGTCGCGAAGGACAAGCTGTGCCGCGCCTGCTTCGACGGTATCTACCCGATCGAGCTGCCGCTGAGTGAGCGGCTCGGCAAGAACATCCTGGAAGATCCCATCCGCACCGACGTCGACGGTCTGGAAACAGTCGTCGCTGGAGTCGGCGCCGCAGACGCATTGTCGCGTCCCTGAAGCCCCCGCGACTCCGGGACATCGCATGACCGAAGATTCGGCTTACGCTGCGGCAGGTGTGGACATTCAGGCGGGTGAACTGGCCGTCGATCTGATGAAGGAGGCGGTCGCCAAGACGCACCGGCCCGAAGTGCTCGGCGAGTTAGGCGGCTTCGCCGGGCTCTTTGACGCAGGCAAGATTGCGCGGATGTCGCACCCGGTTCTGGCCACCTCCACCGACGGTGTCGGCACCAAGATCGCGATCGCCAGGGCGCTCGATGATCACTCCTCGATCGGTTTCGACCTGGTCGGGATGGTGGTCGACGATCTTGTGGTCTGCGGCGCCGAGCCGCTGTTCCTCACCGACTACATCGCCTGCGGTCGGGTGGTCCCGGAACGAGTTGCCAGGATCGTCGGGAGCATCGCCGAGGCCTGCGTCGAGGCGGGTTGCGCGCTGATGGGCGGCGAGACCGCGGAGCATCCTGGATTGTTGGAGCCTGACGAATATGACCTGGCAGGCGCCGCAACTGGAGTCGTCGAACGCGATCACATCTTGGGGTCCGACCGGGTGATGCCCGGTGACGTGATGTTGGCAATGGCCTCCGACGGCTTGCACTCCAACGGCTTCTCGCTTATCCGGCACGTGCTTCTCGATCGCGCGGGCTGGTCGCTGGATCGTCACGTGCTTCAGCTGGGGACGACTCTCGGGGAGGAGCTGCTCCGGCCGACCCGGATTTATGCGCAGGCGTGCTTGGCGCTGATCGCTGCCGTCGAGGTACATGCGCTGAGCCATATCACCGGCGGCGGACTGGCCGGGAACCTGGCGCGGGTCATTCCGGAATCCTGCGAGGTGCACATCGATCGGACCTCATGGCGCCCAGCGCCGATCTTCGACATCTTGGGCCGGGTGGGTCGAGTACCCCGGGCGGACCTCGAGGCGACCGTCAATATGGGCGTCGGGATGGTTGCCGTCGTGCCGGAGGAATCAGTCGATGCGGGCATCCGGCTCCTCGCGGAGCACGGAGTGCTGGCCTGGGTCTGTGGATCGGCGGCGCCGACCGGATCGGGCACTCGGGCCCCCGTCACGCTGTTCGGCGAATACCCGCACGAGTAGTGCCGCGGCGATCCTGAGACACACGCTCGGAATGTCGCGCCGAGATTTGCACTGGTTGGCGCATTAGGTAGCCTTGCCCTCACGACATCAACCATTCTTAAGCCGCGGCTAACCGCGAGCGGACAAGTGCGAGGGGGTCGACCCACTATGGGGCGCGGCCGTGCGAAGGCGAAGCAGACGAAGGTCGCTCGCGAACTGAAGTACCGGTCAGTCGACACGGATTTCACATCGCTGGAGCGAGAACTGCAGGGGGAGGAGTCGGATGGGCATACGGTTCCCCCTGCCTATGCCGACCTTGCCGACCAGTACGACGACGACGAAGACTCCCCCGGCAACGGCGCGGCCTACCAGGATATGCGCAGGTCGGGCTAATCCTTACTGATGACCGGTGCGGGCAATAGCCTGTTCGCATGAGCCAGAATCCTGAAGAGAGGCCGGGTCAGCCCGCTGACCAGGAAAGGTCCGGCCACACGCCCGGATCTGGAGCTGCCGGCCCGTACGACTCCGGTGAGAGTCCGGCCGGTGATTCTGGCGAAGGCCCTCATCCCTCATCAACCGATCCGTACGACAGCCCGGAGGGTGCTTCGGGAGCGCCCGGCGGATCGACAGGATCGGCAGACCAGGGTCAAAGCCCCTACGGGCAAGATGAGTCCGGTCAGGCTCAGTCCCAAGGGCATCCCTATGGCCAGACTCAGTCCGGCGGCGACCCCTATAGCCAGAGCCAGGGTCCTTACGGTCAAAGCCAGTCCGGGCCGAGTCCGTACGGGCAAGATCAATCTCAAAGCCCTTACGGGCAAGGTCAATCTCAAAGCCCTTACGGGCAGGGTCAGTCGCAAAACCCCTACGGTCAAGCTCAGTCGGGCTATGACCCGAGCGGCGGCATGACCGGCGGCCAGGGCGGTTATCCGCAGTATGGGCAGCAGGCCGACCCCACCTATGGTCAGGGCCAGTACCCGCCCGCCTCGGGGCAGCAGTATGGCCAGCAGCCGACGGGTGCATACGATCCCAACGCCCCGTACGGCGGGCCGCCCCAGGGCTACTCACCGCAGCAGTACGACCAACCCGGCTATCCCCAGTACGCCGGGCAGACTCCCGTTTCGGAGAGCGACGAGAAGCTCTGGGGACTGCTGGCCCACATCAGCATCCCGTTCATCGGCTTCATCGGTCCGCTGATCGTCTACTTGGTCTACAAGGACCGCAGTCCGTGGCTGAAGGACACCTCCACCGAGGCGCTCAACTTCTCGATTCTTTACACCATCGCCTCAGTGGTCAGCTCGATCCTCATCTCGCTATTGATCGGTGCCATCCTGCTGCCGATCGTCTTCATCGCGGCGCTGATCTTCTGCATTCTTGCCGCCCTGGCGGCCAACCGACACGAGTTCTACCGCTACCCGCTGAACTGGCGG
>DASQUD010000074.1:0-4062 GCA_035641455.1 Propionibacteriaceae bacterium | reverse complement strand
ATCCGACCTCGGATCCCGGGATGGTTTCCTTCCAGAGAGTCGAGGATCTCGCTCAGCTTGCTGCCCTCTGCGCTGACCTCTCCCGCACCACCGGTGTAGTTGCGCAAGATCGTCGGAATGCGGACCGTCGCGCTCATGGGCGGTAGTCCTTCCAAAACTCGGTGAATGCGTCGTAGCGAGGGGGGATTGTGGTCTTGGGTCCCACTTTGTCAGCAATGGCGTCGAGCGTCTTCAACCCGTCGCCGGAGTTGATCACGACAGTCTCTGCCGCCGGGTCGAGCACTCCCTCGTCGACGAGCTTCGCGGCGACGCCGACCGTGACACCGCCGGCCGTTTCGGCGAAGATGCCTTCGGTCCGGGCCAGTCGCTGGATGTTCGCGACCACAGCGTCATCATTCACATCGGCAACCAGACCGCCTGTGCGACGTACCACGTCAAGCACGTACGGTCCGTCGGCAGGGTTGCCGATAGCGAGGGACTTGGCGATGGTGTCCGGCCGCACCGGCGCCACCACGTCGTGGCCGGCCCGATAGGCCTGGGCAACCGGCGAGCAGCCGGTGGCCTGGGCGCCGAAAATGACGTACGGCTTGTCCTCGACCAAGCCAAGCTTGATCAGCTCAGCGAAGCCCTTGTCGATCTTGGTGAGCTGCGCCCCGGAGGCCACCGGGATGACGATCTGGTCCGGCAGGCGCCAACCCAACTGCTCGGCGATCTCGTAGGCCAACGTCTTCGAACCCTCGGCGTAGTAGGGCCGAACGTTCACATTGACGAACGCCCAGCCTTCTTCCTCGGCTGCGATCTCGCTGGCCAACTTGTTGACGTCGTCGTATGTGCCCTCGATGGCGATCAAGGTCGTGTCGTACACCGCCGAAGCGAGGATTTTCGGCCGCTCCAGGTTTCTTGGCACGAAGACGACGGACCTGATGCCAGCGCGGGCAGCAGCCGCCGCTACCGCATTCGCCAGGTTGCCTGTGGAGGGGCACGCCAGCACTTGGAGCCCCAGCTCGCGAGCGGCCGACAGTGCGACGGCCACCACGCGGTCCTTGAAGGAGTGGGTCGGGTTACCTGAATCGTCCTTGACCCAGAGCTGTCGAAGACCAAGATCATCAGCAAGGTTGCGGGCATCGACCAGCCGGGTGAAGCCGGGGTCGGTGGAGCGGAAGGTGGCGATATCAGCGGGGACCGGCAGCAGCGGAGCATAACGCCAGATGCTCCGCGGGCCCGCTTCGATCTGCTCGCGGGTGAGAGCCGGGAACTCGTAGCCGACCTCGAGCGGACCGAAGCACTCCATACAGGCGTAGAAGGGGCCAAGCGGTGCGGTTTGGCCGCACTCCCGGCAGACGAGGTGAGTGGCGTTTCCGAACGCACCCGGGCGGATGCCGTGCGGTGCCGGAACGTCGGTGTCGAGCACCGCAGTCATGAGGACGTCCTTCATCATCTGTCTCGGGCGGCTTTCGACCGAGTCGGAATTGGCACCGTTTCTGTTCGGTCAGCCGGTTGCCGGGGAGTCGCCGGGCCGTTCCCTCGTCCCCCTCTGGATGAACGCCGCCTAGCCTAGGCTCGCGTGGCGCCCGGCCGCACATCGCGGTCCGCATCCTGGGAAGTGGTTTCGCATGCTGAACTCGGTGCCCGTCCCTGGCGTGGGGGCTGATCAAGCGTTTCGTCTGAAGGATCGAATGAGGCATGCGCGTCATGCCTCCGGTTAGCGGAAGTCCACTGAGAACGGGTGGAATGAGCTCATGGACGTCACGACGGTCGATCTGCGACCATCGCCTCCACAAACCGGCTGGCAATGGTTCCGCTTGGTTGGCAACGTGCTCAACCTCACCACGCCGGGCGGGCTGGTGGTCGCGCTGATCGGCGACGCCAAGATTCGACGCGGGCCACGCGGGTTGTTCCTTTGTGAGGGCTACCGGCTGAAGTTCCCCGTAGCCGGCGCCTTCACGATCGGTAACGTCATCACTACCGGGTCGACGTGGGAGCAGCAGCTCCGCCAATACCCGGAGCTGCTGCGACACGAGGAGCAGCACAGCTGGCAGTACGTCTACTGCCTCGGCCTGCCGTACTACGTGGCGTACGTCGCCTGCATGGCGTGGTCGGTGTTGCGGACGGGCGACCGCGCCGCCCAGAACTTTTTCGAGCGCCGGGCAGGGCTTGTGATTGGCGGTTATCGCGAGCTGCCGACTCGGCCGGTTCGTGAAAATCTCGCCGCGATCATCCGCAAGGGCAAATGATCATCACAGATCGATTGACAAGTCGATGCCCAACCGCTTGGCGGAGCGGCTGCGTTGCCGGCTTGCCCGCAAGCGACGTAGCCGCTTGACCAGCAGCGGGTCTTGAGCGAGCGCTGCCGGCTGGTCGATGAGCGCATTCAGTGTCTGGTAGTAGCGGGTAGCCGACATGCCGAACTTGTCCCGCACGGCTTGCTCCTTGGCGCCGGCGAACTTCCACCACTGCCGCTCGAAGGCGAGGATCTCCGCATCCCTGACGCTCAGCTGGTCGGCCGGATCGCTAGGATCAGCGTGCTCATGGGGGACGACAGCCATATCGCCATAATAAGAGCAAATTACAGCTATGTCATTCGTGTCGTTCCGAAGCGCGACACACTAGTTGCAGCCTTTCCGGGAGAACCCAGTCCATGATCAAGCGCCTGACCGGCACTATTCAGCCCTACTCCTGGGGCTCTCGGACAATGATTCCAGAGTTGCTTGGCTTGCCGCCCACCGGCGAGCCGCAGGCCGAACTCTGGCTTGGTGCTCATCCAATGGCTCCGTCACTGGCGGAGGGTGAGCGCCTTGATCAGCTCGTGGCCGAGAACCCAGTGGATGTCATCGGCGCGAGGCCGTACGCCGTCTTCGGACCACGGCTGCCATTCCTGATGAAGATCATTGCCGCCGATCGACCACTGTCATTGCAGGCGCATCCCACCCGTGCCCAAGCGGAGGCGGGATTCGCTGAGGAGGAATTGGCCGGCATCCCTGCCTACGCCTCGAATCGCACCTATCGAGACACTTGGCCCAAGCCTGAAGTACTCTGCGCGCTCGGACCCACCGAGGCTCTCTGCGGTTTCCGCGATCCGAGCGAGACATACCGACTGTTCGAGGAATTCGGCGTCCCGGGCGCGGTCTCGATCGTGGCGGCGCTGAAGGATGCTTCCCGCGATCCCACAGATCGGTTGAAGGATGTCTTTCGGCACCTGCTTCGCCTTTCCGGGGGAGAACGCGCGGTTATCCATCAGGTGGCCGGAGTAGCAGAGTCGTTCCGAGGAACTGGTCCCATAGCTTCCTTCGCTGCCACGATTCGCGAACTGTCTGTTCACTATCCAGCTGATCCTGGTGTCTTAGCGGCACTCCTGATGAACCGCATCACACTGCACCGGTACGACGCTATCTTCTTGGCCGCTGGCAAGCTTCACGCCTATCTGCATGGCGGCGGGGTTGAGATCATGGCCAACTCGGACAATGTCATGCGCGGTGGGCTCACCCCTAAGTTCATCAATGTCGACGAGTTGCTCAAGGTGCTCGACTTCAGACCTGGCGTTCCCGATCTCGTCAGACCGACCGAGCAAGCGCCGGGCATCTGGCACTATGCCGCTCCGGCCGAAGAGTTCTCGCTCTGGCGGCTGGACATCGACAGAGTGCCGATTGAGATGCCCGGCACCGAGGTCGGCCGAATCGTTCTGGTGACCGACGGCTCGGTTCAGTTGGAATCAGCAAGTCGATACCTGGGTCTGAGCAAGGGAGAGTCCGCTCTGATCACCGCCGGCGATCCGGTCAGCGTTCGCGGGTCCGGCACGGTTTTCGTCGGCTCCCCCGGGCTCGGCTAGCCTGGCTGGTTGTCGCTGGCGTGGCGCAATCGGTAGCGCACCTGTCTTGTAAACAGGTGGTTGGGGGTTCGAGTCCCCCCGCCAGCTCTATGTGATGTGTATGCCTTCGGCTGAGGCTTGACCTTTCTCCTTCGGCTGATGCTTTACACAGTTTCGGCTGATGGTTGACACCTACTTCGGTTGATCCTTGACACTCCCGTATGAGGGAGTTGAGTGTGGCCGAGCAGCGGTATCGC
>DASQUD010000073.1:0-3014 GCA_035641455.1 Propionibacteriaceae bacterium | reverse complement strand
GAGAACGACACGGTGGCGACCCACGAGATTCGTTTCGGCGACAACGACCGGTTGGCCGCCTTGGTCGCACATCTGGTCCACGCTGACGCCTTGATCTTGCTCAGCGATGTGGATGCGCTCTACACCGAGCGCCCGACCAAGGCGACGGCCCGGAAGATCACGGATGTGCGGACCGAAGAGGATCTCCAAAGCGTCGACTTTGCCAGCAGGGGCGCCGCGATAGGCACCGGAGGCATGATCACGAAGGTGGATGCGGCACGCATCGCCACGTCCGCCGGCATTCCCGTCGTACTTGCCGCTGCCGAGGACGTGCAGCCTGCACTGCAAGGAGAACCCGTCGGCACTCTGTTCCACCCCACGGGGCGGCGGCGGCCGACTCGACTGCTGTGGCTGCGGCACGCCAGCGACGCCCGCGGGGTCCTGGTCCTCGACGACGGTGCCGTACGGGCGGTAGTGCAGCGTAACGCCTCGCTGTTGCCAGCCGGCATCACGGCCGTACGCGGTCAGTTCTCAGCGGGTGAGCCCGTCGATCTGGCGGATCCCGACGGCGTGGTCGTGGCCCGTGGCCTGGTGAACTACGACTCCAACGAGCTTCCGGCTCTGCTCGGGCGCAGCACGCACGAGCTGACCGCTCAGCTTGGCACCGGCTACGACCGTACGGTCGTCCACCGGGATGCGCTGGTGGTGATGGAGACCGCCGACAGCACGGGCTGAACGCTGATCATTGAATCTCACCCACGTTGCGGGGGAGCGGTCGTTATGTCAGCACCGTGAGGCACCATGGTCAAATCATGGATGAGCTCTTTTTCGACCAGTACGACACTCAGGTGGGCGTGGTCGGCGTCCTGGCCGGCCCGGCAGGTCTGCGCAGAACCGGTTGGCGCCTGGACCCGCGTGGGGCATCGATCGAGCCGGATGAGACGGTGCAACAGACGATCGGCCAGCTGAGGGAGTACTTCGCGGGACAGCGACGGACGTTCGAGTTGCCTCTCGACCTGCCACCGCTGCCATCGGCGACCGAGGCGGTGTTACGTGCCCTGATGACGGTCGAATACGGGGAGACGATCACCTACGGTGAACTCGCCGAGCGGAGCGGCACCGGTGTGCCAGCGAGGGCAATCGGTTCGATCATGGCCGCAAATCCCGTGCCCATCGTGATCCCCTGCCACCGGGTGGTGGCCAGTGATGGGCTGGGCGGGTACTCGGGCGGCGAGCCGGGGCGCAGCCTGGAAACCAAACGTTGGCTGCTGGAGAACGAAGGCGCCTTGCCACCAGCACTGATCTGACGACTCGCGGCATAATTCATCACATGATGAGTTCTGGGCGAACGGGGTGTTGCATCGTCGGCGGCGGTCCAGCCGGCATGATGCTGGGGCTTCTACTTGCGCGCGGGGGCGTCGAAACCACGGTCCTGGAGAAACACGGCGACTTCCTCCGCGACTTCCGTGGCGACACCGTGCATGCGTCGACGCTCACCCTGCTGGACGAACTGGGGCTCGGCCAGAAGTTCGCCTCGCTGCCCGCCCGCTGGGTGGAGCGGGCGAGCGTCGAGCTGGACTCCGGTACCTACGCCTTGGCCGACCTGACGAGGATTCCGGGGCCGCATAAGCACATCGCGTTCGTTCCACAGTGGGACTTCCTCGACATCCTGGCCGAGGCTGGGCAACGCGAGCCCCACTACTCGTTGATCATGAATGCCGACGTGACGGACGTGATCACCGATGACGGACGAGTAAGCGGAGTCATCTACACCCGAGAGGGCATGACTCATCGTCTCGAGGCGCCGCTCGTTGTGGCCTGCGACGGAAGGACCTCCGTCGTCCGGCAACGCGCTGGACTCCGTCCGCACACCTTCGGTGCGCCGATGGATGTTCTCTGGTTCCGATTGCCTCGGCTAGCCGGGGACCCGGAAGGCGGCCTGGGTCGGCTTTCCAGGAAGCTGCTGATGATCTTGATTGATCGCGGAGACTACTTTCAGGTAGGCGTGGTGATCAAGAAGGGCTCGTACGAATCGCTGCGGAATGCTGGCATAGAAAGCTTCCGTCAACGTTTGGTGGATGCCTTGCCGTGGCTTGGCGGCCGTGGCGAGATGCTCTCGTCCTTCGACGATGTTCGGCTCTTGAACGTGGTCCTCAGCCGGCTCCAACGGTGGTACGTCGACGGCCTGCTGTGCATCGGGGACGCCGCCCACGCGATGTCGCCGGTGGGCGGGGTGGGGATCAATCTGGCGATCCAGGACGCTGTGGCAGCGGCGCGCGTGCTGGTGCCGGCGCTTCGTACCGGGTCGGTGACCACGGAGACGTTACGCCGGATCCAGCGTCGGCGCTGGTTGCCGACGGTGATCACTCAAACGTTCCAACGGATCGCTCATCGATTCGTGGTGGCGAGCAGGGTCGAAGTGGACGCATCGACGGAGCCCTCCAGTCCACCCTCCGCGATGAGGCTGCTGCAGCGGTTTCCTGTGCTCCAAGGCATCCCGGCCGCTTTCATCGCCATCGGCGCGCTGCCTGAGCATGCGCCGGAGTTCGCTCGGCGCTGATCGCCTGCGGGTGACGCTGCGTGCGCGACGATAGATTTGAGTGATGAGCGTACGTCATCAAGCGCTGCGGGCACGCGAGGCGAGCCTGGTCCTGGCTAGTGCCACCCGAGCGACCAAGGACGCCGCGCTCCACGCCATGGCCGACGCCCTGGCGAAGGCGGAGACCACGGTTCTGGAGGCCAACGCGAGCGACATCGCCGGGGCTGAGCGGGAGGGGACCGGCGGGGCGCTGATCGACCGGCTTCGGCTCACCCCTGAGCGGGTCGCCGGGATGGTCGACGGCCTGCGCCAACTGGCAGGGTTGCCTGATCCGGTCGGCGACGTGGTTCGTGGGTGGACCAATGCCAATGGCGTCCAGGTCCGTCAGATTCGGGTGCCGTTCGGGGTCGTCGGCATCATCTACGAGGCGCGTCCGAATGTGACGGCAGACGCCGCGGGAATCTGTCTTAAATCTGGCAATGCGGCCCTGCTTCGC
>DASQUD010000072.1:0-2857 GCA_035641455.1 Propionibacteriaceae bacterium | reverse complement strand
ACCTCGCCGGTGTCGGTGGTCACCGGCGATCCGTCGTAGCGAACGCCCTTGCCGTTGGACTCCATGGTGAGCTGCTGCAGGTACGCGGCGAAGCGGTGCAGAAACTGCGCGTACGGCAGCACTGCGTGGGTATGGGCGTCGAAGAAGTTGACGTACCAAACATTCAGCAGCCCCATCAGCAGCGGCACGTTCCGCTCGAACGGGGTGTCGGAGAAGTGAGTGTCGATGGCGTGGAAGCCGGAGAGAAAGCCAGCGAAGTTCTGAGGCCCGATGGCCACCGCGACCGACGTGCCGATCGCCGAGTCGACCGAGTAGCGCCCGCCGACCCAATCCCAGAAACCGAACGCATTCTCGGGATCGATGCCGAAGGCGGCCACCTTGTCGAGTGCTGTCGAGACGGCGACGAAGTGTTTGGCCACCGCATCATTCGCCGCGTCGTCCCCCTGAGCGATAGCGCCCGATGTGCGAAGCCTGTCGAGCAGCCAGCTCCGTGCCAGCCGCGCGTTGGTCAGGGTTTCCAGGGTGGTGAAGGTCTTGGACGCGACGATGAACAACGTCGTCTCAGGATCCAGGTCCTTGGTCTTCTCCGCGACATCGGTCGGGTCGATGTTGGAGACGAAGCGGGCCGTCAGACCCTCCTGCACGTACGGCTGCAGCGCCTCGTACACCATCACTGGACCAAGATCAGAACCACCGATACCGATGTTGACGATGGTCTCGATCCGCTTGCCCGTCACCCCGGTCCACTCGCCGCTGCGGACCTTGTCGGCGAAGGCGTACACCTTCTCCAGGACCTCGTGCACCTGAGGCACCACATCGGTGCCATCGACGACCAGGCTGGCGTCCTTGGGCAGTCGAAGCGCGGTGTGCAACACCGCCCGATCCTCCGTGACGTTGATGTGTTCACCGGCAAACATGGCGTCGCGGCGCTGCGCGAGACCCACCTCGTCTGCGAGCTCGACCAGAGCGGCCAGGACGTCGGCGTTGATCAGGTTCTTCGACAGATCGACGTACAGGTCCCCCGCCGTCAACGTGAACTTCTCCGCCCGGGATGAATCCTCGGCGAACCAGGCCCGCAAATCCGGCTGCAAGCCCGTGCTCAGCTCCTCCAGCCTGGCCCATGCCGCGGTCTTGGTCGGATCAACAGGCTGGCTCATCACGCCTCACTTCGTCGGGGTGGCTACTCCGGCAGCAGCCTACTGAGACCGCCCGCGGGATCGCATCCGGTGCACGCGATCCGACAGAATGTTGATCATGACCGAGCAACGCGACCGATTCCGGACGATTGCGGTGGCCGTCACTGCGGTGGCGCAGTTGTGTGCCTCCCCGCTGACCACGTTGGCCATGGGGCCGTCCTCGAACACTGGCGCCATTTCCGACGACAACATCAGTCCCGTCACGCCGGCCGGCTACGCGTTCGCCATCTGGGGCCTGATCTACCTGGGTTGTGTTGCCCTGGCGGTCTACCAGCTGCTGCCAGGTCAGCGGGATCGAGAAGTTCACCGCCTTACGGGCTGGTGGCTGGTGGGTGCTTTCAGTGCCAGCGCCATCTGGGTACCGATCTTCGGCAGTCGCCAACTGTGGCTGGCCCAGGTGGTGATCTTGGCCCTGGTCGGCTGTCTGGCGGTCGCGGCCACGCGGCTCACCTCGAAGCCTCCGGAGACGACAGCTGAACGTGTGCTGCTTCGGCTGCCTGTGATGATCTATCTCGGCTGGGCCGTGCTGGCGTCGGCCGCTGGCTTCGGCACCACGCTCCGGTCCCTCGGACTGCCGGAGTCCGGCACCCTGGTTACCGCCGTCAGCCTCATCCTGGTGGCGGGGGCGACCGTCGCGTCGGTGATCATCGTCCTTCGCCTGACTGCCGTGGCCGGTTTTGTCTTTGCCGCCTGCTGGGCGCTGATCGCGGTCGCAGTCGGTACCTACGACGGTTCCGTTCGCCTGGCAGCTTTCGTCGCCCTTGGTGCTGTGCTGGCCGCCGTGATCGTACGGAGCTTGCGTACTCGCCGGGCCGGAACAGTGCTGCTCGGCTGAGGGTCGCGAGCCGTGGTGCTCGGCTGAGACCGCGTTTCACATGGTTCAGGCATTGAGTGCATCAGCCATGCTGGGCGGGTGGAGTTGTTCACCGAGATATGGCGGCGCGCCAGCTCCGTGCAGCCAGCACCTCCGCCTGCGCTTATCGTCGTCGTTGCTGCCGTCGGCTTCGCGCTGGTGGCCTTACCCTCGATCTGGCCCTACACGCGAATGATCGTGACGATCACCCACGAAGGTTCGCACGCCGCCGCCGCGGTGCTCACCGGACGCCGGCTACACGGTGTTCGGCTGCATTCCGACACCTCCGGGCTCACGGTGTCGAGCGGCCGGCCCAGCGGGCCGGGAATGATCATCACCTTGCTCGCCGGCTACCTAGGACCAGCGCTCGCGGGGCTGGCCGCGGTGGGCCTGCTTATTGCCGGACGAGGGCTAGCTCTGCTCTGGCTTCTCGTCATCATGCTCGCGCTGATGCTGCTGCAGATCCGCAACTTCTACGGCGTCGCGGTCATCCTCGGCTGCACAGCGGTCCTGATCGCCGTCAGCTGGTATCTCTCCGCTACCGCACAGTCGACCCTGGCCTACCTCTTGACCTGGATCTTGCTGATCGCCGCACCGAAGCCGGTCCTCGAACTGATGCGCCACCGCCGTGGTGGACAAGCACGCCACTCCGATGCCGACCAACTGGCGCGACTGACCCCCGTGCCGGCTCCGCTGTGGGCCGTCTTCTTCCTGGTGGTGAACTCGGCCGGCTTGATCGTCGGCACTTTCCTGTTGCTCCCGGCGCTGCTTCAGGCGGTGGTCACGGGTGGCCGCCTCCTCAGCGGTT
>DASQUD010000071.1:0-3493 GCA_035641455.1 Propionibacteriaceae bacterium | reverse complement strand
CCAGAGTGTCATTCGACGAATAGGTTTGGGACCATGGGCACCCCCGATACTGAGGCGTTGAGCCAGCTGATCAGCTCCCTGCCGGCCGGTGTCGTGGTGGTCGAACCGGCGACGTTGGAGAACTATCGCTTCGACTGGTCTCGTGACCCAAGTGCCGGGACGCCGTTGGCGGTCGTGCGGCCGAAGGACGCCGACCAGGTCCAGACGGTGTTGCGGTGGGCGTCCGCGCAGCGCGTACCGGTGGTTCCCCGAGGGGCCGGCAGCGGCCTGTCCGGCGGTAGCACCGCGGTGGACGCCGGCGTCGTGCTCAGCATGGAACGGATGCGCGCTATCGAGATCGACACCGCCACCCGGGTGGCTGTGGTGGAGCCGGGCGCTTTCAACGCGGAGGTGAAGGCAGCCGCGGCAGCGCACGGTTTGTGGTATCCCCCGGACCCCTCCTCTTACGAGATTTGCTCTATCGGCGGCAACATCGCCACCAACGCCGGCGGGCTCTGCTGCGTCAAGTACGGCGTGACGACCGATTACGTGCTCGGCCTCGATGTCGTACTGGCCGATGGCACCAAGATCACCTTGGGCGGGAAGCGGATCAAGGACGTGGCCGGGTTATCGCTGCTGAAGCTTTTCGTCGGCAGCGAGGGCACGCTCGGCGTGATCACGCGGGCGATCCTCCGGCTCATCCCTGCGCAGCCCGTACGGTCCACCCTGGTCGCCGCCTTCCCGACCGTCGCGGCTGCCGCGGATGCTGTGGTCGCGATCGGCGCGACGCTGCGAGCCTCAATGATGGAGCTGATGGACAACGCGTCGCTCAACGCGGTCGAGGACTACCGGCCGATGGGCCTGGATCGCAACGCCGGAGCGATGCTGCTGGCCCAGTCAGATGCGCCGGGCGATGCCCGGGCGCTCGAGATCTCGGCGATGGAGGCCGCATGCGAGATCGCCGGCGCCAAGGAGGTTTTCGTTACCGACGACCCGGACGAGGGCGAACTGTTCGTCGCCGCTCGGCGGGCCGCCTTTCCGGCGGTCGAGGCCCTAGGCACTCTGCTGCTCGAAGACGTCGGCGTTCCGGTCCCGCTATTGCCGGAGCTGCTGGCCGGCATCGCGAAGATTGCGTCGACGCATGACACGGAGGTGCCCGTGGTCGCCCACGCCGGGGACGGCAACACTCATCCCCTGGTGGTCTATGACCCGACCGACGAGGAGGCCCGGGTTCGGGCATACCAGGCGTTTGACGACATCATGGCGCTGGCCATCTCGTTGGGCGGGACCATCACCGGAGAGCACGGCGTAGGGCGCGCAAAGAAGGCTGCGCTGCCCGATCAGCTGGGCCCCGAAGTGATGGCGCTCACGAGAACGATCAAGAAAGCCCTCGATCCGCAAGGGATTCTCAACCCCGGGGCGATCTTGTGATGAACCACTCACCACTCAACGGCGGTTGATCATCACCGTGCCGGCCGCCAGATCTTGTAGCCCCCGTCGATCCGGTCCGATGACGAGCGCCGGCAGGGCCAAACTGACCAGGAACGCCCGTAACACCGCCCGTACAAATCCCAATGGCTGGCGATCCAGCCGAGCGATCGCGATCCGGCAGATCAACTGACCGAAGCTGCCGCCGGCGAGCGCACCCAGGATCGAGGACTCTACGAAGAAAACGGTCAAAATCATCCACGCCCGCCAGCCACTCCCGGTCATCACACCTGATCCGAAGAAGCCCACCGCGATCGCCATGCTGGCCGCCCAGTCCACGATCAACGCCGCGATCCGGGACCGCCATGACGCCAGCGAGCCGCGTCCGACCCGCGGCAGCCCCAGGCGCTCCCCCGGATACGCTTCGTTCTCGTGCCCTATCTGAGCCGACTCGGCCACCCGCCGAGGTTATCTGTGCCAGCCAACTGCACGAGCCGCTCCTCGCCTCGACCGACTCGTGTTACATCCGTGAAACATATCGGCAACTGCACGGAAACCGCCTCTACCTAGGCTCCTAGCCACCGAGTGCGGAGGGCGTCGAGCCGCGCTCGTCCAGCGAACACCGTTTGCTCGCCCGAGCCAGCTGAGCGTGCTCACCGAGCAGCACCAACATCACCGCCGTGCCCGACGGGCACACCGACACATCGGAGGACGAATGTTCAAAGGCCCAGATGACCTGTTGGCCTACATCAAGGATGAGGGTGTCGAGATGGTCGACATCCGCTTCTGCGACTTGCCCGGAATCATGCAACACTTCACCGTACCTGTGAGCTCGTTCGGCCCCGAGGTCATCGAGGACGGCCTTGCCTTCGACGGCTCGTCGATCCGCGGCTTCCAGAAGATCCACGAGTCGGACATGGCCCTGCTGCCCGACCCCACCACCGCGTATCTGGATCCCTTCCGGGCGGCCAAGACACTATGCCTGAACTTCTTCGTGCACGATCCGCTGACAAAGGAGCCGTACAGCCGCGACCCACGCAACATCGCGCGCAAGGCGGAGAACTACCTCGCGTCGACGGGCATCGGCGACACGGCCTTCTTCGCTCCGGAGGCGGAGTTCTACATCTTCGACGACGTCCGGTTCGAGACGAAGCAGAACACCGGTTACTACGCCATCGACTCCGTGGCCGGCGCCTGGAACACCGGTCGGGTCGAAGAGGGCGGCAACCGCGGTTACAAGGTGCGGTACAAGGGCGGCTACTTCCCGGTTCCGCCGGTTGACCACTTCGCGGACTTGCGCGACAAGATCGTCATCAACCTCGAGGCGTCCGGCCTGAAGGTGGAGCGGGCGCACCACGAGGTCGGGACCGCCGGCCAAGCGGAAATCAACTACAGGTTCAACACGATGCTGAGTGCCGGCGACGACATCCAGAAGTTCAAGTACATCGTGAAGAACACGGCGTGGGCTGCGGGCAAGACGGCTACCTTCATGCCGAAGCCGATTTTCGGGGACAACGGGTCCGGCATGCACGTGCATTCGTCGGTCTGGCGAGACGGTGAGCCGCTGTTCTACGACGAGGCCGGTTACGGCGGCCTGTCCGACATCGCCCGCTGGTACATCGGCGGAATCCTCGAGCACGCTCCGTCGATCCTGGCGTTCACCAATCCGACCGTGAATTCCTACCACCGGCTGGTGCCAGGATTTGAGGCCCCCGTCAACCTGGTCTACAGCTCGCGGAACCGGTCGGCGGCCATGCGTATCCCGATCACCGGCTCGAACCCCAAGGCCAAGCGCGTCGAGTTTCGCTGCCCGGATTCTTCGTCCAACCCCTACCTGGCCTTTGCGGCAATTCTGCTCGCGGGCCTGGACGGCATCCAGAACAAGACAGAGCCCGATGCTCCGATCGACAAGGACCTGTACGAGCTGCCGCCCGAGGAGCACGCTTCGGTCAGGACGGTGCCCGACAGCCTCGGCGGCGTGTTGGACAATCTGGAGGCTGATCATGAGTACCTCCTCCAGGGCGACGTCTTCACCCCCGACCTGATCGAGACCTGGGTCGAGCTGAAGCGGGCCGACATCGACTCC
>DASQUD010000070.1:0-11368 GCA_035641455.1 Propionibacteriaceae bacterium | reverse complement strand
GATTACACACAGGGGTCGAAGTGCGGCGTGGTGAAGGAATCTGGGAGCATCCGTGGCGTGCGAGTAGTCGTCACCGGCGGAGCCGGCTTTGTGGGTTCACATCTCTGCGAACGGTTGATCAACCGTGGCGACACGGTCGTCTGCGTCGACAACCTCTCTACCGGTCGGATGGACAACATCGCTCACCTGGTGGAAGCCCCGACCTTCGAATTCCTGCGTAGCGATGTGTCGGTCGAGGTGCCAGTCGAGGGCGTCGTGGACGCAGTGGCGCACCTTGCGAGTCCCGCATCCCCGCCGGACTACCTGCGCCTGCCGTTGGAAACGCTCGCCGTCGGCAGCCGCGGCACCGAGAACGCCCTCCGTCTCGCCCACGAGCACGGTGCGCGCTTCCTGCTCGCCTCCACCAGCGAGGTCTATGGAGACCCGGAGGTGCATCCCCAGCCCGAGGAGTATTGGGGGCAGGTCAACCCCGTTGGTCCGCGAAGTGTGTACGACGAGTCGAAACGGTTTGCCGAGGCCACGACCATGGCGTATCGAAGAGCTCTCGGGACCAACGTCGGCATAGCGCGAATCTTCAACACTTTCGGGCCGCGGATGCGCCCCCACGACGGCCGGGTGGTGACCAACTTCATTGCCCAGGCACTTCTCGGCGATCCGCTGACGATCTACGGCGACGGTTCCCAGACCCGCAGCTTCTGCTACGTGGAAGACCTCGTCGGTGGGCTCATCGCCCTGCTCGACTCCGATGTACCCGGTCCGATCAATCTCGGCAATCCGACCGAGCGGACGATCGCCGACTTCGCCACCCTGATTTTGGACCTTACGGGCTCGAAGTCAGCGATCGAGCGCCATCCCCTCCCGGCGGACGATCCGACGCGGCGACGCCCGGTCATCGACAGAGCCGAGAAACAGCTCGGTTGGCGACCAGAAATCTTGCTCGAAGAGGGTCTGCGACGGACCGTCGCGTGGTTCCAATCGCAACCCGACGACGTCCTGGCCGCCCGTGCGGTCCTCGCCGGTGGCCAGCTTGACGGGCATCCGATCCCCGCCGTGCCGGCCATCAACGGCTATGCGCCAAGATCCGAGCTATCCACAGATGTCCGTACGGCAAGGAGTAGTGCCCGGCGCCACACTTGATCAGGCCGAGGCTCGCTACGAGCTAAGTACGGGCGGCAGGCATTCCATCGCCTCAGCTACGATCTGCGCCCTTCGGCAGTCACGACGATCTCGCCAGCGGTCCGTACGCCCGACCAGCGCTCAACCTCTGCACTCAGGTCGAGGACATCGATGGGCGCCGCATTCTCGTACGCGCCCCACTCCTGCCGAGGGAGCATCCACATGACCTCGAACTCGTTGCCGTCCGGGTCGGCGCCGTACAGGCTCTTGGTGGCGCCGTGGCTGGACTCACCGGTGTAGGCACCCGCGTCCAGCAAGGTCTGCCGAGCCTCAGCCAGCTCGTCGATCGTGTCGACCTGCCATGCCAGGTGGTAGAGGCCGATACTGCCGCGGCGCTTGGGGGGCGCCTGCGGACCTACCCCGAAGAGGCCGAGATCGTGATGGTTCTGCGCACTGGGCAGTCGCAGAAAGGCCGCATTCGCTTGCGGCTCACGAGCCACCACCGTCATACCGAACACCTCGGTGTAGAAGCGCTCGGCACGGTCGAGGTCGGCGACGAATAGGACGGCGTGGTTCAGCCGGACCGGGCCGATCGGTGTCACTGCTCCCCCGTCGGGCCGACCAGCTTCCACCCGCTCTGCCACGCCCAGTCGTTGCTGGCGTTGAGCTTGATGTTGAGGAACGCCATCTCCTCCAGCGATCGCGCCATCCGCAGCTCGCCGGCGTCGATCACCCGATAGCCCAATGAGCTCGCAAACTCGCCGACCTTTGCCTTGGCGTTGGCGTCGTCACCGGCAATGAACGCATCGAGCGGCGCTCCACCTTCGGTCGGGTTGGCGTGGCGGGAGGCGAAGTTGGTATTGAAGGCCTTGATCACCGAGGCGTCCGGCAGCTGCCGCTGCAGCTCCTCGGCCGACGATGTGCCGACCGTTACGAGGTCGCTGTAGGTGTCGTTGAGCGGGTTCGACGTGTCTACCACCACCTTGCCCGCCAACGCTGAGCCCAGCTCCTCCGCGACAACGGCAACGGCGGCGTGGGGTACGGCAAGGACGACGACCTCCGCGCCGTTCACGGCATCGGCATTGTCTGCAGCGGCTCGGGCCCCTGCGGTCGCAGCGGCGTCCTCAGCACTATCTCGACTCGTCGCGGACACTGCGACGTCATGTCCGGCAGCCACCGCTGCCGTGGATAGTGCCTTGCCGACGTTACCGGCGCCCACGATGGCGATACGCATACGACACGCTCCTTTGAAATAGAAGTTGAATCCTCAACCACTATGTCACGTCAGGGCAGCCGCCGGCGCTACTTCCACATATGCAGTCGAACCGTCGTGCCGGCGGGACCAGATCGAACCTGCACCAGGTCGCACAACTCGTTTGCCTGCCACAAACCGTCTGAGCCATCCGCGTGCATCGAACGCCGACCGACCAGGACATCGTCGATCACCGTGTCATCGGAGATCTCGCAGACCAACGCCTGCGGTGAATGCCAGATTCGGAGGGTTCCCTGCGTCGCGCCACGATTCAGGCTGGCTGCGCCGAGTCGGCGCACCGTGCTCGCGAGGTCGGAAATCTTGTCTGAACCAAGCCCAGCTGCATAGGCGTCAAGGGTGACGATGCCGAACAGGTTCTCGACGTCCTCACGCGTGAAGGTCGACTCGCCGGGCTCTCCGCCAAGCGGGGCAAGCTCGGCTTCGAACATCGCATCCACGTGCGTCCGGCCGGCGTAGAGCGGGTGACCGCGGGAGTGACTCCCTTCCATCACGGTCAGGTGGCTGCGGTGGGCTTCCTCGATGACGTCAGCGTCCAGGCCGCGCACGTCGTACGGGCAGATCAGCCAGAAGGGCGTCTTCGGGTCCACCGCCACATTGAGGAGGGCCTCGTGCAACTGGCACTCGAGGATTTCCTCGGGCCGCCGCCCAGCCCAAATGGGCTCACCGATCCCTCGGACCGGTTTGCCGTCGGCGGAGTGGTCGTCGAGGAACGACTGCCAAGCTGGAATGATCCGTGCGGGGTTGCGTCCGAGGACAGCCATATCGACGAACTTCACTTTTCGTGCCTCGGCGCCGAGGGTGTCCCGCAACCAATTGGCGTGTTCTCGGATCATCGCAACCATCACCGGCTCGCCGGCGGCCAAGCCCTCCTGGATGAAGGGGCTGAGGACGGACGCGAACTCCCTGGCATCGCTCCATAACAGCGCCTCGTGGCGATAACTCTGCCGTGATCGGGGTGGAGCCTTCGACATATCAGTTCCTGACAGACGGGTGATCAAGTCAGCCGCCGGCCCCGAAACGGCGGTCCGCAGGGCGAACATCTGCCCTGTTGATAACGGAATCATAACAGAAGGCGGGCGGCGGCCTTGAAGGCCATTCGTAGTCGGCGGGGATTCGGTTTGAGCTGGTGTCGATTTAGCAGGTCCCACTTCGTAGCTCTGGTAGGAGGCCGGCTAGACAGGGTCGGCTCAACGATGCAGGAGGACACCATGACCACCATCACCACACCCGCAGTGCGAGCAGAGTGCAGTCGCGCCGACCGGGTCACTCGATCACTTCTCGGGTACGGCATCATCGCCGGGCCGATGTACGTCCTGATCTCACTCGCGCAAGCGATGACCCGAGACGGCTTCGAGCTGGCCCGCCATGAGTGGAGCCTGCTGGCCAACGGCTCGTTCGGGTGGATTCAGTGTGCGAATTTGGTTCTCGCCGGCGCCATGATCATCGCCGCCGCAATGGGATTACGCCGATCGTTGGAGAGCGGACCCGGATCGATGTGGGGTCCCCGGCTCATCGGTGGCTACGGCGTGAGCCTGATCGCGGCGGGGGTGTTCCGGGCTGATCCGGCGCTGGGCTTTCCGGTCGGCACACCAGAAGGGCCCGGCGAGATCAGCTGGCACGGGTTCGCTCACTTCGGCGCCGCGGTTCTCGGCTTCGCCTGCCTGGGTGCGGCCTGTTTCGTATTGGCGCGACGGTTTGCGGCCGAGGATCGACGGCGGTGGGCTCGAGCCTCGCGGCTCGTCGGAGTTGTCTTTCTCACCGGGTTCGCCGCCGTCGCCTCGAGCGGTGGTAGTGAGGCCGCCAATCTTGCCTTTACCGCAGCCGTGATCATGGTCTGCGGATGGGTCACCGCTGTGTGCGTTGACCGGTACGGACGATAAGGAGGAAAGATGCGCTATCTCGTGTTGCTCGAGGGCCCGCAGGCGACGACGCCACCGCCCCCAGCTTTGATGGAAGGTATTGCGACATTAGGTGAGGAGGCCACCAGGTCGGGCAGCCTGCTTGATACCGCCGGGCTGGCGTCGAGCTCGCTTGGCAGTCTGGTTTCGGTGAACTCGGGCGGACTAAGCGTGATGGATGGCCCCTTCACCGAGAGCAAAGAGTTGATCAGTTACGCGCTGTACGAGGTCAGCTCAAAGGACGAAGCAGTGGAATGGACCAAACGGTTCATGGCTCTGCACAAAGACCTGTGGCCCGGTTGGGAAGGCGAAGCCCGGGTGCTCAAGGTCTTCGGGACGGAGGAGTTCGCGCCGCCGCAGTGATCAACTCCGACTGTCGGCGCCCGCCGAAGGCCCCCGGCCTGTTCGGCGGGCGCCGATATGCTCGGGCCACGAGATGCCCAGTACGCCAGATCCCAACTCCACCGCGGCCGTTCGCGGAGCCATCGACGCAATCTGGCGAATTGAGTCCGGCCGGCTAATCGCTGGACTGGCCCGAATCACCGGTGATCTCAGCCAGGCCGAAGACATGGCACACGAAGCCTTGCTCGCCGCACTCGAACGCTGGCCAGCAACCGGTGTCCCGCCCAACCCGGGGGGCTGGTTGATGACCACGGCAAAGAACAAGGCGATCGACGCCGCACGCCGTGAGCGCAGCTACCAGCGAAAGCTCGCTCTGGTAGCCGAGGACCCGACCGGGCCTACCATGGGCACCGCCGATCTCGATGAGATCGACGACCGGCTGGATGATCACATCCAAGACGACCTGTTGCGGTTGATCTTCACCGCGTGTCATCCGGCGTTGCCTCTGGAGGCGCGAGTCGCGTTGATTTTGCGCTGCCTGGGCGGGTTGAGCACCGAGGAGATTGCCCGGGCCTTTCTGATCAGCGACTCGACCGCGGCGCAGCGGATCGTGCGCGCGAAGAAGGCACTGGTCGAGAAGTCGATCACCTTCGCGATGCCCACCTCGGCCGAGGTCGAGCAGCGATTGGCGGCCGTGCTCGAGGTGATCTATCTGATCTTCAACGAGGGATACGCCGCTACGGCTGGTGAGAACTGGATGCGTCCGGAACTCTGCGCGGAGGCGCTGCGCCTGGCTCGCCTGCTCGCTCAGCTGGCACCCCACGAGGCCGAGGTGCTCGGCCTGCTCGCCCTTCTCGAGCTACAGGCATCTCGGCTCGCCGCCCGACTCGGCGCGGATGGCTCTCCGATCCTGCTGCTCGACCAGGATCGCCGACGCTGGGACCGCCTGCACATTCGGCTCGGACTGCAAGCGCTCGGCAAAGCCGAACGGCTGGGGACCAGCCAGGACACTCCCCAAGCATCTGATCGCAGATCAGCTCTGGGTCCGTACACCGTTCAGGCGTCCATCGCCGCCTGTCATACCCGGGCGACCCGGCCAGAGGACACCGACTGGCGGCGCATCGTCGACCTGTACGAGATCCTCAGCCAGGTCTGGCCCAGTCCGGTTGTCGATCTCAATCGGGCGGTAGCGACCGGTATGGCCGGGGATCCGGCCGCTGGACTTCAGGTCTTGGAAGCCGCAGCCGCCTCCCCGGCCACGAGGAACTACCCGCAGCTGCCCGCCGTCCGAGCTCACCTGCTCAGTCAGCTTGGCCGGCATGCCGAGGCTGCTGAGCAGTTCCGCAAGGCCGCCGACTTGACCCGCAACGCTGGCGAGCGGACAACGTTCCTAGCCCGAGCAGACACCGAACTCGGTGCTGTCCAGAACAGCGGTTCTTCATCAGAGGCTGGTGGGGTTTAGTTTACGCAGTAAAGTGGATCAAAGGGGGTGTGCCATGCGCGTCACGATCGTATCGACATATCCGCCGCGACCATGTGGCATTGCCGTTTTCTCGTCCGACCTGCGGTCCGCCATGGTGGAAACCGACGACGCCAGCGCCGTGGACATCGTGTCAATCCTCCGCGAGGCGCTCCCGCAGCGGAGAGAAGTTGCCACGGCGATTCGCCAGGACCTGTCCAGCGACTACGCGGCGGCGGCCCGGACGGTGATGGCGCGGGGCACCGATGTGGTCCTGGTCGAACACGAGTTCGGCATCTTCGGCGGCGACGCCGGAGACTACGTCCTCAACTTCGTCAAAGAGCTGAGCGTGCCGATTGTCGTCACCTTGCATACCGTTCTGTCCAACCCTTCTGATCACCAGGCCGCGACACTGCGTGCCTTGTGCGACCGTGCGACGCTGGTCACGGTATTCACTGAGACCGCTCGGCGGATGGTCACCGAGACTGGGTTGGTCAATCCCGAACGCGTCCGAGTCGTGCCCCATGGCGCGCCTGACATCCTGACCCAGGCGCAGGAGTCGCCCCGAGCGAGCGCGCTCATTGCGGAGCTGGATCCGCGGGATGGAAACCAGGATGCGCTCGACCGGGCCACCGCGGCCATCCGGAAGCTCGAGAACCGTACGGTCCTGTCGACGTTTGGCCTGATCTCGGCGTCCAAAGGGCTCGAGCTCGCCATTTCGGCGCTGCCCGGGATCGTCGAGCGGCACCCAGAGGTCGTCTATCTGATCGCCGGCCAGACCCATCCGGAGGTGATCAAGCACGAGGGTGAGAGCTACCGGCTGCGCCTAGAGCGACTCGTCCGCGACCTGGATCTGACCGAGCATGTGATGTTCCTCGATCACTTTCTCCCCGTCGAGGAGCTGGCAGTCCTCCTGGCCCGGACCGACCTGTATCTCACCCCTTACCGCTCCCGGGAGCAGATCGTCTCCGGTGCACTCAGCTTCGCCGTCGCTGCAGGCTGTGCGGTGGTCTCAACGCCCTACTTCTACGCCGAGGACCTGCTGAGTTCCGGCGCCGGTGCGCTGGTGCCATTCGGCGACTCGGCTGCCTTGGCGACCGCGGTGAACGACTATCTGGAGGCTCCGGAGAAGCTGGCCGCCGCGAGAACTGAGGCACGCCGAGTGGGCATGGGATTGGCGTGGCGAAATGTCGGCCAGACAACCATGGAGGTGCTGTACGAAGCGGTCCGGCAGCATCCGGCCGCAGCTCCTGGCCGTCTGCCGGCACACGTCCGCTCGCCGCGGATCATGCCCGGTCACCTGTTGACCTTGGTGGACGACGTCGGGATCATGCAACACGCGCTCGGAACCATCCCCGACCGGTCGAGCGGATACTGCCTCGACGACGTGGCTCGGCTCGCCATCGTCGCCTTGGGTCTGGAGCGCGAGCTTGGCGACCCGAGATACGAACGGATGCTGGTCTCGGCATTGGCGTTCATCTTCGATGCCCGAGACCCTGAACGGCCTGGCGTCGGCATGCGCAATTTCATGGACTACAGCCGACGCTGGCTCGACCAGCCACACTCCGGTGATCATGTTGGCCGAGCAATGTGGGCGCTGGGTTCGGTGGTGGCGGCGCAGCCCGTACCGGAGGAGGCCGGAGCGAGCCTGCGGGTGCTCACCGAGATGCTGCCCAGCATGAAGGCTGCGGCGAGCCCGCGGGAAATGGCCTTCACCGTCCTCGGCCTGTCGCGGCCCGCTCTCGGCGTCCTGCCTGAAGGGGCCTACGAGGTGTTGCACGACCTGGCGGGTCAGCTCAGTGGGTTGTACGACGCGCACCGCCGCGACGACTGGCTCTGGTTCGAGGAGGAGTTGACCTACGACAACGCCCGGCTACCCCAGGCGTTGATCGCAGCCGGTCACCGTCTGGACAACCCGGCGATGCTGAAGAGCGGCCTCGAGGCGCTCGACTGGTACGCGGAGCAGTGCAGTGTGCACACCGACACTGTGCGGTTGGTCGCAAACCGTTGGCGTCGATCGGACGAGCCGTCTCGAGGGTGGATCGCCGAGGGCGATGAGCAGCCGTTGGACGCCGCGGCGTTGGTCGAGGCGCTGGCCGAAGCGACTGTCGCTACCGGGCAACGCGAGTACGGCCAGCAGGCGGTGCGGGCCTTCGAGTGGTTCCTGGGTCGCAACTGCGCGGGCCTCGCGGTGTACGACTTCGCTACCGGCGGCTGCCACGACGGCCTCGGCCCGGACGGGCTCAATGACAACGAGGGGGCCGAGTCGACGTTGGCCTATCTGCAGGCGCTGTTGGCCATCGAGGCCGCCGGCCTACAGCCTGCGGTTCCCTGACGGCGGTGCGAGTCGCCCTCCTCGGGCCGATCGCCTGGCGAACGCCCCCGCGACATTACGGACCGTGGGAATTGGTCACGGGGCTGCTGGCCGACGGCCTGGTGGCGCGCGGGGTCGACGTGACGCTGTTCGCCACATTGGATTCGGAGACGTCGGCGGCGCTCGAGGGTGTGTGCCCGCAGGGCTACGCCGAGGACGAGAGTCGGGACGGCCGGGTCTGGGAGGCAATGCACATCTCGCACGCATACCGACGTTCGGGCGAATTCGACCTGGTGCACAACCACCTTGACTGGCTACCGCTGGCGTTCTCCGCCCACTGCCGGGCGCCGCTGCTGACCACGATCCACGGCTTCTCGGATCGCAAGATCCTGCCCGCCTACGTGGCGGCTGAGTCGGCGTTCGTGTCCATCTCGAACGCCGATCGGGTGCCGGAGCTCGACTACTGCGCGACGGTGTACCACGGCATCGATCTGGACGCCCTGCCCTTCTCCGCGGCCGCAGGTGATGACTTGGTGATCTTGGGCCGGATCCATCCCGACAAAGGAACGGCCGAGGCCATCGACATTGCGCGGCGAGCCGGGCGGCGGTTGATCATTGCGGGCATCGTTCAAGATCATGGCTACTTCACCGAGCAGGTGAAGCCGCGGATCGACGATGATCAGATCCGCTACCTCGGATCGATCGGTCCGGGCCAGCGGGCCGAGGTGCTGGGCTCCGCGGCTGCTCTGCTGCACCCGATCGCATTCGCAGAACCGTTCGGGCTATCGGTGGTCGAGGCCATGGCGACGGGAACGCCCGTGATCGCCTATCCCCGCGGCTCGATGCCCGAAGTGATAGACGAAGGCGTCACCGGATTTCTCGTCGCAGACGCCGCCCAGGCGGCGGCAGCGGTGCAGGCAGCGTCGCAGCTTGACCGCGCCACGGTCCGCCGCGTGGCGGAACGCCGGTTTTCGGCTGCACGAATGGTCGCCGACTACCTTGCTGTCTATGGCGAGCTCGTCCGGTGAGATCAGCAACGACCTTCTCCGCCGTTACCGCGGCAACCCGCTGCTGACGCCTGACCGGTGGCCGTACGCCATCAACGCCGTGCTGAACGCCGGTGCCGCCGAGGTGGAAGGTGCCACGGTGCTGCTGTGCCGGGTCGAGGACCGTCGGGGGATCAGCCACCTGACGGTGGCTCGATCGCAGAACGGCTTTTCGAACTGGCTCGTCGACGAAACGCCGCTCCTTGAGCCGGGACCAGGAATCCTGCACGAGGCGTGGGGCGTCGAGGATCCGCGGCTCACCTGGATGCCTGAGCTCGAGGCGTGGGTGATCACCTACACCTCGTTCGGCCCAGGGGGGCCGAGCATCTCGCTCGCCACGACACAGGATTTCCGGAGCGTTGAGCGGTTGGGGCTGATCCGGGCACCGGAGGACAAGAACGGAGCGTTGTTGCCGCGCAAGATCGGTGGCGAGTTCATCCTCTTCCATCGGCCGGTTGCGGCCCTTACCCAGCGCGCTGATATCTGGCTCTCGCGATCTACGGATTTGCACAGTTGGGCGGCTCCTGAGCCGGTGCTTGCCGCCAGGCCGGGCGGCTGGTGGGACTCGGCGCGGATAGGCATTGGCCCGCCGCCACTCGAGACTCCGGAAGGCTGGCTGGTGGTCTACCACGGCGTTCGGGTAACAGTCGCCGGCGCCCTGTACCGAGTGGGTCTCGCCCTGCTGGACCTCGAGGATCCGGCGAAGGTACGGAGGCGTTGTGCGGAGTGGGTGCTGGGCCCACGCGAAGACTATGAGCTCGTCGGTGATGTTCCGGGAGTCGTGTTTCCCTGCGGACTCATCTACGACACGGAGGCGGACGAACTGCGGCTTTACTACGGCGCCGCCGACAGCTGCATCGGACTGGCTACGGCGTCCCTATCGCAGGTGCTCGAGTTCGTTCTCGAGCACGGGGAGACCGGCGAGTCGATGTAGGCCGAGGCAAGCTGGCGCAGACGCTTCAGCGCTGGTCGCTGCGGGCCAGCCGGATCCAGCGATAGCCCCAGCCGTTCAATTGGACTTTGTCGAGCTCTGCATTCGGCGCCTCGTACGGACCGTCGACGAACAAGTCGTACGGGAGAGCGTCCATCCCCTGCTGAGGGCCGATATCGATCACGGCCGGTGTGTCCGCGAGGTTGTGCAGCAGCAGGATCGAGCCAGCCGGTGCGTCGAAGCGGTGGGCGAGGACCGAGCGGGGCAGCGGCACGTCGACGACGGAGCAGGTGCCGGTCCCAATCTCCGGGGCGGTACGCAAGGTGTGCACGAGGTTCTCGAACCAGCGCAGCAGCGAGTTGGGATCCCGCTGCTGGGACCGGACGTTCACCTGCTTGGCGCCGTACCGACCGGCCATAGCGACCGGCCGAATCAAGGAGGCGGCATCCGCGGAGGAGAAGCCGCCGTTCGGTCCGTCGTCCCACTGCATCGGCGTGCGGACGGTGTCGCGGCCCTTCAGTTGAAGGTCCTCGCCCATCCCGATCTCTTCGCCGTACCGAAGCACCGGGGTGCCGGGTAGCGAAAATTGCAGCGCATAGGCCAGCTGGATGTGCCGAAGATCGCCGCCCAGCATCGGAGCGAGGCGGCGCCGGATGCCGCGGCCGTAGAGGCGCATCTCCTCGCGAGGCGCGAAGGCTGTGAACACGTCGCCGCGTTGTTCGTCAGTGAGCCGGCTGAGGTCGAGTTCATCATGGTTGCGGAGGAACGTGGCCCATTGCGCCCCTGCGGGCAGGGTGACCGCCGTGGTAAGGGCGTCGATCAGCGGCTCCGCATCACGTCGCGCCAACGCGAGCCAGGTTCGCGGGTTGAGCAGGAAGTCGAACATCATCTGCGCGCGGTCACTTGGTCCATCCGGGCGAGCGCCAGCGAACTGAGACACATCTTGAGGAGTCACGTTCGCTTCGCACAACAACACCGAGTCACCCTGC
>DASQUD010000069.1:0-3404 GCA_035641455.1 Propionibacteriaceae bacterium | reverse complement strand
TTGGATGGAATCTAGCCGTCGCTGAGGCCAGTTGCAGGCACAACTGAAGCTCAATGGCCAACTGCCGATCTCGATATAGTGGTCCACCGTGCGCAACGGCTCTGGAGGACCGTGGCGCAGGCGCCGCCTTAGCTCAGCTGGCAGAGCAACGCACTCGTAATGCGTAGGTCTGGGGTTCGATTCCCCAAGGCGGCTCCACCATCGCGCCTAGTCAACAGCCACTTCCCGACCTTGTTGTCCGGAGCCATCGCCGCGTCGGTCCACATGTGTCCCCGACGTGTCCCCTAAGCGTGCGGCCGCGGCCCAAAGATTCTGGTCAATCAGGTGCCCGTACAGGTCCATCGTCATCGCCGCCGACGCGTGCCCCAACACCCGCTGAACCACCTTCGGATCGGCGCCAGACCCAAGCCAGACGGACGCCGCTGTGTGTCTCAGATCGTGTACTCGCAGTTGCGGGCGCCCGATGGCCGCAACGGCTTCCCGCCACCTAACGGACCGCTTCCAATTGGTCTCGCGCAGCGGACCGCCTTCCGGCGCATGGAACAACCAGTCGTCTGCCTGCTTCCCAGCCGCCCATCGCTCGATGATCGGCACGACCGTCGCCACAAGCGGCACCGTGCGCGCACGACGATTCTTGAGCGTATCGATGTAGAGGGTGCCGCCGCCGTTGCTGGCCAGCACCGCTCGCGAAAGTCGCAACCCCGGCCCGGGAATCGACACGCGATCCGCAACCGTCAACACACTCAACGCCTGGGCAAACGGCACCGCCAACACCTATCCGCTCGTGAAACTCTGCGCAGCTCTCGGAGCCAGGATCCCAACCGTCGCCGTACCGTTCGCCAAACATGATCTTGCCGGACACCCAGCATGGCTAGCCTCTATCGCCGTCCTCCGCTACGCAGGTGTACGGATCATCGATCCTAGATTCGGTGCAGTCGGCTACGCCGAGCCGGTCGAATCAGGAACGGGCGAGGCAGTAACCGCCGCCTTCAGTTGGGCATGGGTACTTGATCGACTCCCCCCTGCCTAGGGCAGAGCCCTCAGCCGTTCGAGGAAACTCACCAGGAGCACCAATTTCGACCCCACGGTCGAGCCTGAACGCGGACCACCTTGCGGAAGCAGGTCAGCCCCGGCCCGCTAGCTAACTGCTCCATCGCCCAATCTGCTTGGGGGCTGCTCGCAGCAGGAAGTGCTAACTAAGTGTGGACGATGTGCGCGGATGTGCACCGACCTGGTGCCTCCTCGAGCCTCCTTGGAAGCCCGCTGACCCGGCCTGACGCGAAATAGGTGCGTAACTCTTACTGCTACCCCGGTCAACATCACTGATTAGGGCAGTCGCACCAGCCGCCGCCCTACGAAGGCGGAAGTCGATGCTAACGAGGACAGTCTCTGCTGTCGTTAGCCGGTCAAGGGGTGGAGGGTGAACGGCTCACCTGGCGCGAGCTGGATGATCCGTTTGCGATTGTCGACCCGACCTGGCAGCGATGCGGGATCGGCGTTGAACGGCGGGAAGTCGGGTGCGTCGACGCTGCCCCAGTGGTGCAGCAGCAGCGGCGTCTGGGGATAGGCGTTGGCCATCGCGACCGCGCCGTCGAGTCCGAAGTGCCACTCGCTGTCGGAGAAGTCGAACAGCATCGCGTCTGGCGTGGGCATGCGTAGATGGTGGTCCGGGATGAGCCGTGAGTCACCGGGGGCCCAGATGGTGCCGTCGGGGGTTTCGATCCAGAAGCCGCAGCAGTCCTCCATCTGGAAGACGCGGTCACTGGCCCCGGGCGAGTCGTTCTGCCAGGCATGGTCGGCGGGGGTCACGGTCACCTGGACCTGCCCGACGGTGAAGCGGTCGCCGATGTCGTGGCCGGTCGATGGGAAACCTTCCGCGCGCATCAAGGTGTCGACGTACCGGGTGGAGTGGAACGCGGCGGTGACCGGAGCCAGCTGGCGGCAGGTCGGGACGCTGTAGTGGTCGTTGTCGCTGTGCGTGACCAGCACCGCATCCAGCCGTGGCACCGCCTCCGCCGCGATCGGGAAGTCGATCATCACTGGCATATCGAACCCGCCCAGGAGGGGGTCAACCATCAGCGTCGTCTCCCGGGAGTTGATCAGGAATCCGGCCATCCCGAGCCAGCGCAGGACCGTCGCGTCCTGTGGTTCGAAAGCCTCTGCGCCGAAGGGTTGGGTCTGTGGTGCCCGTGCCTGCTGCATAGTCCGGACACTACCGAACGGGATGCTGCGAGTGCTGGCCCGTGAGGTGCCCTGTCAGGGACTCCCAGCGCTGAGCCTGCGGCTCTTATCGTCGGCTGGTGACGAGTGATGCTGCACCGGCCGTCAGCCCGGCTTCGCCGTTCGCACCATTTCGGCATCGAGCGTTCTTCTGGCTGTGGCTGGGTGTGGTGGTCGCCAGTATCGGGACCTGGGGTCAGATGGTCGGGGCGCAGTGGCTGTTCATCAACGACCCGAACGCGGCGACGATCGTGCCGTTGGTGCAGACCGCCAGCACGCTGCCGATGATGCTGTTGGCGCTGCCGGCCGGGGTCTTGGCCGATGCGTTCGACCGGCGCTGGCTGATGGTCGTGATCCAGGGTTACGCCATCGTCGTATCGGCGCTGCTGGCGGCGCTGACCGCGGTGGGGATGATGCCGCCGGCGTTGCTGCTGGCGTTCACATTCGCGGTGGGTGCCGGGCTGGCGATGCTGTCGCCGACCTGGCAGTCCCTGATCACCGAGCTGGTGCCGCGGGAGGAGTTCGCGGCGGCGACCCGGCTCGACATGGTGAGTGTGAACGTCTCCCGGGCGGCCGGGCCGGCGATCGCGGGGTTCGTCATCGCCACGTGGGGTGTGCCGCCGGTGTTCGCCTTGACTGCCGTCACCGGGGCGGTATTGCTGGTGATCTTGTTGGCCTGGCGGCGGCCGACGGTCCGCGCCCTGCAGCGCGAGAGATTCTTGTCCGCGTTGCGGTCGGGGAGTCGCTATGTGCGGCACGAGCCGGTGATCCGGTCCATCTTGCTGCGGTTCGCGTTCTTCATCTTCCCGGCCAGTGCGGTGTGGGCGCTGCTGCCGCTGATCGCCAGCCGCCAGCTCGGGCTGGCGGCCAACGGCTACGGGGTCCTGTTCTCCGCCCTGGGCGTCGGCGCCGTCGCGGCCGCGCTCGGGCTTGGTCGGGTCAAGCAGCACCTGTCGTCGAACCAGGTCCTCGCGGTGGCCGGCGCAGGGTTCGCGCTGGCGTTCGCCGGCGTGGCGGTGACCTCCTCGATGTGGGTTGCTCTACCGCTGCTGGTCGTGTGCGGCTTCGGCTGGACCGCAACCGTGGCGACGGTGATCTCGGAGCTGCAGCTGTTCCTGCCCGGCTGGGTCCGGGCCCGGGCGATCGCGATCTACCTGATGGTGTTCCTGGGCACCCAGGCGGTC
>DASQUD010000068.1:0-8121 GCA_035641455.1 Propionibacteriaceae bacterium | reverse complement strand
ACGATTCCTTGCCGGCCTTCCACCTCGCAGAGCAGCACTCGGCGGCCCGCGGTGGCGAGCGCGCAAGCCAGCGCAGCGGCAACGGTTGTCTTGCCGGTGCCCCCCTTGCCGCTGACGATGTGCAGCCGATGCCGGGGCGTCACCTCACACCGGTGATCTCTATTGCGGCATGGGTCCGGTAGCGCCGATTGATCGCGATGAGATTGGCCGTGAACGCTTCCACCTGCCCAGCGTTGCGCAGTCGTCCCGCGTACAGGCCACCGGCTTCGGTCACATCATTTGCCAATTCACACACGAGCTCGACGGCTGCACGGTCCTCGCCAAGGACGAGCACATGTCCGGCAACGGCATCGATCGCCGGGTCGTCGAGGTGGATGGCGCTGATGTGGTGGAACGCGGCGATCACGGTCGAGTCGGGAAGGATCTGTTGGGCCTCCTGAGCGGCAGAGCCGGCGGGGACAGACAGTGGGAAAGGACCGTGCGCGTCGAATCCGATCGGATTGACGCAGTCGATCACGATCTTGTCCTTGAGGTCCTTCCTCAAGGAGGCGAGCACTTCCGCGTGCCCGTCGTAGGGGACCGAGACGATCACCAGATCGGCAGCAGCCGCTTCCTGATTGGACCCACCCCGGACCCCACCCTTATTGGCACTGTAGGCGGCGGCGGCGGCTCTGGCTCGCTCGAGGGAGCGACTCCCGATCACTACCTCATGACCTGCCTGGGACAGGCGCCGGGCGAGCCCACGACCCTGTGCTCCGGTGCCACCCAGAATGCCGATGGAAGTCATAACCACCGCTGGGGGAGGAGGTCACGTGGCTCCCGGTGTTGCATGGGGCCGATAGTAATGGTCGGGAATTCGGTCAGAGGCTGCCCTGCTCCGGGAGATGTCGACCGGGAAGGCAGTGGAGTCGAAGAAGCAGCGACCGTTCGATCGTCTCCGTGATCATCTCATAGGCGTAGCCCGCGGCGTTCAAGCGCTCGACCAAGACGTTGCCGACACGGGAGGATGCGGCCGGGGTAGGAGCTTCGTAGAACAGCCAAAGCTGACCCTGGTCCGCGAGCAGCCGACGCGCGAGAGTCAGCCCTCGTTGGTCGGGCTCGGTCCAGAAAAGGTTGACGTTGACGGCGAAGATGATGTCGAACTGTCCCGTACTGGACGGGTCAACATCCTCCAGTGCCACAACGCGGAACTGGGCGACGTTGCGCTCGACGTGCTGCTGGTTGCGCTGTGCACTCGAGGTGATCGCGGTAACCGACCGGTCGATGCCCAGGTAGCTTCCGCTGTGCAGCCGGGCGCAGACGAGTTCCGCAGCGGCACCTCGTCCGGCACCGACTTCCAGGACGCGATGATCCGGTCTGACCGGCAGCTGGCTGACCGCCCAGACGACGCGGGCGGGCGTGGCGGGGGTCTTGGTCATCGGATTCAGTCTGCCGGAATGGGAATGTGAACTCGTCGAGCGCGCTGTCAGTGCCGAACGGGAGGATGACGAGATGACTACAGAATCACGGCCGGACATCCGGCTCGACCTCGTTGTGCTGGATACCGACCAGCCACGCCAACTGGCGCAGTTCTACGCAGCCTTGCTCGGTTGGCGGATCACTGACGACAGTGACGACTCGTGGGTGAACCTCCGCGGCGACGGCGGCGCCGGATTGGCATTCCAGTTGGCCCTCAACCACAAACCCCCAACGTGGCCGGCGAACGATGTCCCGCAGCAGTTCCATCTCGACTTGGACGTCCCTGACCTGGAGGAGGCGGCGACATACGCCGAGTCGTTAGGCGCCCGCCGGGTCGAGGGAGCCGGTCAGGAGGGCAACTTCATTGTGCTCCTCGACCCGAGCGGTCATCCGTTCTGCGTCTGTCGCTGAACGGCGCCGCCCGGCACGTGTCGTTGGGCATAACGTGATCACCATGACCAAATGGGAGTACGTAACCGTGCCGTTGCTCGTGCACGCGACGAAGCAGATCCTCGATAACTGGGGTCAGGACGGCTGGGAACTGGTCCAGGTCGTGCCGGGGCTCACTCCGGAGAATCTGGTGGCGTACCTGAAGCGGCCCGTTCCGGGCTCGGGCGAGGCGACTGCGTGAGGTCACCGTCGTCGCGGCTGGCCGAGCTCGGTGTGACGCTCCCGTCGGTGGCGGCGCCGCTGGCCGCGTACGTCCCGGCGGTCAGGGTCGGTGAGCTCGTCTACTCCTCAGGTCAGTTGCCCACCGTCGACGGTCAATTGATCGCGACCGGCAAGGTGGGCGGAGGGGTCAGCGTTGATCAGGCCGCAGACTGTGCTCGGACCGCGGCGCTGAACGCGCTCGCCGCGGTCGCCGCCGAGGTAGGTGATCTGGACGCGATCGTCCAAGTGATCAAGGTTCTGGTTTTCGTGGCGAGTGCCCCGGATTTCACCGGCCAACCGCAGGTCGGCAACGGGGCGAGCCAGCTCCTGCTCGATGTCTTTGGCGATGCGGGGCAGCATGCCCGCAGCGCGGTCGGTGTGGCGGTGCTGCCGCTGGACGCCCCGGTCGAGGTCGAGCTGATCGTCCGCGCTCGGGCCGTACCGCGCGTGCACCCGGTCGCCATGTGATGCTCCAGCGCTGACCATGTCGTCACATTCCTGGGATGTGCTTGCTCGTCTGCCGCTGCAGCCGTCGGCCGACATGATGACGCTTGCCGAGTCGCGGCGCTCAGGTGATCCGGTAGCCAGGCCGGCGCTGTCGGCCAGCGTGATCTTGCTCCGCGAGAGCCGCGCGGGTCTGGAGACGTACCTGCTGCATCGGCACGCGCGCATGCCGTTCGCCGCCTCAGCGGTGGTGTTTCCGGGTGGTCGCGTCGATGCGGCGGATGTAGCGGCGGGAAGTGACCCGGCCCGCGCCTGTGCGCTGCGAGAGACTGCCGAAGAGACCGGGGTCCAGCTGAAAAGCGATGATCTTGTTCCCTGGGCTCACTGGGTTACTCCGGAACCGGAGCCCAGGCGTTACGACACTCACTTCTTCCTGGCCGCGCTTCCGGCGGGTCAGCAGGCGCAGGATGTCTCGGGCGAGACCGACCACGCCGCCTGGGAGCTGCCGGCGTCCGCACTGGCCGCTGCGGATGGAGGGGACATCGCGCTGATGCCGCCGACCCGCTCGATCCTCCTCGAACTGGCGGATGCCCGTAGCGTGCGGGAGCTACTCGACGCCGCGACGGGCCGGGTGATCGAATGCGTGCTGCCGCAGATGATCAAGACGGAGTCGGGATGGACACTGCGCTATCCCATCCGCCCGGGGAAAGGGCGTTCAGCTGATGATCAGTGAGTTGGTCACGAACTACCTGCGACTGCTCGTCGCCCCGAATCCGGGCCCGATGACGCTCGATGGCACCAACACCTGGATCGTTGGTGATCCGAGCCTGGCTCCTCCGGCCGTGGTTGACCCTGGTCCGCTCGACGACTATCACCTCTCCGCGATTCTGAGCGCGTGCCGAGGTGAGATTGCCATGATCATTCTTACGCATGGCCATATTGATCATGCCGAAGCGGCGGCCG
Source organism: Propionibacteriaceae bacterium (assembly GCA_035641455.1). Taxonomy (GTDB): domain Bacteria; phylum Actinomycetota; class Actinomycetes; order Propionibacteriales; family Propionibacteriaceae; genus Microlunatus. Next base: position 4,605 of record DASQUD010000068.1, on the reverse strand, counting down.
AGCTAGCCGGCCGAGCCGAGTGTGAGGTACGGGCGGCGGATCCGGCCTTGCAGATCGGCCGACACGGGCTCCTAGACCGCGACGCCCTGCTGTTGGGTGGAGTGGGCTTCGAGGTCTTCGCCACCCCCGGTCACACGAGCGACTCCTGCTCGTTGCTCCTGCGTGGTGAGGACGACAACGTGAGTCGCCTGCTGACGGGCGACATGGTGCTGGGCCGCGGCACCACCGTGATCACTCACCCGGACGGCAATCTGGCGGACTACTTCGACTCGTTGGACCTCATGTCCGAGTTAGTCGACTCGTACGAGGTCGTGGAGCTGCTGCCTGGCCACGGACCACGAGTCGGCGACCCCGCCGCCTGCCTCGACTACTACCGCACTCATCGGCTGGAACGGCTTGACCAGGTCCGCGACGCTCTCGCCGCGGGAGCCAACTCAGCGACCGATGTGGTGGCCCGGGTCTACGCGGACGTGGATCCGGTGCTCTGGCCTGCCGCCGAGGAGTCGGTCCGGGCCCAGCTTGACTACCTGGCTCGGGAGTAATAGCCACTTCATTCGAAGCTCACAGCCTGCACACAGAGTCCCCGGCAACTCTCGACACATGACCACAGAGACCCAAGAAGCCGGATGGCAGCCGGTGCCTCAACATCCCGGCTCAACGCCTGGTCCCTACTACCTCCCGGACAGCCGCGTTGGTGGCCACACCGGTGCTGACTTCCCGGCGCCGGCGGGCGTCGGGACCCTCAGCGGGGACCGTCCCCCGGCTAGCACGAAGCCGCGGCGAAAGGCCGGTGTCCTGCTCGCTGCCGCATCGCTGTCCGCGGTGCTTGGCGCCGGGGCCGGCGTCGGCTCGTATGCATATCTCGCGTCGGGGTCCGGGTCACTCACCTCGCCGGTCAGCGTGAGCACCCTTCCCGCTGCTCAAAGTCCGAAGCTCGACGGCACCGTCACAGCGGCCGCGGCCAAGATCGACCCGTCGCTGGTGACGATTACGGTGCAGAACGGCTCCAACGGCGGCCTGGGTAGCGGCGTGGTGATCGACGACCAAGGCCACATCTTGACCAATGCTCACGTGGTGGATGGCGCGTCTGACGCCGGCACGATCACCGTGACCTTCGACGATGGCCGCACCGCCAAGGCAACAGTCGTCGGCATGTCGGAGACCAATGACCTGGCCGTGATCAAGGTCGACGGAGTCGAGAATCTCACGCCGGCGGTATTCGCCAAGTCGGGTTCACTGCAGGTGGGCCAGACTGTCGTCGCCGCCGGAGCGCCACTCGGCTTATCGGAGTCAGTGACCAGCGGCATCGTGTCCAACACGGCGCGACCTGTGCGCTCCGGCAGCAACAACGACGCCGTCTACCTCGCTGTGCAGACAGATGCGGCTATCAATCCAGGCAACTCGGGTGGTCCTCTCGTAGACCTCAACGGCGCCGTGGTTGGCATCAACTCCTCGATTGCCAGCACCGGATCGAGCTCGGGCAACCAGTCCGGAAATATCGGCATTGGCTTCGCCATCCCGTCTGATGTGGCCGTCCGGATCGCCACGGAGCTGATCGATCACGGCAGCTCCAAGAATGCCGCCCTGGGCGTGACCGTCGGTGGCACCGACTCGGAGCTATCCACGGCGACCGGTGTTCCGCTCCAAACCGTTGTCCCCGGCGGTGCGGCGGAGAAGGCGGGCCTGCAAGCAGGTGACGTAGTGACCAAGATCAACGATTTCCACACCACGACTGCTGACGGTTTGATCGCTGCTACCCGGTTCTACGCCCCGGACACTGTCGTGAAGGTCACCTACATTCGCGACGGCGGCAGCCCGCAGACGGTGGACGTCACGCTCGGCTCCGCCTAGAACACGTCGAAAGGCTCAAGCGAGTCAGCCGAGATCTGGGTCAGCGGGCGCGGCGTTCGACACGCTCGACGTCGAGGATGGTGACGGAGCGAGGCTCCAGGCGGATCCAGCCGCGGGCGGCGAAGTCGGCCAAGGCCTTGTTGACCGTCTCACGAGAGGCACCGACGAGCTGAGCGAGCTCCTCCTGAGTCAGGTCGTGATGGACATGGACGCCGTCATCGCGTCGGTCGCCGAACCGCTGGGCGAGTTCGAGCAACTGCTTCGCGACCCGGCCGGGGACATCGGAGAACACCATGTCGGCGACGACGTCATTTGCGCGTCGTAGCCGCGCGGCGAGTTGGCCGAGCAGACTCTGGGCAACCTCGGGCCGACCGGTGAGCCAGCCCATCAGCTCGTCATGCTCGAGGGTACGCAGTTCGCAGGCGGTGACAGCTGTTGCTGTCGTGGAGCGCGGGCCGGGATCGAAGAGCGACAGCTCGCCGAACATCTGGCCTGGCCCCAATACGGCGAGCAGATTTTCCCGACCGGCCGAACCGCTGCGCCCAAGTTTGATCTTGCCGCTGACCACGACGTACAGCCGATCCTCGGCATCCCCTTCGTGGAACAGCACCTCGCCCTTGGTCAGTGTGATCGTTCCCATAGCGGCCGAGAGAGCGGTGGCCGCCTCGTCATCGAGGCGGGCGAACAACGGAGCCTTCTTGAGGACTTCAGGATCCACGCTGCCTCCCGTACCGGCGTCGCCTGCCAACGCTGCAAGGCTACCGTCGCGGGCCGGTGAGCTGCAGGTGCCAGCGACGCGCGCCACGATCAGCCAGCATTCTGGTCGCCGGACGTAGGCTGCTGCCATGCGGCCGGGACCCTCACAGACTGCTTTGGTCCGGCGGGCTCGGATGATCAATCGCGTGTTGGCCAAGAGCTATCCGGACGCCGACATCGAACTCGATTTCGAGACACCACTGCAGCTGCTTGTGGCCACCATTCTGTCGGCCCAGAGCACCGACAAGCGGGTCAACCTGGTCACGCCGATCGTCTTCGCCCGCTACCCGAATGCGACAGCCCTGGCCGCGGCTGATCGAGCGGAGCTGGAGGAGTTGATCAAACCGACCGGGTTCTTCCGCGCCAAGAGCGACAGCTTGATCAAGCTCGGCGTCGCGCTGGTGGAACGCTTCGACGGTGAGGTGCCCTCCCGTCTGGCTGACCTGGTGACCCTCCCTGGGGTAGGGCGCAAGACCGCGAACGTCGTCCTCGGGAACGCCTTCGGCATTCCGGGCATCACGGTGGACACCCATGTCGGGCGGCTGTCGCGGCGCTTCGGCTGGACCACGCAGCGCGACCCGGAGAAGGTGGAGATCGACATCGCGGCCTTGTTTCCGAAAAGGGACTGGACTCAGCTCTGCCAGAACATGATCTGGCATGGCCGGCGTTGCTGCCACGCCCGCAACCCGGCCTGCGGCGCCTGCCCGGTCGCACGCTGGTGCCCTTCGTACGGTGAAGGGGAGACCAATCCCGTCAAGGCGGCGAAGTTGATCCGCGAGCCCAGGGGATGAGAGCTCGAAATAGGCGGGCCGTCGGCCGTGCCCTCCTGGCGGCGTTTGCCGCCTTCCTGCTGATGGCCACCGGCTGTACGGATTCGGGGCTGCTGACCCGATCGTCGTCGGAATCGAGCGAACAGGGCTCGCAGCCGCCGCCGGCTGCCGAGCAGCTGGCCGCCCAGAAGGAGGCGGCGGGGATTGCCGACTGTCCGCCCTCTGATGAGGACGTTCCTGCCATGGCCGGTGGCCTGCCGGACGTCGAGCTCGCTTGCCTCGGCGGTGGCCAGCCGGTGCGACTGGCCGGGCTCCGCGGGCGTCCGATGATGATCAATATCTGGGCTCAATGGTGCGGTCCGTGCCGCCAGGAGGCTCCTTTCCTGGCGGAGATCGCTGCCTCGACGGAACCGTCCGAGTTCTTGATCTTGGGTATCGACTTCGACGACCCACGCCCAGAGCTAGCCATCGAATTCGCCGACCTGGCGGAGTGGACGTATCCCCAGATGCAGGATGCCGACGTGGTGTTGCGCGAGGAGTTGCAGGTCAGTGGACCGCCGCAGACCTTCTTCGTCAACGCCCAAGGCCACATCACCTACCGGCATGCGGCGCCCTTCACGTCGACCAAGCAGATTCGCCAGCTCGCGGAAAAGCATCTCGGAGTTCAGCTGTGATCCTTCGACCGGCCCAGGACGCGGCCCGTCGACAAGCTCAGGACGCGAATGCTAGAGCTCAGGGCGAGGCTGACACGGCTCAGGGCGAGGAAGTGCCGAGGTGGATCAACTCGTTAACAGCTGCACTGGGCCAACGAGATCGACTGGCGAACGTCGCCGCACTGCGGCCCGCACTCGGCGATCGCGCCCGCCGGGCGGCGGTGTTGGTCTTGATTGGTGAGGGCGCAAACGGTCCTGAGATCATGTTCGTCGAGCGCGCGGCGACCATGCGCACACACGCCGGTCAGATCGCCTTTCCGGGCGGCGCCCACGACCCCCATGATGTCGATCTTGCCGACACCGCCCTCCGGGAGGCGGCCGAGGAGACCGGTCTGGATCGGACCGGGGTACATGTGCTCGGCGCGCTGCCTCCCGTACACGTTGCGGTCAGCGGCTTCGACGTGACGGCTGTGGTGGCCTGGTGGCAGCGACGCAGCCCGGTGAGCGCCGCCGATGCCGAGGAGGTTGCGTCGGTGTGGATGGTCGCGGTCGGCGACCTCGTCGACCCGGATCAC
>DASQUD010000067.1:0-23403 GCA_035641455.1 Propionibacteriaceae bacterium | reverse complement strand
TGTTCAGCGTCGGTGGCCTTTTCGCTCTCTACGAGGCGTATCACAAGTACCACGAAGTGCACGCGGGCGAGCCCAATCTGCTCCTCGAGGGGCGCTGGTGGTGGGTGCCGCTGGTCGTGCTGACCGCGGCGATCATCGCCGAGACGTTTTCCTTCCGGACCGCGATCGTGGAGTCCAACAAGGTGCGAGGCAAGCAGGGCTGGAACAGGTTCATCCGCTCGGCCAAGGCACCGGAACTGCCCGTGATCCTGCTCGAGGACTTTGCCGCGCTGCTCGGGCTGATCTTCGCTCTGTTCGGGGTTGGGATGACACTGCTCACCCAGAACGGCTACTACGACGTCATCGGCACGGCGATGATCGGACTGCTGCTGGTCTTGGTCGCGGTTGCGCTCGCCATCGAGACCAAGAGTCTGCTGTTAGGGGAGGCGGCCAGCCTCGAAGCTGTCTCCCGCATCGAGCACGCCATCAACGGCACGCCCGGGGTGGAGCAGCTTATTCATATGAAGACGCTGCACCTTGGCCCTGAGGAGGTGCTCGTGGCAGCCAAGATCGGGGTGAGTCAGTCCGCCAGCGCCGGGGAGGTTGCCGAGACAATCGACCGGGCGGAGGTGAATATCCGAGAAGCGGAGCCCATGGTGACAGCTCTCTACCTAGAGCCGGATATCTACAAACATGACTACGCGCCCGCCATTCGCCCCGAACGACCGGCGGCGCCGAGCCACTAGTAGGTCTGTGCTGGCGCTGCTGCAGGGGCGCTCGATTCGGAGCGAGCTCATACCTCCCCTAGGCTTTGCCCCATGGATTTTCGCGTTGCCGACTTAAGCCTGGCCACATTCGGGCGCAAAGAGATCAGCCTGGCCGAGCACGAAATGCCCGGCCTCATGGCCATGCGGGCGCAGTACGCAGACGCCAAGCCGCTGGCCGGGGCAAAGATCGCAGGCTCGCTGCACATGACGGTGCAGACGGCCGTGCTCATCGAGACGTTGGTCGCGCTCGGTGCCGATATCCGCTGGGCCAGCTGCAATATCTTCTCCACCCAGGATCATGCGGCCGCCGCGGTCGTCGTGGGTCCCGAGGGCACTCCGGAGGAGCCGCGCGGTGTGCCGGTGTACGCCTGGAAGGGCGAGACGCTCGCCGAGTATTGGGAATGCACCGATCAGATTCTCAGCTGGCCGGATGGCGAGTTCGCGAACATGATCTTGGACGACGGCGGCGATGCGACGCTGCTGGTGCACAAGGGCGTCGAGTACGAGAAGGCCGGCGAAGTGCCCCAGGCAAGCGATTCCGACCCGGAAGAGTGGCACGTCCTGCTTGACCTGTTGGGTCGCACGATGACCGACGGGCGGTCGTGGACCGAGATCGCCAACCACATTCGAGGCGTCACCGAGGAGACCACCACCGGCGTCCACCGCCTGTACGAGATGCTGCGCAACGAGGCGCTGCTCTTCCCGGCGATCAACGTCAACGACTCCGTGACGAAGTCGAAGTTCGACAACAAGTACGGCGTCCGGCACTCCCTGATCGATGGACTCAATCGCGCGACCGACGTGCTCATCGGTGGCAAGGTCGCGGTGGTCTGCGGTTACGGCGACGTGGGCAAGGGCTGCGCCGAATCCTTGCGTGGCCAGGGTGCCCGGGTGATCGTGACCGAAGTCGACCCGATCTGCGCGCTTCAGGCGGCGATGGACGGGTACCAGGTGGCGAGGCTGGAGGATGTGCTCGACATCGGCGACATCTACGTCACCGCGACCGGCTGTCGGGACGTGATCACCGCTGATCAGATGAGCCGGATGAAGCACCAAGCAATCGTGTCCAACATCGGCCACTTCGACAACGAGATCGACATCGCGGGACTGGCCGCCCATCCGCGGGCGACCAAGATCAACATCAAGCCGCAGGTGGACGAGTGGCAATTCGCCGAGGACGGCGCGCCGGCACACAGTGTGATCGTGCTCAGTGAGGGCCGGCTGATGAATCTTGGCAACGCCACGGGCCATCCAAGCTTCGTGATGAGCAACTCGTTCACCAACCAGGTACTGGCCCAGATCGAGCTGTTCACCAAGCCGGAGCAGTACCCCCTCGGCGTCTACACGCTGCCCAAGCACCTGGACGAGGTGGTGGCGCGACTGCACCTCGACGCGCTTGGCGCGAAGCTCACCGAGCTGACCGACACACAGGCTTCGTATCTCGGAGTGCCGGTGGAAGGACCGTACAAGACCAACCACTACCGCTACTGAGGGCACTCGAGGAGTTGCGACGATGGGAGTGAAGGTCGCTCTCGAGCATCGCACCACCTACCGGTTCGACCGGGCCGTCTCGATCGGTCCCCACGTCATTCGACTGCGCCCTGCGCCCCACACCAGGACGCGGATCGAGGCTTACTCGTTGACCATCTCGCCTTCCGAGCACTTCCTGAACTGGCAGCAGGACCCGTTTGGCAACTACCTCGCTCGGGCGGTCTTCTCAGGCAAGGCTGCCGAGCTTGACATCACCGTCGGGCTGATCGCCGACATGGAGGTGATCAACCCTTTCGACTTCTTCGTCGAGGACTACGCGGAGCGATACCCGTTCCGCTATCCGCCCGGCCTGGCCGACGATCTGAAGCCGTACCTGCAACCGGCCGAAGGCACGGTGGGGCCGGGAATGGAGCATTGGCTCGCCGGCCAGCCCTCGTTGCCTGAGGCCGGCCAGCCTGTGGTCAACTTCCTGGCCGATCTCAACGCCGCCGTGTACGGCGACGTCGCGTACTCATTGCGGATGGAGGCCGGCGTCCAGACCCCCGATCAGACGTTGTCTCGCAAGATCGGCTCTTGTCGAGACTCCGCGTGGTTGCTGGTCACCGCCCTGCGGCACTACGGACTGGCCGCCCGCTTTGTCTCCGGCTATCTGGTGCAGCTCGCGGCCGACCAGCAGCCGATCGACGGTAAGAGGGGGCCCAGCGAGGACTTCACGGACTTGCACGCCTGGGCCGAGGTCTACATCCCAGGGGCCGGCTGGATCGGCCTTGACCCGACGTCGGCTCTGTTCGCCGGCGAGGGCCACATCCCCCTCGCTGCGACTCCGCACCCCGCCTCTGCGGCCGCCATCACCGGGGCGACCGAGCCCTGTGCGGTGACGCTTGATTTCGCCAACACCGTGCGACGTGTCCAAGAGGACCCGCGGGTCACCAAACCGTACACACCGGCGCAGATCGACGGCCTGCAGCGGCTCGGGGAAGAGGTGGACGCCCGCCTGGCAGAGGAGGGTGTGGAGTTGACGATGGGCAGCGAGCCGACCTTCGTCGCCCTCGACAACCCCACGGCACCAGAGTGGACTGTGGCCGCCGACGGTCCACATAAGCGGGAGCTCGCCAACAACGTGGCGACCGCTCTGCGAAAGCAGTTGGCAGAGGGCGGGCTTGTTCAGCGCAGTCAGGGCAAGTGGTACCCCGGCGAGACGGTGCCGCGCTGGCAGATCGGGCTCATCTGGCGCAAGGACGCCGAACCGCTCTGGGACGACCCCGACCTGCTGGCCGATCCGTTCGACACCGAACAGGCCGAGCAGGACTCGGCAGCGAGGGCTGAGCAGTTGGCCAAGGCCATCACGCTCGCCTTGGGGCTGCCGACGGAGCAACTCCAGCCCTGCTACGAGGATCCACTGGCCACACTGGCCGAAGAGGTGCGCCGGCCCACCGGGCCTCGACCCGAGCTGGATCCGAACACAGCCGACCCCACACTCATCGCGGAACTGGACCGGTCGGCAGCGCCGGTCGCCTGGGCGCTGCCGCTGGCTCCCGCCTGGTGGGGTGAGGGCTGGGCCAGCGCCGCCTGGCGCACCCGTCGCGGTCGGCTGGTGCTGCTACCGGGCCAGGCACCCGCGGGTGCTCGGCTACCGCTCGGCTCGTTGTCCTGGGAGGACCCGGACTTCGTCGGAGAAGCGAGCTACTTCCATCCTGATCCGCTGACCGATCCGACAGCGCACCCGCGAGCCGTGGTCGTCGACCCCGGTGATCATCCGTCGCACACCGCGGTTTTGGTGGAGGCCCGCGACGGCTTCGTGTACGTCTTCCTGCCCCCGCTCGAGCAGTTGGAGAAGTTCATCGAGCTGGTCCGGTTGATCGGCCGGGTAGCTGCGAGCGACGGGACGAAGCTGATCTTGGAAGGCTACGGCCCGCCACCGGACCCGCGGATCAATCACTTGCTGATCACGCCGGACCCGGGAGTGATCGAGGTCAACGTCCATCCCAGTCGCAGTTGGCGGGAGCTGAGCGAGCTGACGCACACCCTGTTTCGCATCGCCGCTGAACAGCGGCTCGGCACCGAGACATTCGGTGTGGACGGCCGGCACAGTGGCACCGGTGGTGGCAACCACCTCACACTCGGCGGCGAGGAGCCGGCCCGCTCACCGCTGCTCCGACGCCCTGACCTCCTGGTCAGCATGCTGACGTACTGGCAGCACCACCCTTCGCTGTCCTATCTGTTCTCCGGCCGGTTCGTGGGACCAACCAGCCAGGCGCCGCGGGTGGACGAAGGACGCCCGGACACGCTGTACGAGCTGGAGATCGCCTTCGCCGAGATCGAGAAGCTCGAGGACAACGACCATCGGCCGTGGGCCGTGGACCGCGCGCTGCGCTACCTGCTCACCGACATCACCGGAAACACCCATCGATCCGAGTTCTGCATCGACAAGCTCTACAACCCCGATGCGCTGCGCGGCCGGCTGGGACTGCTGGAGCTGCGCGCCTTCGAGATGCCCCCGCACCCCGACATGGCGCTTGTTCAAGCCCTCCTGGTACGCGCACTCGTCGCCCGGTTCGCCGAGCTGCCGTACTCGGCGCCGTTGATCCGCTGGGGCAACTCACTGCACGAGAAGTTCCTGCTACCGCACTTCGTTCTGGCGGATATCTCCACCGTGGTGGACGATCTGCGAGCGCACGGCATCAACTTCGACCGCGCCTGGTTGGCGCCGTACGCGGAGTTCCGATTCCCGCGGATCGGTCTGACCCACGTTGGCGGCACCGACGGTGACCGCTTGCAGCTGGAGCTCCGCTCGGCGATCGAGCCGTGGCACGTGCTCGGCGACGACTCGTCCTCCGGCGCTGCCGCTCGCTATGTCGACTCCTCGACCGAGCGGCTTCAGGTGAGCGTCCGGAACTTCGAGCCGGCTCGACACCTGCTGGCCTGCAACGGGTCTCCGGTGCCCCTGGTTTCGGCCGGCACGCCTGGGTATTACGTCGCCGGAGTCCGTTACAAAGCCTGGAAGCCCTGGAGCTCGTTGCATCCCACGATTGAGATCGACACGCCACTTCGGTTCGACGTGATCGACCGGGCGTCACAGCTGTCGTTGGGCGGCGCGACCTACCACGTGGTCCATCCTGGTGGCCGCTCGTACGACACGCCGCCGGTCAACGCCAAGGAAGCTGAGGCACGCCGGGCACGTCGGTTCGAGGAGGGAGGCCACACGACCGGCACGATCGACGTGGCGGCGCTCGACTCACAGCTCGCCTGGCGGGAGGCTGCGGGGGCCGACTATGCCCTGACCTTGGATCTGCGTCGACGGGTTCCGCGTCGTTGGGGCCGCTGATGAAAGTCAAGTCTCGGAGCGAGCGGAGCTGCCGATGACGGTTCTCGGGCGCTACCTGGCCGCCGTCAGCCAGCCGGACATCTTCTCCACAGCCAACGGCTTCGACGAGTTCGCCGCACCCGACGGGACCGTACGCCAAGGCTGGTCGACTCTGATGGAGGGCCTCGACGAGTTCGCCGAGATGGACCTGCTGCGCGCGCAGCGCGAGGTGGAACGGCTGCTCGAGGACGACAACGTCACCTATACGCCCAGCCCGGCCTCGTCGATCTCGATCGCGGATGAGACCGACGGTCGAGTGCCCGTGATCACCGAGCCGCAGCCCTGGAAGCTGGACCCGCTGCCGTTGATCTTGGACGACCGTGAATGGTCCCGACTCGAGACGGGGCTGGTCCAGCGTGCCGAGCTGCTCGACGCGATCATGGCGGACCTTTACGGTGCCCGAGCGTTGCTCGCCAACGGCACGCTGCCGCCCAGTGCGATCTTCGATCACGACGAGTACCTGCGTCCCGTGATCGGTGCGGCGGCCCTGACCAGCCAACGATTGTTCACTATCGCTGTTGATCTTGGCCGGAACTCCGAGGGCCAGTGGAAGGTGCTTTCCGACCGCACGCAGGCGCCCTCCGGCGCGGGATACGCGATGCAGAATCGCCGCGTCGTCTCCCGCGTGCTCCCCGAGGTCTACCAGGAGGCTCACCTGCACCGGCTGACCCCGTTCTTCCAGGCGATGCGGATGGCGTTGGTCGACGCCGCCTCGAAATCGGTGGAGGACCCGCGGGTGGTGGTGCTGAGCCCGGGCACCCATTCCGAGACCGCCTTCGATCAGGCATTCGTCGCCTCGCTGCTCGGCTTTCCGCTGCTGGAGGGCAGTGATCTGACCGTGCGGGACGGCCGGGTGTGGATGCGCGTCCTCGGCAAGCTGGAACAGGTCGACGTGATCCTGCGCCGCGTCGACTCTGCCTGGTCCGATCCGCTGGAGCTGCGCGCAGGCTCACGGCTCGGTGTTACCGGCCTGGTCGAATGCGTCCGCCAAGGCACGGTCAGCGTGGTCAACAACATCGGCTCCGGCATTCTGGAGAATCCCGCGCTGCTGCCGTTCTTACCGGAGCTGTGCGAGCGGCTGCTGGGGGAGCCGCTGCGGGTCCCGTCGGTGGACACCTGGTGGTGCGGCGAGCCGGCCTCTCTCGATCACGTACTCGCCAACGTCGACTCGTTGGTGATCCGGCCAATCAGTCGTGGCCATGGACGCAGCGTGATCGGTTCTGCCCTGACCGCTGACCAGCGGGAGCAGCTCACTGCCAAAATCAAAGCGTTGCCACATCGCTACGTCGGACAAGAAGTGCTGCAACTGTCGTCGGTCCCCACCAGCCAAGACGATCGCCTGGTCCGCCGGGAGGTTGTGCTGCGTTCCTTCGCGGTGCGCAGCGATAACTCGTATATCGCGATGCTTGGCGGCCTGGCCCGGGTCAACGATGAGTCCAACCACAAGGGCCCGCTCGTCACCTCTCCGGATGGCGGAGTTGCCAAGGACGTCTGGATCGTCGGCCGAGAGCCGATCACGGCCGTCCGGATTGCGGCTCCGCGCCGCCTCGCCGAGGCGGCAGGCGGCCTTGTGCCCACTGTCTCCACGTCGGCCGCGATGGTGCCGCGGGTGCTCAGCGACATGTTCTGGTTCGGCCGTTACGCAGAGCGTGCCGAAGACCTGCTCCGCCTGATCCTGGCCGCTCGCACCGTGGCCATCGAGACCGACCGGGACACGACTCAGGGGCACGCTCTCGAGGTCCTGCTCCACGCCGTAACCCATGTCAGCACCACATATCCCGGTTTCCTGGCCGACGACGTGGCCATGATGCCGGAGCTCCGTTCGATGGTGCTCGATCGGCATCGAGCCGGCACGGTGTCCCAGTCCGTCGGTGCGCTCTCGTCGGCCGCGCAGGGCGTCCGAGATCAGCTGTCCGAAGACGTCTGGATGGTGCTGGCCGAGGTCGAACGAGCACTCCATGCGCTCGCAGCCAATCCGTACGACCAGGGCCTGCAACTCACAGACGCCAGTGAACGGGTGCTCTCGGGGCTGCTGGCCCTGAGCGGGATCGTCAGCGAGAACATGGTTCGCGATCCCGGCTGGTACATGCTCGACTCCGGACGCGGTCTGGAGCGGGCACTGCAGGTCTTGGCGTTGTTGCGGGTCACAGCCTGCACCGAACGTCCGCCGGAGACCGACCGGCTGGTGACCGAAGCTGTGTTGACCGCCGCCGAGTCGATCGTCACCTTCCGTCGCCGCTACCGGCTGCGCGCGCGGATGGAAGGCCTCGTCGAGCTGCTCGTCCTCGACCCATTCAATCCGCGCTCGGCCGCCTTCCAGTTGAGCCGCGTTCGGACCGATCTGCTGGCCATCCCCAGCACCTCACCCACCGCCCGGCAACTGCGGCTGCTTGACGGGATGATCGAGCGGGTGCGGAATGCTGATCTCGTCGAACTCTGCCACCTCAGCGGCGGCGAGAGACCCGCGCTGGCCGAGTTCCTGAGTGGGCTGCAAGCTCAGCTTCGCGACCTCTCCGAAACGATCCGAGCGGCTTACCAGCAGTTGCCGCCTGCTCCGAGGCCGATGTACCGGAGCAACGACGTGGGTAGCCCCGCTGGCGCGGGGGTGCCATGAAGACCTATCGCGTTGCCCACACGACGACCTACACCTACGACTCCGATGTCACCGGGAGCTTCGGACAGTTCTACCTCCGGCCGCGGGACCTGGCCTGGCAGCGCTGCCTGGCTCATGAAGTGCAGATCGATCCCGAGCCCGCCGATTTGTTCCGCCACATCGATGCCTACGGCAATACGAAGTCCTATTTCCATGTCGTACGGCCGCATACCGAGCTCAGAGTCACCGCGATCAGCGTGATTGAGCTGTCGTCGCACGGGTTGGCTCACCAAGCGCTCGCGCTGCCGTGGGAACAGTCCCGGCCGCAGCAGCGGACCGACGTGGCTGATGCCTGGGAGGCGGCCGACTTCACCTTCGGCTCACCGTACGTGGAGATCCCGCCGGCAATCGAGGCGTACGCACGCGAGTCGTTCACTCCCGGGCGCCCTATCGGAGAGGCGGCGACGGACCTGATGCATCGGGTGTACGCAGACTTCACCTACAAATCAGGGTCCACCACGCTGAGCACGAAGGTCGGTGAGTTGCTCGAGCAGCGCACCGGTGTCTGCCAGGACTACGCACACTTCATGGTCTCGGGGCTGCGCAGTCTCGGTCTTGGTGGGCGTTACGTCAGCGGTTACCTGGCCACCCGAACACCGCCGGGCCGACCACGACTGATCGGTGCCGACGCCAGCCACGCCTGGGTCGGCTGCTGGGTGCCCGAGGCCGGGTGGCTATACCTGGACCCCACGAACAACCGGCTGTGTGACGATTCGCACGCGACCGTGGCCTGGGGACGCGACTACGGCGATGTCGCGCCGGTTCGTGGGGTGATTTTCACCGAGGCCAAGAAGTCCAACATGAACGTCAGCGTCGACATGGCGCCAGCCGCTTGAACCGCCCCGCTAGTCACCCCCGCGCGACGTCGAACGCGGCCAGCGTTGCCCGCGATCGGCCAACCTCCGACCAGGGGCCGGTTACTGCGAGCACCGCCAGCGCCGCGGTCGGGAACTTCTCGTCCATCCGCGCCCAGTTGGCAGAGCCATGATCGCGAACGGCGAGGAACTCCACCAGGTCGGGTATGCCCGGAGCGTGGCCGAGCACTAACACCGTGGCCGCCGTATCGGGCAGCTCCCGGATGATCGACGTCAATTCGGGCACCCAGGCGTGGTAGATCTCGGGTTGGTAGCGCACCTCGCCGGCTTGGGCGCCACCGGTGACAGCCTGCTGCCACGTTTGCTTGGTCCGCACCGCCGTGGAACACAAGACCAGGTCTGGACGGATGCCCCGTCTGGTGAGTTCCTGTCCGATGGCCACGGCATCGCGTCGGCCACGCCCGGACAGCGGACGATCATGATCGTCCACATCGGAGTCCCAAGAGGATTTCGCGTGCCGGACCAGCACTAACGTGCGGTGCGCCGGTTCGGGATCCTCCATGGCTGAAGCGTAGGAGGGCGGGCGGTCGAGGTCCAGCAGCCGCGCAGGCCCGAAAGTCTCCCGCTAGTCGTCGTCCCGGGCGAGGCTTTCCCAGATTTCTTTGCACTCCGGGCACACCGGAAAGCGTTCGGGGTCACGGCTTGGCACCCACACCTTGCCGCACAACGCCACGACCGGCGTACCCATCACCATGGCCTCGGTGAGGTTCTCTTTGCGCACGTAGTGCGAAAAGCGCTCGTGGTCGCCCTCCTCGACGCGGAACTCCGAACGTTGTTCTGTTCGCTCATCGATGATGGTCTGGGCGCCCGGACCCGGCTGCTCGCTCATTCCGACAGTCTAGACATCGAGCTCGGTCAGGCCCCGGTGCTGACCGCACGCGGTTCCGGGTGGTGGACTGAGCGTGATGACGATCGATCGGCCAGCAACGCAGCGAGCGGCGCCAACGTCGATGTCGCTGCGCAACCTCACAGTCGGGCTGTGCATGACCGTTGTGGCGATCGCATTCGAGGCCATCGCGGTGGCCACCGCCATGCCGGTGGCTGCGCGCGAACTCGACGGGCTGACCTATTACGCCTGGTTGTTCTCCCTTTTCGTGATCGGGATGCTCTTCTCCACCGTCGTCACCGGCCGGCTCAGCGATCGGATCGGACCGGCTAGGCCGCTGCTCGTGGGCTTGGCGATCTTCGCGGTGGGTCTGGTCGTGGCGGGCACGGCGCAGCACATCGCCCAGCTCATCGGTGGCCGGTTGATTCAAGGCCTGGGCAGCGGGGTGATCAATACCGCAATCTTCGTCTGCGTCGCCCAGGCGTACTCAACACGGCAGCGGCCGCGGATGTTCACCTACATTTCGACGGCCTGGGTGCTGCCATCATTCCTCGGTCCACCGGTCGCCGCCTGGCTGACCTCGGCCTTCAGCTGGCATTGGGTGTTCATCGCCGTCCTGCCGCTGGTTGCCCTGGGCGGGGCGATGGTACTGCCGACGCTACTGATCATGATCCGCTCGTACCGGCCGCAGCAAGGTGAACCAGCCGCCCGGCCGGCGGCACTCTGGGCTGCAGGGCTGGTGGCGGTGGCGGCCGCGGCCATTCAGCTGGCTGGACAGCGACTGGACTGGGTCGCGTTGGCGTTGCTTCTTGCCGGTGTGGCGGGCCTCATCGTCGGCCTTCCCCGGCTGATGCCACCAGGCTTCCTGCGGCTCGGTCGCGGCCTCTCGGCCGTGATCATGGTACGTGGGCTGCTCCCGGGCGCGCACTTCGGCAGCGAGGCCTTCATCCCGCTGATGCTGGTGGAGCAACGCAAAATCTCGCTGTTGCTCGCCGGTGCGGTACTGACCATCGGCTCGATCGGATGGACCACGGGCTCGTGGTTGCAGTCTCGCCCCTGGCTCAAGATCCGCCGTGACCGCTTGATCACGTACGGGTGCCTGTCGGTCGCGGTTGGCGTGTCGATCGTGGCCATGGTGGGGATCTGGCCCGGCTTGTGGTTCGGCTTGGTCGGGCTCGGCTGGATCTTCGCTGGGCTCGGGATGGGGCTGGCCACCTCCAGCACGTCGTTAGCGGTGATGACGCTGTCCGAGGTGTCCGTCCAGGGTCGCAACGCGTCCTCGCTCAACCTCTTCGACGCGCTTGGCACCGGCATCTTCGTCGGGCTGAGCGGCACGATCTTCGCTGCATTGCGCCCGACCGGCAATCTGTCGCTGACTTTCGGAGTCGTTTACGCCGCCATGCTGGGGGTGACTCTGCTGGCGGTCGGCAGCTCTCTGCGGATCGGCCGGGTACGCAACGAGTTTGCTCGGTGACGGCGAGGCCGATCGGACTACCTCGGCGCCATCGAGCGCTTGCGCCCGGGCAGGGGCGGGCGTCTGACACGATAAGGACCCACGGCCAGGTGGTGTTCGGGGGAGGGGTAAGAGTGGCTGATCAGCCAGAGCGACGCCGATGCGCGGTGATCTTCAATCCGACGAAGGTATCGGAGGACTTTCGTACCACGATCAATCGGCAACTCGTTCCCACCGCCTGGGAGGAACCGATCTGGCTAGCCACGACCGAAGACGATCCCGGCCACACGATGGCGGCGCGTGCGGTCGAAGCCGCGGTCGACCTGGTGATCACGGCGGGCGGGGACGGTACGGTCAGGATCGTCGCGAACGGGTTGGCCAACAGCGGGATTCCGATGGGCGTGGTCGCGGCCGGCACCGGAAATCTCCTGGCGCACTCCCTTGATCTTCCCCTCAAGGAGGCAGAGGCGGTCGAGGTCGCCCTACAGATGCACACCCGTGCGATCGATCTGATCAAACTCACGGTCGATGATCGGCGCAGCGAGCACTTCGCCGTCATGGCCGGCACTGGGATGGACGCCATGATCATGGACGAAACGAACCCAGACCTCAAGAAGGTCATCGGCCCTGGCGCCTACTTCCTCGCTACCGCAAAGGCATTGGGCAGGTTGCCGATCGACATGGCCATCACCATCGACGGCGGCCGGATCCACCGCCGACGCGCCATGATCTGCGTGATCGGCAACATCGGCACCTTGACCGGGGGCATTACCTTGCTACCGCGCGCCAAGGCTGACGATGGTCTCCTGGATGTCTACGTGGCCTCACCGCACCGCTTCACTCACTGGGTACGGGTGTTCATCCGGCTGATCACCTTCCGGCGACGCTCCGACGACCGGGTGGACGAGTGGCAGGGCACGCGCGTCCAGGTCCGGCTGGGTCATGCCGATTCCTATCAGCTCGACGGTGATGTGGCCGAGGGAGAATGCCGCACCCTCACCGCCGAGGTTGCCGCCGGGGCGTTGACGGTTTGCGTCACGCCCGAGGAAGGGCTCGCAGCCGCAGGTGGCGCCGACGAGCGAACCTAGGATGATAGGCGTGTCTGAGATTCCCGTCGGCTCTCCACCGGCCCCACCAGGACGGCATGCCGCCCCCGGCGGCTGGTACCCCGACCCTGCGAACGTGGCGCAGGAGCGGTACTGGGATGGCTGGCAATGGACGCGGAACACCCGGCCCCGAGACGGCGCTCTGCCGGGACAGTGGGCTGACCCCCGCGGATATCCCCAGCATGGGCAGCCCGGTGGCTACCAACCGGCACTGAGAAGATCAGCGGCCCCCCGAACAGCCGACGGCGTGCTGCTCGCTGGCTGGTGGTGGCGGGTCCTGGCCACAGTGATCGACGGTATCATCCTGTCCGCCATTGGCGCGATCGTGCTGGCGCCGATCTATCTTCGGCTCGTTCGAGCGATGTCGGACGCCTTTTCGGCGATCGTGCGAGCGGCACAGGCCGGGCAACCACCGCCCCAGCTCAACCCCACCGATCTCTTGTCCGCCAGCGACCAGTTGGCGATCACGTCCGTCACCCTCGCTCTCCAGATGATCTACCTGGTCACCTTCCTGCGATGGAAGGCCGCGACTCCCGGGAAGCTCGTCTGCGGCCTACGGGTTGTCCCCGTCGATGTTGGGCTCTCGCGCGCACCATTGCCTTGGCCCGTCATCCTTCTCCGGTCCGCGATCTGGGTACTGCCGGGTGCGAGTGGAGTGCTCGCGGTCGTCAAGCTGATCGACGCCCTTTTCCCGCTCTGGAATCCGAAGCGCCAGGCGCTGCATGATCTTGCTGCCCGTACTCAAGTCGTCTCGTTGCGCTGAACCGAGCGATGCCAGCCTATGGGAGCGCCGATGTCACCCGAGCGCTGGGAATGGTCAGAACCGCGGCGCTGCGCTGGCCTGAGACGTCGGAGCGGGTCAGCCACGGTGGTCCGGCGTTCTTCATTGCAGGCAAACGATGCTTCGTGATGTTCCTCGATGATCATCACCAGGATGGCCGGCTGGCGATCTGGTGCGCGGCGCCCGACGATGTCCAGGTGGAGATGGTCGAGGCCGAGCCCGATCGTTTCTTCCGTCCTCCGTACGTCGGCCATCGCGGCTGGCTGGGGGTGCAGCTGCTCGACGTGACACAGCCGGAGCTCGAGGCCATCGTGCTGGACGCCTATCGGCAGGTGGCCCCGAAGCGTCTGCTTGATCAACTACCGGCGACCGCTCGCGGCGCTTGCTGAGTTCATAGCGCAGGTACCAGAAGAGCATGAGCGCGGTGCTCACAAGATAGAAGGTGTGCATGGCCCAGATCGGTCCGGCCGGCAGGCTGAAGACGTAGAGGGCATAGACCGCGTTGCCAACGTTCGCCAAGACGATATTGCCGAGGCTGTAACTGCCGAGGTCCTTGGTGCGGGCCGCCTTGTACAGCATCGGGAGCGCGCTGCCGATGAACAGTGCCGTCGACACCGAACCGGCCAGCACGCCAACGCTGTTCATTGAGCCGCCTGGCCTTGATTCACCCCGAACATCTCGGTGCTCTCCTTTGCGTTTGTGCTCGCGTTGCTGCGCGAGGTCATGAGGAGAGAGGACGGTCATCGCCCGGCGATACGTCAAGATGTGCGGATCTCGATGCGGCGTCAGTCGCACGGCATGGGAAAGCCTCTGCTCGGCCGCCGCGGGCGATCCGGCCTAGGCCAAGTCCATCACCCGTTGTTGAGGTATACGGTCTGAATCACAGGTTCACCTTTGGACATCTTCAGCGCCTCGGGCGGCAACTCGGCGCGTACCCGCTGATGGCGGTCGCGGGCCGCTTGGAGTGGTTCCTCTCCGACGACCTCGCCGTTCCTGACAAGCTGTGTGAGCAAGTTCCGACCATTCCTGTCACCGTCTGAACGGACATCGCTACCGACGAGCTCAGCTTCGGCGACACCCTCACTGGAGGTCCGACGCACCCCCTGCTTTCGGCCGCCGATCGAAATCTTGTCGGCACTCTTCTTGGCTACAGGGACGAGCGGAGCGTCGGCGACATCGGATTCGGCACGCGCCACGAGCTTGTAGACGAATCCGCAGGTGGGGTGGCCGCTGCCGGTCACCAGCGCCGTTCCGACGCCGTATCCGTCCACCGGTGCGGCGGCCAGCGCGGCGATGGTGTACTCATCCAGGTCGCTGGTGACGATGATCTTGGTATCTGTCGCGCCGAGCGAATCGAGCAGTTCCCGCACCTGGACCGCCAGGAGGCCGAGATCTCCCGAGTCCAGCCGGACGGCGCCCAGCCGGCCACCAGTCAGCTCCACTCCCGTCCGTACGGCCGCGAACACGTCGTAGGTGTCGACAAGGAGGGTGGTGTCCTCGCCGAGCGCCATGATCTGCGCGCGGAAGGCCTCCCGTTCAGTGCCGTGCAGCAGGGTGAACGCGTGCGCGGACGTGCCTCTGGTGGGCACCCCGTAGCGGCGACCGGCCTCGAGATTCGAGGTGCTCGAGAAGCCGACGATGTAAGCGGCGCGCGCCGCCGCCACCGCGGCCAGTTCCTGCGTGCGCCGGGAGCCCATCTCGATGCAGGGGCGGTCTCCCGCCATCGCCGTCATCCGGGAGCCGGCGGAGGCAATGGCCGAGTCGTAGTTGTAGATGCTGAGCAGCAGGGTCTCCAACACCACACCCTCGGCAAAGGTGCTCTCGACAATCAGCACGGGCGAGCCGGGAAAGTAGAGCTCGCCCTCCGGGTACCCCCAGATGTCACCCCGGAAGCGATAATCGGCCAGCCAATCGGCGTCCGCCGAGTCGACGATGCGTCGATCGCAGAGGAATTGGATCGCCTCCTCATCGAAGCGGAATTGGCGTAAGGCCCGCAGCGCACGGCCTACCCCGGCGACGACGCCGTACCGCCGACCTTCTGGCAGCCTTCGAGCGAACATCTCGAAAACGCACCGCCGCTCCGCCGTGCCGGCCTCGCGAGCCGCCCGAAGCATCGTCAATTCGTAGTGGTCGGTGAGCAACGCTGTCGTTGGCACCTCGCGAGGCCCCCACATTGAAGGCGATGTCGGAGTGGAACCGGTGCCGCTCACACGCGTCACCCTAGGGCAGGGCCAGAATGGTCTCCATGGCTGAGTCGGAGGGTGTCGGGGTGGTCCCGGCGGGTGGGACCGCCGTAGCGGAGCGGCCTGCGGAAGTTACCGTCCCGCAGACTCCCTGGGTCACCATCGTCTGGGACGATCCGGTCAATCTGATGTCCTACGTCACCCATGTCTTCCAGGCCTACTTCGGCTACTCCAAGACAAAGGCGCACAAGCTGATGATGCAGGTGCACACCGAGGGCAAGGCGATGGTCTCCAGCGGAACCCGCGAGGAGATGGAACGCGACGTCACCGCCATGCAGGAGTACGGATTGTGGGCGACTCTCGACAAGGCCGACGAACTGTGAAGATCCGGTCGTGAAGAAGTTCAGCCGCCGGCGCGGGCTCATCACGACGGAGCTCAGCGGCTACGAGGTCGAGTTGCTGTCGTCGTTGATCAATCAGCTGGTCGAGCTGGTGTCCGACGGCGAGCCGGAGAAGTATGCCTCCGATGCTGGTCCGGACAATTTCAGCGAGCTCGTTCGCGAGCTGGAGGTCGATCCGGATCAGCCGGAGGAGCCGAGCGACCCCGTGCTCAAACGGCTGTTTCCCAACGCCTATCCCCACGACGCAGCGGCCGCGTCCGACTTTCGGCGGTTCACCGAGCGAGGGCTTCGGGGAAAGAAGATCACCGACGCCATGACCGTGCTGCGCCGGCTCGCCGAAACTGAGCAGGGCGCACATCCGTTGCGCATTCCCGCCGAGGAGACGGAGGCGTGGCTGCGGACGCTGACCAGTGTCCGGCTCGCTGTCGCCACTCGGCTCAATATCGCCGACGCCGAGGCGGCCGACGCGCTGTCCGATCTGCCGGATGACGACCCGCGCAGCTTCATGGTCAGTGTCTACGACTGGCTCGGTTTCGCCGAGGAGACGCTGATCTCGGCGCTGTAGATAGTTCGAACGAAGGTGGGGGATGGCGAAGTACACGGTGAACCCGGCTGGCGTGGCCAAGTGCCGGGCGCTGATCGAGGCGAAGCAATACGTGCTGGACAGCGATTGGGGGAACGCCCAGCCGAAGGCCGAGGCCGAAAACGGCTTCTTGGCGAAGCACTCGTGGGATGAGTATGGCGCCTGGCATCTGGGCCTCACCGAGGGCGCGAACGACGAGACCAAAGCTCGTTACGCCTTTGTCTACGGCGATTTGCGCCGCGTTCATAGGACAGGCCTCATCGCCTGCGTCTATCGTGCTTCGGAATGGCGGCACAAGAAGATCGAGCTGGCCGCGCATGAGCTCTTGCAGCTGCTCGACTCGACGGCCGGTCTCACTGGCTGAGTGACGATCGCCAGGTGCTGATAGAGGATCAACTCCTCCGGCTGTCCGAGCGATTGGTCGCCGTCCGCGGGATCACCGGAGTGATGCTTGGAGGTAGCCGAGCCCGCGGGGAGCACACTGCGGACTCCGATGTCGATCTCGGCTTGTACTACCGACCTCCGCTCGACGTCGCCGGACTCAGAAACCTGGCCCGAGAGGTGGCGGGCCCGCTCGCCGAGGTCACGGAGCCGGGCGCGTGGGGTGCGTGGGTCGACGGAGGCGGCTGGCTGACGATTGCCGACACAGCGGTGGACTGGTTGTACCGGGACCTCCGTCGGGTGCACCTCTCTTGCCAGAACGCCCTTGCTGGCCGCGTGGAGTTCCACTTCCAGGTCGGGCATCCGATGGGCGTGTTGGAGACGAGCTACGCCGGTGAGGTCGCCCTCGGGATGGTGCTCGCTGACCCGTCCGGGGAGCTGTCAGCGCTGAAGCAGCAGGTCGCGACCTATCCCACCGCGCTCGGCGATGCCTTGATCGCCAGGCTTTGGGAGGCCGGCTTCATCCTGGATGCACTGCCAAAGGCGGCATCTCGCGGCGACACCGTCTACGTGGCGGGTTGTCTGTTTCGCGTCGTCGGGCTGTGCGCGTACGCGCTCCATGGGCGTGCCAGACGCTGGCTCATCAACGAGAAGGGCGCCGTGGCCTCCGCTGGGCGTCTGCCTCAGGCACCGGCTGACTTCGTACGCAGGGCCAACGACGTCCTTGCCCACCTCGGTGCTGAGTCCAACGAGCTGTCGGCCGCGATCACCACAGCGACTGACCTTTTGACTGATGTCAAAGACGCCTGCATGGTCCTCTAGGGTCACAGGATGAGCGACCGCCGGCGCGCTGGTGCGCCCGCCGTCGAGCGGGTCTGGGCCCGGCTACCGGCTGGTGCGAGGGCCGTCCTGGAGAATGAGCTCGCGCCGACCGACCTGCAGACGCTGCTCCTGAACTTGGCGAGGACGCGGGCGCACCAGGTGGATCTCCCGCGGCTACGCGAACGCTGGCAGCAGGACCGGTTCGTTCGGCCATCGGGCATTGATCCTCGGCGGTTAGCTCCCACCGTCGCACATCTGTGGCGCATGCTCCCAGCGGACTTCGACGGATTGGCCTTGTCCCCGGTCACCCCGCTGGGCACCTGTGCCGCGGTCGGTGCGGCCGACCAGAACCGGGTGCTGAGCACCGTGCGGTCGAGCGAGGTCGTCAGCGACCCGACCAATGTCCTGGCGCTGGAGGCCGCCGCCCGGCGGCGTGGTCGAGCCGGTGCCGTCCACCTCGCGGCGTGCCACCGGGCGTTGCGAAACCAGCGGTTCGATGCGCCCGAGGCAGCCGCCCATTTCGAGCTCTTCACGCTTGTTTCCAGCGCCCGGGACTCGGGGGCGGGACGTACTGAGGCCGAGCTGCTGGTGCTGCATCTGCGGTTCTGGGCCGAGGTGATCGTAGCGCTGCTCGGCGCACAGGTCGGCCGGATCGACCTCACACTCATCGACGATGTGCCGGCACGAGAGCGGGTGGACGACACGGTACGGCCGGCACTCGCGGGAGTTCGGCTGGCCGACGCGCCAGAGCGCACCCAAGGTATCGGCTACTACCGGTCAGCCGCATTCAAGATCATGGCCGATCATGACACCGCCGAGATCGAGCTGGGAGACGGCGGCTTCACCGGTTGGACAGCAGCGTTGATGGCGGACGCCAAGGAACGCTGTCTCGTCTCCTGCATCTCGACCGAGCGGTTGACCCAGCTGATTGACGGAGAGCGTTAGTGCCTGCTGACGGAAGGGATGCCAAATGCTGCTTCCGAACAAATCGCTCAATCTTGCTCAGATTCGACGTAGCCGACAGGTAACGGGAGGTGGTAACGACGTGCCAGCGCAGCTATGTCAGCGCGATCCTTGTCGGAGGGTTGGTAACCGACGTGCGCACGTAGTTGCGACTCTGCATTGACGCATCTGACCAACCGGCCACCGATCTGGCCAGAGGCGGGAGGCCCGTAATGGAATGTCCGGCCTTGACCGAGGTCCTGGTCCCCACCTCCGTCCGGGGTGAGTGCCACCGGGTGCAGGTCAACCTCGCGACCGTCGGGATGCGCAAAGGCCAGCGCCGTCGGCAACCAGCTCCGGATCACCGCAAACCCACGTTGTTCGAGGACGTTTCGAACTACACCGACCTGCTCGCGGGCGATCACCAGGTCCAGGTCGCTATGGATCCGGGTCTGCTCACCCAGCAGAGCGTCGATGCCCCAGCCGCCGTCTACCCACGGGTCTGCGCCGGCGCTGGTGAACAGGTCCACGTGCGCCAACACAGATTGAGCGCTCATCACCGGTCCAGCATGTCGTCCGCCACTACTCCGGCGTTCCTCGCACCTGGAGGATCCCGGTCGGGATGATCGACACCGATCTCGAGGACTTCGCTCGCACGCAGGTCCAGGCCGTGCTCGGCTCGCAGAACTCTGTCACCCACGTGGAACTGTTGCAGGCCGGCCGGGATCAGTCGGTGCTTCGATTGACGCTATCCCGACCTCCGCGCCGCCTTGTGCTCAAGGTGGCGGGTCCGAACACACTCCCTGGGGTCGACCTTCAGCGGACAGCCACCGCCGTGTCTCTCGCTCGAGCCGCGGGCGTTCCGGTGCCCACCGTGCTGGCGGTGGACACGTCGTACCGGGGCGGCCCCTGGAGCTACCTGTTGCAGGAGCATGTCGCCGGCGTCGTGTGGCGCCGGCTATGTCCGCAGCTGGCGCCGGAGCAGGTTCGGGCTGCGCATCGGCAGATCGCGACGGCCGTGCTGGCGATGCAGTCGCTCCGGTTCCCTTCCTTTGGTGAGCTGAACGCTGCTGGCCAACCGGCGGGAGACGATCTCCTCGCTGGGCTGCGCCGCCGAGCTCAGCTTCGGGTCGCAGATCCTGGCCGGCGTGCGACCTTCTTGGACGTCCTCGACCGCAGGGCGAGCCTGTTCGCCGACCAGATGCGCTCAACTCTGTGCCACGACGACCTGCAGCACACGAACCTCATCTTTCGACCCGGAGGCGCGGGGTGGCAACTCGCCGCGGTGCTCGACTGGGACAAGGTGTGGGCTGGGCCTCCGGAGTCCGACATCGCCCGGATGAGCTTCTGGGACAACATGACCGGAGCCGGCTTCTGGGAGGTCTATGAGGCGGCGGCGCCAGCAGCAGAGGGACGCTCCGACCGTGCGCTGGTCTATCAGCTGCTGTGGTGCCTCGAGTACCCGGTCAGCACGCCACGCCACCGCGCCGATACCGCTTCCGTGTGCCGTCGGCTCGGGGTGGAGATCTAGGCCTGGCGGGGGTCCGGCGACGCTCTCGGGTCTCGCTGTCGGCGGCCGATGTTAGCTTCCGAACATGGACGGACGGCCGCTAGCGGGAAGAGTCGCGCTGGTCACCGGCGCCAGTCGTGGCGTGGGGCGGGGGATCGCCTGCGGACTCGGGGAAGCAGGAGCAACTGTCTATGTCACTGGCCGGACGACCGTGGAGGGATCGGCGCCCTCTGGACTGCCCGGTACGGTCCACAACACGGCACAGCAGGTCACTGCGCTGGGCGGTGCTGGGATCGCCGCGCCGATGGATGCCGGCGACGATGATCAGATTGCTGGAGTAGTCGATCGGATCTCGAACGAGCAGGGCCGCCTGGACGTACTGGTCAACAGCGTGTGGGGCGGCTACGAGCGGTTCACCGATGGATCCGACTTCAATCCGGGACCGTTCTGGGAGCAGCCGCTGTCCTTGTGGGACTCGATGCACCGCATCGGCCTTCGAGCGCACTACGTGACCTCGGCCCTGGCGGCGTCCCTGATGATCAACTCGGGTCCGGGTCTGATCGTGAGCGTGTCCTCGTTCGCCGGTCAGGTGTTTGTGCCGCCAGTTCCCTACGGTGTGGCGCATGCCGCCATCGACCGGCTCGCTCGTGACATGGCAGAGGACCTGCGGCCGTACAAGATCAGCTCAATCTCGCTGTATCCAGGACTTGTCCTGACCGAAAGTGTGATCGCCAACATCCAGTACTTCGAGAACGAGGCCAACCGGGAAACGCCGCTGTTCGTCGGTCGCGCCGTGGCCGCGCTGGCGGGCGATGCCAGCGTCTTCGAGTTGACGGGTCGCTGGCTCGTGGCGGCAGAGGTCGCAGAATCGTACGGAGTGACTGACGAGCATGGAGTCCGGCCCGCCTCCAATCGCGCCCAGATCCTCGGCCAGAGCACCGGGTGAGAACTGCGACCGTCGTTCTGGCACCGGATGGACGCGCACTGTGGGCTGTCCATCTCCCGATTTCAGAGCTTGCGGCTGGTTTTGACGGCGTAACGGAGATGAAGGTAGGAGCCGTCAAGAGGGCGAGCGCTCAGCAGCTCTAGCGGCCGAAGCAACGCGAGGTCGCCGTCGCTGTGCAGGGGATCACCATCGACCAGAGTGGGGGTGGATCTGCCGCCGACCAGCACCGGCGCCACCACGACAGAGATGTAATGAATGAGGCCTGATCGCACGAGCGTCGAATTCAAGCTGCCGCCGGACTGCACCGTCAGCTCCTGAATTCCCCGGTCGGCCAGTTGGCTGAAAATGCGGTTGAAGTCAAGCGGAGCGTCAGCGACCAGGACGTTCAACCTTGGGTCCTCGACCCGAAGGGCCGGGTGCCGCACGTTCGACGTGACGACGATCAGCTGCTCGGTCCTTTCGAGGAGGTTGCTCACTCCACGAGCCGTGAGTCGCCGATTGTCGACCACCACGAAGGAGACCGGAAGTCGCTCGATGTTGATCTTGATGTCGTTCCAGCCCACTTTGGCCAGGACCCGTCCGGTATTGAGCGAGAAGGGGCCGGTTCCTTCTTCGAGTTGGTAGTACTGTCCTAGTCCCTCGGCCACGCCGGTGACGCGCGGGAGATCTTTGTCGAAGTCTCGCTCGTCCGACGCGCCGGTGGAGATCTTGCCGTCCAACGACATGAGCATGTACAGGGTGGTGACGGGCAGGCTCATCGGCTCTGATTCAGCACTTCGATTGCGACGGCAGCGCCATCTCGACCATCCGACCGCACCTCCTTGCCCGGATCGAGATCGCGGTAGATATCGAAGAAGTGAGCGATCTCTTGCAGCTGGTGCTCAGGCAGCTGAGCCAGTTCGGCAACCTCGCGGTAAGCCGGATCGCCAGCGGGAACGCAGACCAACTTCGCCTCACGTCCGTGAGCGGTCATGATCCAGAAGACGCCGACGACTCGGGCTCGAACTCGTACTCCTGGGTAAGTCGCTTCCGGCATCAGGACAAGGGCGTCCAAGGGCTCACCGTCCGAACCGGTCGCGCCGACGATGTAGCCGTAGTCGGCGGGAAATGCGAAGGAACCGGGCAGGCGGCGGTCGAAGCGAACGTTGCCTTGATCGTCGACCTCGTAAACGTTGCGACTGCTCCGCGGTGTCTCGACAACCACGTCGATCAGATCCAGCACTCCTCCAACCTATTGGTGGCTTTCGGTATGGCATCGCCCGATCACTTGGACGTGCGGGACGGGTCTACCCCGACAGGCTGTTTGGGTATGCATCACTTTGAAGGGACGGCAAGAGGATGACAAACGACGAGGCACAGATCCGCGGGTTGATCGAGCGGTGGGCGCTCGCGGTGCATGAGGGTGACCTGGAGGCGGTGCTCGCCGACCACGCCGACGACATCGTGATGTTCGACGTGCCACCGCCCGAGGATGGGGTGAGGGGAATCCAGGCGTATCGGGAGACATGGCCGCCGTTCTTCGTCTGGCAGAGGGAGGGCGCCTGCTTCGAGATCGTCTCGCTGGACGTCACGGCGGGGAAGGACGTGGCATTCGCGTACGGCTTGCTGCGCTGCGGGTCTTGCGAGGAACTGGCCAACGACCCTACGAATCGGCTGCGTCTTTCGATCGGTCTCCGCAAGGAGGCTGGGCGCTGGGTCGTTACGCACGAGCATCACTCGTTCCCCGATAAGAGCTGATTGAGGCTCAAGAAATCGTCACGGGCTGGCACTAGGTCGCAAACTCGAGGCTGAACGGAGTGCCGCTGTTCGGCAAGACGAATCGGCCGGCCTCTCCAGTGACGTCCACCCCGTCCACCCGAACCGTGGCTGGCTCGGCTCCATGGAGGACCAGAGCGAGTCGCTCGCGGGCGAACTCCGGATAGCCTTGCCCGCTGACGGAAGCCCGCACCTCGATTTGGTCGTCCGCTCGCTGGACCTCGAACGTCGTCCGGTAGCACGCTCCGTCCACGGCGGCGAACGTGAGCCCGTCGTCCTCCTGCAGCATCGACGTGTGGCGTCCATCGGCCGTCGGTACGAACAGATGGAGCTCAATCTCCCTGGGGTGGTAGCCGTCGGTTGACGATGGTGCATCGGGCCACATCGGGATCACCGCACCCGCTCGCGCGTACAGCGGAATGTGGTCCATCGGCGTGGGGGCGAGAAGGAACTGATTCCCGCCGAACAGCTCGCCGGAGTGCCAGTCGTACCAGTCTCCAGCCGGTAGATACACCTGGCGACCCGTCATTCCCACCTCCGTCACGGGTGCGACCAGCAGATCTGGACCCAGTAGGTATTGATCAT
>DASQUD010000066.1:0-5710 GCA_035641455.1 Propionibacteriaceae bacterium | reverse complement strand
GGCGGCAAGCTCGTCAACGATCTGTCACCGGAGGCCGTGATCAAGTCGGTACACATCGCCCAAGGACTGGGCTCCTCCAGCGCGTACACGTGGTTGAAGCTTCCGGTCGTGCCTGAGATGGAGCGGGTGATGGACGCGACCACGCTGCCCACGCTGCTGCTCGGAGGTGACCCAGATGACGCTCCCGACGAAACCTTTGCCTCCTGGGATGCGGCCTTGAAACTGCCGTCGGTACGCGGTCTGGTGGTCGGCCGTACCATGCTCTACCCGGCCGACGACGAAGTTGCCAAGGCGGTCGACACGGCAGTGTCACTCGTGCGGTGATCGTGATGACGTCCAAGTACTACCTTCCCGCCGGAGCGGCGATGTCGCCGGGCTATCAGGTGCACGTCGTGCCGGAATCGGCCGGGTGGGCCTACTCCTCGTTGCGGGTCGTCTCGCTGGATCCAGCCGGCAGCCATCAACTGGTGACCGGCGGCGACGAGGTGATCGTGCTGCCGCTCAGCGGATCTGTGGCGATCGAGGCCGACAACTCGCGCCTCCAACTCGACGGCCGGAAGAGCGTCTTCGCGGGACCGACAGACCTGGCGTATGTGGGGATCGGCCAAGTCGTCACGCTGCGCTCCGAGTCGGGCGGTCGATTCGCTCTCTGCGGTGCCCGTACCGAGCAATCGCTGCCCCTTCACTATGGGTCCGCTGAGGAGGTTCCCGTCGAGCTCCGCGGTGCCGGGGCGGCCAGCCGCCAGGTACGCAACTTCGGCACCCCCGGCGCGCTGGCGGCGTCCAAGATCATCGCCTGTGAGGTGATCACTCCGGCCGGGAACTGGTCGTCTTATCCCGCGCACAAGCACGATGAGGCCACCGAAACCGAGTCTGAGCTGGAGGAGATCTACTACTTCGAGATTGCTGCCGGCCCCGAGGGTGAGCAGGGTTTTGGCTTCATGCGGACGTCGTCTTCGCCGGGCAAGGACATCGAGCTGTTGGAGGAGGTGCACGATGGAGATACGGTGCTCGTCCCGTACGGGTGGCATGGACCGTGCGTGGCGGCTCCTGGGTTCGACATGTACTACCTGAACGTGATGGCCGGTCCTAGCTCCGAACGCGCCTGGAAGATTTCCGATCACCCGGATCAAGCCTGGGTGCGGAACACCTGGACGGATCAGGCCGTCGACGCCCGACTCGTGGGAGAGGAGTGATGGTGGCGGAGGCTGTTCACCTGACCGTCGCGCAGGCACTGGTGAAGTTCCTCGGCGTTCAGTACTCCGAATCCGACGGCGAAGAGCACAAGCTCTTCGCGGGCTGCTTCGGAATCTTCGGCCACGGCAACGTGGCCGGCATCGGCCAGGCCCTGCTGCAGGCCGAGCTCGAGGAGCCGGACACGCTGCCGTACATCTTGGGCCGCAACGAGCAGGCCATGGTGCACACCGCAGCCGCCTACGCCCGGATGAAGAATCGGCTCCAGACCTACGCGGTATCCACCAGCGTCGGACCGGGTGCGACCAATATGGTCACCGGCGCGGCGTTGGCGACGATCAACCGGCTGCCCGTGCTGCTGCTGCCGGCCGATACCTTCGCCGACCGCAGCGCCTCCCCGCTGCTGCAGGAACTGGAGCTGCCCGACTCCGGCGACGTCACGGTCAACGACGCGTTCCGGCCGGTGTCGCGATACTTCGACCGGATCTGGCGCCCGGAACAGTTGCCCGCGGCGCTCATGTCCGCGATGCGGGTATTGACTGATCCGGCCGAGACCGGCGCGGTGACCCTGTGCTTCCCGCAGGACGTGCAGGCCGAAGGCTACGGCTGGCCCCAAGGTCTCTTCGAGAAGCGGGTCTGGCATGTCGCTCGACCGCTGCCGGAGAAGTCGGTGCTGGAGGCCGCGGCAGCCACCATTCGATCCGCCAAGAAGCCGTTGATCGTGGCCGGCGGGGGCGTGCACTACTCGCGGGGTACCGACGCGCTGGCCGCATTCTGCGAGGCGACCGGCATTCCGGTGGGCCAAAGCCAGGCCGGGAAGGGCACTTTGGTTTATGACCATCCGCAGTGCCTCGGCGCGATCGGCTCAACCGGCACAACTGCAGCCAACGCGATCGCCCGGGACGCGGATGTGGTGATCGGGATCGGCACCCGCTACTCAGATTTCACCACCGCGAGCCGGACCGCCTTCCAGAACCCGAAGGTGCGGTTCGTCAACATCAATGTCGCGGGGCTGGACGTGATCAAACACGCCGGGCTCGGTGTTCAAGCTGACGCGCGCGAGACGCTGCAGGCCCTGCTACCGCTGCTGGAGGGCTACTCGGTGGACCAGGGTTACGCGAAGTCGATCAGGGAGCTGAACGCCGACTGGGACCAGACCGTACGGGCTGCCTACCTGCCCGATACGCGAGGGCACGCGGCCGAGGTGCTTGCAGCCTCGGCCCCAACAAATGGCTTGCTGGCCCAGAGCGAGGTGATCGGGATGGTCAACGAGCTCTCCGATCCGCGGGATGTGGTGGTGTGTGCGGCGGGCTCGATGCCGGGTGATCTGCACAAGCTGTGGCGGACTCGCGACCCGAAGGGCTACCACGTGGAGTACGGCTATTCGTGCATGGGCTACGAGGTCGCCGGCGGCATCGGTGTGCGGCTGGCTTGCCCCGACCGGGATGTGTTCGTGATGGTGGGCGACGGCTCGTACCTGATGATGGCGACCGAGCTCGCCACCGCAGTGCAGGAGGGCATCAAGATCATCACGGTGCTGGTGCAGAACCATGGGTTCGCTTCGATCGGCTCGCTGTCGGAATCGCTGGGATCGCAGCGGTTCGGCACCCGCTATCGGTATCGCAACCCCGAGACCGGTCGGCTGGATGGTGAGACGCTGCCGGTCGACCTGGCGGCTAATGCTGCCAGCTTCGGCCTCGGGGTGATCAAAGCCTCGACGGCGGCCGAGTTCGCGGACGCGATCAAGGCGGCCAAGGCGGCCGCCGGGTCGGTCGTGATCTACGTAGAAACCGATCCGTTGATCGGAGCTCCCGACTCGGAGTCCTGGTGGGATGTGCCGGTCAGCGAGAGCTCTACCCTCGAGTCCACCCGAGATGCTCGGAAGGTCTACGAACAGCACAAAGCAACCCAAAAACTCTTCGTGTGAAGGAGGACTGTGTCCACGATCACCATCGGCACCGCTCCAGACTCCTGGGGCGTGTGGTTCCCGAGCGACCCGGCGCAGCTGCCTGCCGACCAGTTTCTCCGAGAGGTCGCCGAGGCCGGATACGGCTGGATCGAACTCGGCCCGTACGGGTATCTGCCGACCGATCCGGCAGAGTTGCAGGACCAGCTCGACGCGCACGAGCTGAAAGTGCTAGCCGGAACGGTATTCGAGGATCTGCATCGCCCCGACTCGTGGGATGCCGTGTGGGCTCAGGTGACCGACGTGGCGACGCTCACGCAGGGCGTGGGCGGCAAGCACATGGTGGTCATCCCGGATACGTGGCGGCACCACAAGACCGGTGAGGATCTGGAGGATCGCGAACTCACCTCCGAGCAGTGGACGCAGCTGACCGACGGCATGAACGAGCTCGGCCGCCGCATTCTCGAGGAGTACGGGCTCGCGGTGCAATTTCATCCCCACGCTGACAGCCACGTCGGTTACCAGCCGGAGATCGAGCGGTTCCTCGACGCGACCGATCCGCGGTGGGTCAATCTCTGCTTTGACACCGGCCATATCGCCTACTACGGCGGTGACTGCCTGGAGTTGATCAAGAACTATCCGGATCGGATCGGTTACCTCCACCTCAAGCAGGTGAACCCTTTGGTGGTGCAACACGTGCTTGACAAGGACCTCTCGTTTGCCGAGGCGGTGCGGATGGGCGCCATGATCGAGCCGCCGCTTGGGGTGCCGGAGATGGGTCCACTGCTCGACGAGGTATCCGGGCTGGACCGCGACCTGGACGCAATCATCGAACATGATCTTTACCCGTGCACGCCCGATATGCCGCTGCCCATCGCGAAGCGCACCAAGGCCTATCTGAGCTCCTGTAGCGGGGCGACCATCGATTTTGGCCGACGGCAATGACCGATCTAAAGGTTGCCGTCCTCGGCGTCGGTTTGATGGGCGCCTTCCACGTCGATGCGCTGAGCAAGCGCATCCGCGGAGCTGAGGTGACGGTGATCAACGACTTTTTCGCCGAGAAAGCCGAGCAGGTGGCCAGCCAGGTCGGCGCGCGGGTGGTTGGCGATCCGATCGAAGCGATCCAAGACCCGGAGATCGACGCCGTGCTTCTGGCCACGCCTGGTGCGGCGCACGCCGAGCAGGTCAACGCCTGCCTTGATCGGGGCATCCCGGTGCTCTGCGAGAAGCCGCTGACCACCGACGTCCCCTCGGCCTACGCGCTGGTGCAAAAGGAGAAATCACTGGGCAGGCAGCTGATCCAGGTCGGTTTCATGCGCCGTTTCGACGCCGAGTATGTGGCTCTGAAGAACTTGATCATGTCCGGCGGGCTGGGCAATCCGCTGATGGTGCACTGCATCCATCGCAACGCGGCGGTCGGGGATCACTTCACTGGCGAGTTCATGATCCGCGACTCGGTGGTGCATGAGGTGGACGCCGTGCGGTTCCTGCTCGACGAGGAGCTGACCAGCGTCCAGGTGATCAAGGGCGCGGCCACCAGCGCCGCACCGAAGGGCATCAACGATCCGATGCTGGTGGTCTTCGAGACCGAATCGGGACGGATCGTCACCGATGAGATCTACGTGCGGACACAAGTTGCGTACGAAGTGCGCACCGAAGTTGTCGGCGAGAAGGGCAGCGCTGTCATCGGTCAGGACCAGCACATGCAGGTCAAGTCGACGGACGGGCGCTGGGGCGGCCAGCTCAGCCACGGGTTCATCGAACGCTTCGGCGCCGCGTACGAGTCCGAGTTGCAGCGCTGGGTGGACGCTGCCAAGGACGGTTCGATCGACGGTCCCGGCGCGTGGGATGGCTTCGCCGCCGTGGCAGTCTGTGAGGCGGGCGTGCAGGCGCTGCATACCGGCGAGAAGGTGCCGGTACGGCTGGACGGCGAGACGAACCGGTTGCATACGAGCACCCGGCCGGTGGTCTTCGATGCCGACGAACCGGAACCTGGCATCACCGCTCCGGACCTGATTGGCGACCGACCGTGAAGCTGGCGCTTGATCCGCAGATGTTCTACTCGAGCCATCCGGTCTTCGAGCTGCCCGACATTGTGGCGAGCTTGGGCTATGACTGGATGGAGCTGTCACCGAAGGGCGACTTCATCCCGTTCTTTCGCTACCCGCGGGTCGACGACGCCGGCGTCAAGAAGCTGAAGAAGATCGCCACCGATGCGGGCGTGGGCATCGCATCGGTGCTGCCGGTGCTGCGCTGGTCCGGCCCGGAAGAGGATCTACGGCAGGCAGCCGTGCGGGCCTGGAAGCGGGTCATCCAGATCACCGCCGATCTCGGCGTCGAGGTGATCAACTCCGAGTTCAACGGCCGGCCGGAAGCGCCCGAGACGGCCGAAGCCCAATTCCTCAAGTCGATGGATGAGCTGTTCCCGCTCTTCGAACGCGAGGGCTTGCAGTTGATCATCGAGCCTCATCCCGACGACTTCATCGAGGACGGGCTGGAGGCGGTGAACATGCTTCGTGGGCTGAATCGGGATTGGATCGGCTTCCTGTACTGCACACCGCACGCATTTCACCAGGGTCACGACCCGGAAACGATCATCGAGGCGGCCGG
>DASQUD010000065.1:0-6841 GCA_035641455.1 Propionibacteriaceae bacterium | reverse complement strand
AGGCCAACTCATTGAGTTGAACCAGCCAATAACGTCTGCTGCCCGGAGTGCAGATCGCGGTCGACAAGTGGCATCTCGTCGCGCTGGCCAACACCATGGTCACCGAGGTCCGGCAGCGCGTGACCCGCACCCTGCTTGGTCGGCGCGGCATCATCCACGATCCGATCTGGATGAACCGGCGTCAATCGAGTCAGCGTGTGCCTGGATCACGTGGAGCGAGATCGACGCCATCATCGCCGAGGCCGGGCATCAGTTCTCTAACCCGGACGCCAGCGTGGTGAGGGCCGTCCAGATGGGAGCAGGGTCGATCAGGAGAGCAATCGCCTGGCACACCTGAAGACTCCTGGCCCCTGAATGGCCCCCAACGACGGACACACGCCGCCTGTCATGTCTGCCGGACACGCTTAGATGACGACCCCTCTCAGCGTGAGGGCGGGTCACAAGGGCGCCGGTAGCCACACGCGGGTTGCTCGGACCAAGGCGGCGACACCAATGTCGAGGGTCGGCCGGGGGATTGGGGCGTACAGCGGTGAGTGGTTGGACGGAACGGTGCCCAAGACCGCGAGGATCTCCTCGGCGCTACGGGCCTCGACGAAGTCTTGCGGGTCTCCGCCACCGAGCAGCCAGAACACGCAGGGCGCCTCGGCCGCGCTGGCCAGCAGCCCGACGTCCTCGCTGCCGGTGACCACGCCCGGGTCGAAGACCTGGTCAGCGCCGAGAAGGGCGGTGAAGGCGGGCCGGATCCGGTCCACGCCGGCGTGATCGTTGACCACCGCTGGAAAGCTGCCGGTCAGCTCCACCTCCGGCGGCCGCGGTGCACCTGAGGTCGTGGCCTCGCCCTGGACGATGCGGTGGATGGCGTCGAAGACGCGCTGACGAACCTTCGGGTCGAAGGTCCGCAGGCTGAGCAGCAGCTCCGCGTCGTCGGGGATGATGTTCTCCTTCGTACCGGCCCGCAGGGCCCCGACGGTGAGGATCGCAGTGTCCGTGCCGGCGACCTCCCGCGACGCAATGGTCTGCAGACGGAGGACGGTGGCCGCGGCCATCACGACCGGGTCCACCGAGACCTCGGGGCGCGAACCGTGGGCGCCCCGGCCAAACATCGTGACGCGGATGCTGTCGGCGGCGGCGAAGGCCGCGCCGGCACGCACAGCCAATAGGCCGGCGGGAAACGGGGCGACATGTTGCCCCAGCACCACCTGGGGCCGCGGGAACCGTTCGAAGAGGCCATCGTCGATCATGGCCTGAGCACCGGCGCCCAGCTCCTCGGCGGGCTGGAACAGGACCATGAGCGTCCCCGACCACGACAAGCGCGACTCAGCGAGGACCTGGGCCGCGCCGACCAGGCAGGCAACGTGCATGTCGTGCCCGCACGCGTGCATCACCGGGACGTCGCGGCCGTCCGGGTCCACGCCTCGCGCCGTGCTGGCGTAAGCGAGGCCGGTGCCTTCCCGCACCGGAAGCCCGTCCATGTCGGCACGTAGCAACACCGTCGGGCCGACGCCGTTGCGCAGGAGGCCGACGACTCCTGTGCGCCCTACGCCTGTGGTCACCTCGTACCCGGAACGGTTCAGCCGGACGGCGACATTGGCGGAAGTGCGGTGCTCGGCGAATGACAGTTCCGGATGTTGATGGAGACCCTGGTAAAACGCGACGAGATCTTCGGCGGCGTGGTCGTCCAACGAGGCATCCATGGTTCACAATTGCACGCCTATGGCCCCGGCCCACCGGTGCCAATACCCCAATGACCGTCCCGGCATACAGTTACTCGGGTGGCGCGCCTGGCCCAGTGGAAGCGGCCGACGGCCCTGAGGGCTGATGCGCCTGGGGTCAAGGGGTCGCAGGTTCAAATCATGTCAGCCCGACAATGGGATGCGGCGCTATCGCACCTAGTGACGCTGTGCTCTGACCCAGCGGCCGAGTCGGCATCGATTGCCCTCAGACCTGGCGACTTCGGCCCAGATTGGGCCCACCGCGAATATGCCGACCCGACGCTTAGCATCGCCTGGTGGTCTGGGTGCAGATATCGCTGGACCGCCGGCCGACGGGAGTTGCCCTGGACGGCGATCCTGAGCGCCGTCAAACCCTTCGGCTGATCTGACGTGGCCACGGTCGAGGACGTGCGGTGGCTGGGCTCGAGCCTGGAGCGCTCGTACCAGGTCTACGTCCGGGGCAGGCTGAAGTTTCGCGTCGGTCAGATCGTCTACGTCGCGTTCTCGCTCGACGAGACGGAGATGGGTTTCGCGTTTCCCAAGGAGGAGCGGGCAGTGCTGGTCGAGGCGCAGCCGCACCGCTTCCATTTGCCGCGGCCGTCGGACCTGCGGTTCAACTGGGTGGAGGCCGACCTGACCGCCCTCGACCCGGAGGAGGCGCGTGAGTTCGTGGTCGACGCCTGGCGGATGGTGGTGCCGATGAAGCTCTCCCGCGCCTACGATCTCGCCCACCCCGATGGCCCAGGGTGAGCCGGGTGCCCGGCCAGATGCCTGACCATCCGCTCGCGCGGTGTCCAACCGCTGCTCAACGCCGACAACTGCACCAGTGCGATTCCCGGCCCGCGTCGCGACAACGTCACGCCGGATGCCGAATCACGGCCCAGGTCAAGCGTCGCCTGGCACACGAAGGTCAAGCATCACTCGTCACTCGACAAGCCCTCGGTGCCTGTGTTCTGACAGCTGACGTGCGACAGATCTCCATCACCTGATGTGCGGCAACCTGACCTAGGAAATGTGATGATCAGCGATCCGAGGCCGCTGGCACTTGATGCTCTGCACCGGTTGGGTTGTGGTGCGGCGCACGACCAGGTCGTCGGCGTCGGGCAGTCTTATGGCAGAGCAGCCTGCAAAGGGGAAGGAAGCCCGATGTCAAGCTCAATGGTGAATTTCATCGCGATCATGGTCCGTCGCTTCGGTGCGATGAGCTTGAAGCCATGCTGATCTACTCGATGAGCGTCTCGGTGGACGGCTTGTCGCGACCGGGAGGGCGTGTTCGGGTGGCTCACCGTGCTCTGCGAGTGTGTTGCCATCGTCCCCATGATCATCTTCCCGCGCATCAATGCCGCCCATGCCCGGCAACCCGCCGGGAACGACCACCTCGACCGACTCCGCTCAGCCGGCGTCGAACTGATCTACTGCGAGCACCTCTGGCCCCACGCCAAGCACCGAACAGCTGGACCGCCAGAGTTGCCCTGGGCCGCAGTCCTCAGCGTCCTCAAGCGCCACTTCTGAACGTTCTACGGCCGAGTCGGTCGGGCCGTGTCCCGATGCCGAGTCTCAACACAACCCTCGTGATGGCGAACTGCGCCAGTCAACTCACGAAGGTGTCACGTTCGCGGCCTACTCAGTCGAGGCAGAACTCGTTGCCCTCGATGTCCTGCATCACGAGGCACGACTCGTTGACGCCATCGGCCGGCAGTAGCCGCACGCGCACCGCGCCGAGCGCGACCAGTCGTGCGGATTCGGCCTCAAGTGCAGCAAGGCGCTCTTCACCGACGAGCCCGGTGCCGACCCGCACGTCAAGATGCACCCGGTTCTTGACGACCTTGCCTTCGGGGACGCGCTGGAAGAACAGTCGCGGACCCACGCCTGAGGGATCGATGCAGGCGAATGCTGAGCCCTGCTGCTCAGGCGGAAGCGTCCGGTCGAACTCCGCCCAAGTAGCAGACCCCTCCGGTGGCGGCGGTACGACGTACCCCAGCACCTCGCACCAAAAACGAGCGACGCGCTCAGGTTCTGCACAGTCGAAGGTGACCTGGATCTGCTTGACCGACGTCATCGGTCAACCCTAGAAGGGGGGGTCTTCCGTCGTCTCCACGGGTCCGCTGGCCGGGTTTTGGCAACATGCGGCCGACAGTTGACGATGGGTGGGACCTTGAGCCGAGGGATGACCGATCTGCCACGGAGGTCCCGCGGCGGATCATCCGGCCACACGCGCGCGGCGTCGACCAGGGCGTCCTGCAGGGCGGCCTCGGCCGCCGCGAAGTCTGCCCCGCGCGGACGAGGACACCGATCACCGCGGGTACGAGGTCTCGCGGCAGCGGCTCGTTCACTCGGTGACCGTGGCCGGGTCAGCCAGAAACGGCCGAACCTCCAACCATAGGTAGATCGGCTTGCCGCCGGGCCCGGGGCCGCCGACAGCTCCCCGCCAGCCGTACCACGCGGTCCGACGACTCCACGTCGATGATGTACCACCCGGCGATCAGGTCCTTGGTCTCGACGAACGGCCCGTCGGTCACCGGTGGCCGCCATCGCCGTCGTTCCGCACGAACGCGCCGTCGGGCGCCAGCGCCTGGGTGTCGACGGCGGGCTCCCGGTGAAGGCGTAGCGGCCCAGGCGTGGAAGTTGGCGCGACCCCGCCGATGCCGCTCCGCGTGTCCTCGCTTCGCTGCAGGCCGCTCCGCGGCGGGTCAGTTCACCACCCTGAGAATCATTCCCAGCTACACTCACTAGCAATTTAACGGTCAGCTCGGCCACATTTCCCACAGACGGGAAAGTGAACACAAAGCTCTACACCGAGGAGCCACTGCGAATCAGCGGAATCAGTATCTGAAGGGCCTCTATACGGTCCCCGGTCAGTATCTGGCAATTCGTGTAGTGCTCTTCTAGGGGCAGCCCCATCACGGTGAAGCCGCCCAATGCGCCAGATGCACGATAAGCACGGGCCACAGCTTCACCCAATCGAGCCTCCGGCCCGGAGTACCAGGTTGAAGAAGCCCATCGCTGCGGCAGGACTCGGTAGGCGGTGCTGGGGCTGCCCGTGACGTGGCCGGTTACACGTACACAAACGTCGAATCTAAGTCGTTCTGGGGGAGTGATGTTCGGTGCATCGTGCGCAATCCCGAGTAGACCGCAAGAAGGAACGTCGTGTTTACGAGTCCACTCCACTAATCGGTCGAATGCGTCCGTCGTCACGGTTTCGTAGGGGCCGATGTACCGGCGGAACACGACGGGTGTCGCTGCCAGCTGAATCGCTCGGGTGTCGGATAGATACAGTTCTCCGGCCATCTCTTCTAGGCCCCGGCGTCTCGAAGAGTGCGCGAGATTCGACGCGAGTCCTTCAGTCCGATACATTGTCGGGCTTTGGTCGAATCGGCTCCGAAATGCTCGGGAGAATGCCTCATGTGACCCGAAGCCGAGGTCAAACGCGATGGTAGCGACGTCCGTGGTTTCGGACAACAGTCGAAAGGCCGCTCTCTCAAGTCGGAGGCGCAGCGTGTACTGCTTGACTGTCTCACCAACCGTTTCGGCGAAAAGAGTGTGAAACCTATGCTGAGACATGCGCGCGGTTTGGGCCAGCGCTTCGGTTCTGAGGTCGCCACCGAGGTTCACTTGCACTTCGAGCAGCGCGGGCAGCACCGCACTGAGGTGGGCCGATGCACGTTCTACACTCGCTGCCAAGCTCAGTCCCTTTCGACAAGCTTCTTCAAACGGCGAAGATCCCCGTTGAGCCGTTGTGCGAGAAGCTTGGTGACGATCGACGAAGGTACAAAGCGCATTCCCTCAAACACTGTCTCCATCGTCTGTGTGACCGTGCACCCGGTCGCGGTCTCAGTGATGAGCACCCGGGAGGTGGAGGGCCCACCAGGTGTCTCCAATCGATTCTCGATGAGACGGTCAGGTTGTAGCGCCGTTACTTCGGCTGGCACTTCGAGTAACCTGCGCCCAACCCTAAGCACTTCGATGGAGCGGGCGCCGACTTCGAGAGTGGCCCCATCTGCCAGCGGTCGCGATTCCACCAAGTCCTTGACCCACGAGACGACTCGGTCTGGCGCGGTAACCCAGCGGTAGACGACAGCCGGCGACGCTTCGATATCTGTGCGGGCGCTAGCCTCGATACGACGCTCGCGGGTCAACGGACCAGTCCCCAGCCCGCTGACGTCATCGGCAGTATCGACTCGGCGGCGCCCGAGTCGATGTGTGAAGCGTTGCGGTATGGGATGGTGCCCTTGCCAACATCAACCTGGCACCGGCGGTGGTCGCACAGGGTCTGAAGCGCCTGCCTGTATCCTTGTACGCCTGCTAGATGTAGAGATGTACGGCCTCCATCAGGCGCTCCAGGCATGTTTTCCTCCATCTCGGACCTAGGCACACATGCTGCCAACTCAGATCGCCGAGTGCTTGATCTTTCCTCGGATCAACCCGTGATGGTTGATCCCCGTCATCTCGTTCGAGAACAAGACGACGGGCTCGGCCGGCACGCCAACAGCGGGAGGAGGCGGATGCCAGGCACAGTCGTGACACTCCGACGAGCACTGACGCGCCCAACTCCGCCGTGAGTCCTCCCGAAGGGTGTCCTCGCCAGCCAAGTCAGTTCCTCGCCCCGGCAGCGTGTTCGTCTCGTAACACAAAGGCACCGAGCGTGAGTCGGAGGGCGCCGAACAAAGGCGTGTTGGTCGTTGAGTGCCGCCGTCGTGCCGGGGTGCCGTCGTCGGGTTGGGCGGCGTGGCGGAGGCAGTCGAGCTTGTCGGCCAGGGCGCGGAGTCTGGCCGCGGTTCGGTCGGGACAGCGGCACTCCGGCTCGGTCGTCAGGACAATCTGAGGGTGGCTGGTCACGCTTGCTGTCCCTCGGGGTGGTCGGTGGTCACGGTCGGCGGTGGCGATCCGGCGGCGATCTGCTGCAACCGCGCTCTGTTGTCGAGCTGCAGTCGGCCACGCAGGCGGCCATGGCCGCTTGTGCCTAGTCGGCCTTGCGGGACGGTCACCCCGGGACCGGGCCAGCGCACGAGCTTTTGGAGTGCTGCGCGGCACCATGCGAGAGATTTTATCGTGCGGTAACCGTCTGGGGCGTTGATCTCTCGTCGAGAACGGCGGGTCCAAAATTGCTGACAACGGTTGCGGCGAGAAGA
>DASQUD010000064.1:0-3359 GCA_035641455.1 Propionibacteriaceae bacterium | reverse complement strand
ATCAGAAGCTGGTGGTGATTCGGTACCAGGGCCGACCGGAGCGCGACATCGCATACGTGGGTGGAATCGACCTCTGCCACGCTCGCCGCGATGACGCCCGGCACCTTGGCGATCCGCAGCCGCAGTCCATGGCGGAGGTGTACGGCAAGACACCGCCGTGGCATGACGCACAGGCTGCGATCACCGGTCCTGCGGTCTACGACGTGGAGACTGTGTTTCGGGAACGTTGGCTGGACCCTACGCCGCTCAGCCGTAGCCCGGTGCGCCGGCTGCGTGATCGCCTGGCCGGCGAAGACACCAGCCCGGACCCGTTGCCCGAGCAGGCGCCCTCGCCGCCGCCGGTGCCCGGCGGAACCCATCTCGTACAGCTGCTCCGGACCTACCCCAACCTGCGGCACGGGCGGGACTACCCGTTCGCCCGGGGCGGAGAGCGCAGCGTGGCTCGGGGCTACAGCAAGGCGCTGGCCCGAGCCCGGCAGCTGGTCTACATCGAAGATCAGTACCTCTGGTCGCCTGACGTCGCGCATGCCTTCGTCGAGTCTTTGCGCCGAAACCCGGAGCTGCGGGTCATTGCGGTATTACCGCACCTGCCCGACCAGAGCCATCTGCTCTCTCGGGTTCCTCAGCAGTACGGCCGCATCCAGGCGTTGAGCATGCTGGTCGAGGCCGGCGGCAACCGGGTGGCGGCGTACGGAATCGAGAACCACGCCGGTACGCCGGTGTACGTGCACGCCAAGATTTGTGTGATGGACGACTGGTGGGCCACCGTGGGATCGGACAACTTCAGCCGCCGATCCTGGACCCACGACTCAGAGCTTTCGGTAGTCGTGCTGGACACCGTCGGCGGCGACCACGGTGCTTACGCTCGACGGCTCCGGCTCACCTTGGCCGCCGAGCACCTCGACCGAAAGGTGGGACCCGCAGAGTTCCCGGGCGATATCTCGCGCATCCAGACCGGAACGGCGCCCGGCGACCTCAACGATGCTGCGCTGCTGGAGACGATGGCCGACTGCGTGGCCCCGCAGGGAATGTTCGACGTTTTCGCCGCCTCCGCCGCCCGCCTCCAGGCGTGGGTGGACGACGGCCGGCAGGGAGAGCGCCCGCCCGGCCGCCTGCGACCCATCCGCGACCCGGAGCTCTCCACGCTCACCCGGCTATGGGCGGCGCCCCTGTACCGGGTCGTCCACGACCCCGACGGACGGCCCAAGGCGTTGCGGCAGCGCGGTCAATTCTGAGGCTGGCACACGCTCCACCGGTCCATGCTCGGATGGACGAGTCTCCAAAGTCTCACCATTCCGGCACGATGCGGAGTGTGGTCGTAAGTGCACGTCTCGATCGACGAGCGCTGTTGGAGTGGTGTCAGCGGCGCCTCGGCACGGAACCTGTGCAGGTCCTCTTCCAAACCGGCTACCTGTCGCAGGTGATCGGTCTGCGGCTAATCGACGGTCGGGACCTTGTTGTGAAGGTGCGGGCTTGGCAGCAGCGGCTCACCGGCTGCGGTCAGGTTCAGCACAGCTTGTCGGCAGGTGGGTTCCCAGCTCCGCGGTTGTTGGTTCCCCCGGAACGGTTGGGCCAACTAGGGGTCAGCGCTGAGGCGCTTGTTCATGGCGGCGACTTGTTGGCGGCCGAGTGGGATTCCGCGGCCCGCTTCGCAGACGCCCTGGCTCTGCTGGTGAGCACTGCGCCTCATCCTGCGACGGTGGGCACGCTGGCGCCATCGCCTGCCTGGGTCGGATGGGATCACTCCGCGAAGCAGCTCTGGCCCGCGCCGGACGATCGCGAAGGTGATCTGAACAAACATTCCGCAGACCGATGGCTGGACGAGATCGGCGAGGCCGCACGGACCCTCTTGCTCGCGCTAGACCGAC
This sequence comes from Propionibacteriaceae bacterium, assembly GCA_035641455.1. Classification (GTDB taxonomy): domain Bacteria; phylum Actinomycetota; class Actinomycetes; order Propionibacteriales; family Propionibacteriaceae; genus Microlunatus. The sequence continues at coordinate 1,491 of DASQUD010000064.1, read as the reverse complement.
CAGCGGTCATTGGGCACGGTGACTGGTACTCCCAGAACCTTCGCTGGGTCGATAGACGCCTGCACGTCGTCCATGACTGGGACAGTGTCGTCGCTCAACCCGAGGCAGCTATCGCCGGGCAAGCCGCGGCCATGTGGCCAGGCACCGGGTTGCCGGGCGAAGTCGCCACTCTCAAGCAGAGCGAACAGTTCTTAATCGCGTACGAGGACGCGTCCGGGCAAGCCTGGACTGATCACGATGTGCGGGCAGCGTGGGCTGCCGGGCTGTGGACCCGTGCCTTCGACGCAAAGAAAGCCAGTCTCGTCGGTGCTGATCCCGCCGCTGCGCTCACCAAATCGGAAGCCAAGGAAAGGAGCCGGCTCGCCGGGCTGTGACGAAGCGCCCACACCCTCTCGGGTCTTATTCGGGCCGCACCTTGAGGTGCTGGATTAAGCGGTCCTACGATCGAAATTCACCGTGACGCTTCAAGACGAGGACACGCCGTGGACACGCAACCGGTTCTGTTCATCCAGGGCGCCGGGAGCATGCACGAGCCCGAGGGAAGCGGCCGGCTCGCTGCGTATCTGGCCCGCGAACTCAGCACCGCCTTCCGTGTCATAGCCCCGGAAATGCCCGATGCTGACAATCCCCACTATCAACCCTGGAGGAATCGGATTGATCAGGAGCTCCGGACGATCGATCAGGAGATAATCCTCGTCGGTCATTCCTTCGGCGGCTCTGTCCTGCTGAAGTACCTCGCCGAAGGCTCGTACCGGAAGCCTGTCCTGGGGCTGTTTCTTGTTTCGGTCCCCAACTGGGGGCCAGACGGCTGGGCGTACGACGAATACGCAGTACCGCAGGACGTTGGCTCGAGGCTGCCCCCGTCGAGGATCTTCCTGTACCACAGTCGCGATGACCCGGAGGTGCCCTTCGCTCACCTGGGCTACTACCAGGAGAAGCTCCCGACAGCGACAGAACGGCCAATCGATGGATCGGAGCACTCGTTCGTGGAAGGCCTTCCGACCCTTGTCGATGACATCAAGAGCCTGCCTCGCTAAACATCAAGCACCCCGCGTGGCGGTGGGCGCGTCGGAGAACTAATCCCGTCAGTTGGACGCGTCGCTCGGTGATCCGAGACCGTGCTGATCGACGAGTTCCGTCGACCCGAGCCGCGGCCAAGCCGGCGCCCGGTCAACAAACCCGCTGGCCAGACAGGCCGTCGAGGATCAACATGCTGGTGTGAGTGACAAACCGCAACGGTGGAGCCAGGCAACCGTCTACCCAGACATGTGGACGGACGCGGAGAAGGATCCCCGCAACATGGCTGGAGTCAGCCCGGACGGCGAACTGGCGACGCTGCAGGACTACTTGACGAACTACCGACTGACCCTGCTGATGAAGTGCGAGGGGTTGGGCCCCGAGCAGCTGGCTCGTCGATCGGTGCCGCCGTCGACCGTGTCGTTGCTCGGCCTGCTCCGCCATCTCGCCGAGGTAGAGCGGGACTGGCGCAGC
>DASQUD010000063.1:0-6659 GCA_035641455.1 Propionibacteriaceae bacterium | reverse complement strand
GGCGCCGAGGCTGATCAGCCAGACGGTGCGGACCCGTGTCCGGACGAACGACAGGTCGATGGTTGCGCCAGCCACGCCAATCAGCAGGACGCCGCAGAACAGCGCAATACCACGAAGGGACTCGATCTGACCCGATGCCGGCGTGAAGAGCCAACTGGTCCCGTTGGCTGCCGCGATGCTGCCGAGAACCGAGGGGCCCAGCACAAGGCCTGCTGCGAGCTCGCCAGTCGTGGCCGGGAGGCCGATCCGCTCCGCCAGACGTCCCAACAAGAAGGCCACAGCCAGCAGGATGCCGAGCTGTAGCAACAAAGTCGTGGGGTCGAGGTTCTGCAAGGTCGCGTCCTAGCCGAACTCGCTGGCGCGGCATGAATGGTCGCCCTCGTCTCGGCGAGCGCCGACCGTCATGGCGGTCACCCTACAGAGGGTTCTTTCGCTAGGCGGGGGTTCAGACGGGCCCCTGCTCGGTTCGATGGTCGTGCAGAGCATTCAACCGGCGGCCGCTGCGGATTACGGCATTCCCCTGCGAGCGCGACAAGGGCAGAATGACAGCCAACCACCGATCGACGTCGCAGGAGAGGTGGACGGATGACCGCAGGCGCGCGACAGCCGACCGCCGAGGATCACGGACGCCTGCTCCGAGATCACGATGCGGTCATGGAGCAGCTTGTCGCCGCCGATGCCGTACTCGTCGCTCTGGGCCGGTCGTCCTCCGACGCGGACGCGGACGCCGTGATGACGACGGTGGCGGAGAGCGCGCGGCGACTTTGTCGATGCCAGGGTGTGTCGATCTACCTCCTGCACGGGGAGGAGTTCGAGCTAGCGACGACGGTGGGCCTCCCGCCGGAGTTCCGGAGCTATGTGGCCGCGCACCCAATTCGCAAGGATAGGGAAACGATGGCCGGACGCGTCGCCCTGGACCGACGCATTGAGCAGGTCAGGGACGTCCTCACGGACCCAGGCTATGGCCGGAGAGACGTTCAAGAGATCGCCGGTTCCCGCACGATGATCGCCGCACCGCTGATCCTCGACGATGAGGTGGTGGGCGCGATCAGCCTGTGGCGTACCAAGGTGGAGCCCTTTGACGAGCGCGCGACGGCGATGCTCCAGACCTTCGCCGCCCAGGCCGCCGCCGTGGTCCGAAACGTGCACTTGGCACGTGAGTTGGAGGGACGTCAGCTCGAACTGGCGCGCAAGGTCGAGCAGCTGCAGGCCCTGAACGAGGTCGGAGAAACTGTCAGCTCGACCCTGGTACTCGACGAGGTGCTGTTCAAGATCATCCTCAACGCGGTGCGGTTCGCGGAGTGCGACGGTGGCTCGATCATGGAGTATGTCGAGACAGAACGCCGCTTCCTGGCCAGGACGACGTATCCCAGTAGCCCAGCGCTCTTGTCAGGGTTACGCAAGATCAAGATCGGGCTGGACGAGACCCTCGTCGGCCGGGCGGCACGGGAGGGGCACCCGATCGGGATCTCCGATATCGCGCTCGTGGACCGGGACGTCCATCTCGAGCTGCTGTACAAGGACGGCTGGCGATCGGTCCTCGCCGTTCCGGTGCTGCGCGACGGCCAGATCATCGGCGTCATGGTGGTCAGGCGAAAGACACCCGGAGACTTTTCCAACGAGGTCTTGGACTTCATGGAGACGTTCGCCAGCCAGTCTGCGCTGGCGGTGTCCAACGCTCGCCTCTTTCGCGAGTTGGAGCGCAAAAGCGCCGAGCTGCAGGTGGCGAGCGTGCACAAGTCGGATTTCCTGGCGAGCATGTCTCACGAGCTGAGGACCCCTCTGAATGCCGTGATCGGGTTCTCGGAGGTGCTGCTCGAGCGGATGTTCGGTGATCTGAACGAGCGCCAGGAGGAGTACCTGCGGGACATCCTCAGCTCGGGCAAGCATCTCCTCGAGCTACTGAACGAGATCCTCGACCTCTCCAAGGTCGAGGCCGGCCGGATGGAGCTCGAGCTTTCGGTGTTCCCGGTCAAAGGGGTGATCGAGCATACGATCGCTCTAGTCCGCGAGCGGGCTGCTTTGCACGGGATCACCCTGACGCTCGAGATCGATCCTGCACTGGATCTGATCGAATCCGACGAGTTGCGGTTCAAGCAGGTCATGTTGAACCTGCTCAGCAATGCCGTGAAGTTCACGCCCGACGGCGGACACATCGAGGTGAAGGCCGGGCGCACCAAGCGTGGAATGACCGTAACAGTGACCGACGACGGCATCGGCATCCCCTCGGAGGACCGGGAACGCATCTTCGATGCTTTCCATCAGGGGCGGCGGGGACCGTCGCGCGAGGAGGGCACCGGCCTCGGCCTCACGCTGTGCCGACGGATCGTTGCGTTGATGGGCGGTGTCATGACGCTCAAGACTGAGGTCGGTGTCGGGAGCACCTTTGGCTTCACCGTTCCGATCCGGGGCGATGAGGGTCCGCTGGAGTCGAACAATCGCGACAACGCTGATCCGGTCGTCGTCGTGATCGACGACGACCGAAGGTCGCTCGACCTTATGAGTGCATACCTCGACGGACGCGGCGTACACGTCGTACGGGCCCGGGACGGCAACGAGGGCCTGGACGCCATCCGCCGGCTGCAACCGGTCGCCGCCCTGCTGGACATCCGGCTACCAGGGATCGACGGCTGGGAGGTGCTGGAGGCACTGCAGGCGGATCCCGAGACCGAGGAGGTACCGGTGATTATCGTTTCGATCCTGGACGAGAAGTCCCGCGGCCTGGCAGCCGGCGCCGCCGAGTACCTGGTCAAACCGGTGGGTCGCGACGATTTGCTCGATGCCTTGCGACGCCTACATGTGTTGCCCGGCAAGAACGTCGGACGGCGCGTCTGATGGGCGTCCGCGTCCTTATTGTGGAGGACAACCCCCTCAATCTGAAGCTGATCAGAGACGTGCTGGAATTCCAGGGCTTCGACGTGGTCACAGCTCGGTCCGGCGAGGAGGGCGTCGAGGTGGCAGCGACCAACCCGCCCGATCTGATCTTGATGGACCTGCAACTACCAGGCATCGGCGGGCACGAGGCCCTGCAGCGCATCCGCGCCGATTCTCGATGTCGCGAGGTACCGGTGGTCGCGGTGACCGCCTTCGCCATGAAGGACGACGTCGAGCGGGCGGAGGCGGCCGGTTTCGACGGCTACATCGCGAAACCCATCAGCGTCCGTAGCCTGCCGGAGCAGCTCGCCCAGTTCTTGCCCGGTGGGTCCTGATGCCCGAACAGATCACTATCCTCGCCGTCGACGACCAGCCCCAGAACCTTCGACTGCTCGACGCGGTGCTCGCGCCACGCGGCTATCGAATCGTCACCGCGAGTTCCGGAGAGCAGGCCCTGGAGAAGTTGAGCGAGGCCGTTCCAGACATCGTCCTACTTGACGTGGTGATGCCCGGAATCGACGGATACGAGGTCTGCCGGCGAATCCGCAACAACCCGGCGACCGCCTTCCTTCCGGTGGTCATGATTACGGCCAGCGGTGATCAGGAGAAGATCTCCTCCATCCGGGCGGGGGCCGACGACTTCGTCAGCAAACCGTTCAACCAGGGCGAACTACTGGCTCGGGTTGCATCGCTCGCCCGGGTGAAGCGTTACCACGACACGATCAATCAGCAGGCGGATGAGCTGAAGCGATGGAACGCCGAGCTGGAGTCGCGGGTCCAGGCTCAGGTGGAGGACTTGCAGCGCGTCAACCGCCTACGTCGCTTCCTCTCCCCCCAGCTCGTCGAGCTGGTGATCGACTCCGGCAACGAGGACTTCCTTCGCAGCCACCGACGAGAAATCGTGGTGGTCTTCTGTGATCTTCGCGGGTTCACATCGTTCGCGGAGTCGAGTGAGCCTGAGGAGGTGATGGGCGTCCTGCATGAGTACCACGAGGCCTTGGGCAAACTCATCTTCGCGTACGGGGGAACGTTGGAGCGGTTCACCGGCGACGGGCTGATGGTCTTCTTCAACGATCCATTGCCGGTCGATGACGCACCCGAGCGAGCGCTACGGATGTCTGTGGCCATGCGCGAGCGGGTCCGGGTCCTGGCCGAAGGGTGGCAACGACGCGGCCACGACCTCGCCCTGGGCATCGGGATCGCTCAGGGTTTCGCCACGTTGGGGCGGATAGGTTTCGAAGAACGCTTCGACTACGCCGCGATCGGAAGTGTGACCAATTTGGCCGCTCGATTGTGCGGTGCCGCTGGACCGTGGCAGGTGCTGGCCTCCCAGCGGGTCTTTCATGCCGCCGAGCCGGTAGCCGATGGGAAGCAGGTCGGCGAGCTGGATCTCAGGGGTTTCAGCCGCCCCGCTCGGGTGTTTGAAATCACCAGTGTGAACCAGCAGGAGAAGCTGGAGGCACGGATTGACTGACCAGATGATCATGGACGACTCGAAGCGCGGGCAGATGCTTTCCGATCTGGACGATGCAGCGCGACAAAGTCGCTTCGAGGCTCTTCAGGACCGGATGCAAGCTGTGTGGGACGCGTGGAAGCTTGACCTGGACGACGAGTCGGTGGTCATTGTGCCGTCCGTCGCCGTGTCCCGGACGGACGCCGCCGGTTCGGCCATCACGCAAGCGTTCGAGGAGCGGTTTCTCTTCCTGCTCTTGCTGCTGCGCCAACCTCGGCTGCGAATGATCTACGTCACCTCGATGCCGATCAACTCAAGGATCATCGAGTACTACCTGGCTCTGCTGCCGGGTGTGATACCGAGTCACGCCCTGGCTCGTTTGACTCTGGTCTCGACCGATGATTCCTCTGCTCGGCCGCTCAGCGAGAAGCTCCTGGAGCGCCCGCGATTGCTTGCGAAAGTTGCCGCGCACATCCCGAATCGCTCGCGATGTCATCTGATCCCGTACAGCACGACAGCGCTCGAGCGGGACATTGCCCTGACCCTAGGCATTCCTATGTACGGCTCGGACCCACGTCTCGCCGATCTGGGCAGCAAGACTGGGTGTCGTCGCCTGTTCGCCGAGTGCGACGTCGCCCACCCGCTCGGTGCCGAGGATCTGCACAGCCTGGAGCAGGTGACCGAGGCGATCGACGACATGCTCGCGGTCCGACGATCGATCAGCCAGGTGATCATCAAGACCAACGAGGGCGTCTCGGGTACTGGCAACGCCCTGGTCGACCTGGTTGGAATTGCCGATCTTCCCGATAGCACGCGACGTTCGGCGATCAGCGCTCGGGTGCGGGCCATGCAGCTGGAGTCGCCGAAGGTGCCGCTTGAGGCGTACGTGGCCAAGTTCGAGCAGGATGGCGGCATCGTCGAGGAGCGCATTGTCGGCGAGGAGTTGCGGAGTCCGAGTGTCCAACTGAGGGCACGTCCCGATGGGAGCGTGGAGCTGCTGTCGACTCATGATCAGCTTCTGGGCGGCGCCAGCGGACAGAGCTATCTCGGCTGTCTGTTCCCTGCTGACCCGGCGTACTCCCGACTGATCAGCGAACCGGCACAGCGCATCGGCGACCGGTTGGCATCGGCCGGCGCTCTCGGGCGGTTCGCGATCGACTTCGTCGTGGTCAGGGACGAGACCGGCAGCTGGTCGGCGTACGCGATCGAGCTCAACCTCCGCAAAGGTGGAACCACCCATCCGTTCTTGACCTTGCAGTTCCTCACCGAGGGTAGCTACGACGGCACGAGCGGGCGGTTCCTCACCCGGCAGGGTCGGGAGAAGCATCTCGTCGCCACCGATCACCTCGAGTCCGAGGAGCTTCGTGCGCTGTCGGTGGACGACCTCTTCGACACGGTCGCCAGGCATGGACTGCACTTCGACCAGTCGAGCCAGACAGGAGTGGTCTTCCACATGATCAGCAGCCTCAGCGAATGCGGTCGGGTCGGGATGACTGCGGTTGGCGACACACCGGAGCAGGCGATGGCGCTCTACGAACGGGCTCAGCGCATCCTGCTCACGGAGGCGGTGTCCGCACGCCAGGAGGGTACGCTGCCCGGCTAGGATGGCGGGTGATGGAGCGGTTGTGGTACGTAGCCTACGGAACCAACCTCAGTCGTGACCGCTTCCATGTCTACCTCGAGGGTGGTCGACCCGCCGGAGGAGCTCGCGACTATCCGGGCTCGCGCGACCCGCTCGCTCCAGAGCGCGACGTGTCCCTGATGATCCCGGGCGGAATACGTTTCGTGGGTGTCTCGTCCGTGTGGGGCGGTGGCATGGCTGTCTACGACGTCCGAGCTGAGGGCGAGGTCGCGGCCCGCGCCTACTTGATCACCGCCGAACAGTTCGTCGACATCCTCGCCCAGGAGATGCGGCTGGAGCCGGGGCTTGACGTGGATCTGACACCGGTTCAAGAGACTGGCTGGCATACCTTCGGCGCGGGCCGCTACCAGACTTTGAGCCATCTGGGCATCCGCGACGACCTTCCGATGCTCACATTCACGAGCGCCGACGTCGACGACCATCCGGTAAATCCCCCAACCGAGGGCTACCTGCGTACGATGGCGCTCGGGCTTCGTGAATCCCACGGGTGGACCAGCACTCAGATCGGTGACTACTTGGCCCAGTTCCCTGGTGCCGCCGGCGTCTGGCGGCCAGAATCCATCGAGGACTTTGCGGCCTGAGCCAGTCCGGACCTTCTGCGCCCCCAGCAGTCTGCGCCCCCAGCAGGATTCGAACCTGCGACACAAGGTTTAGGAAACCTTTGCTCTATCCCCTGAGCTATGGGGGCTG
>DASQUD010000062.1:0-4644 GCA_035641455.1 Propionibacteriaceae bacterium | reverse complement strand
ATACATGATCAACAGCAGCAATGCGACGATGGGGATGACGAAGTAGCCGATCGTGATGTGCAAACCGAAGCCGAAACCGCCACCGACGCCGGCATCCTCCGCCTCCAACGCGGCTTGGTCGAACGTGCCGCCCTCCTCCACCCAGTTGAACAGGCCGAACATCCCGTACGCGATCGCCCCTGCCTGCACCACGACCAAGGCTGCGATGAGATAGGCGAGCACCCGGTAAGCGTTTCTCATCCGATCGTCTCCTGAGCCGGCGGCACGTCTGAGATCAGGATGGCCTATCGCAACAGGTCCCGCAGCCGAACGTTCAATCGCGTTCGATGGGGCAGGACATGCAACGCGGCCCGCCGCGGCCGGATCCCAGCTCGGAGCCAGCAATCGGAATGACCTCGATGCCCGCTTCTTCCAGCCGCTTGTTGGTCTCGGTGTTGCGCTCGTACGCGACGGCCACCTTGGGCGCCAGGGCCAGGGTGTTGTTGCCGTCGTCCCACTGCTCGCGTTCGGCCGTCACGGGATCCAGGCCGGTGTCGATCACCTGCAGCCGTTCGATTCCCATGGCGTCGGCGGCCGCCTCGAGGAAGGGCCGTACCTCACCACTGACCAGGTCACCGTCACCACCTCGCCGTACGGGCAGCGCCATCAGTCGGTGGGCCACGTTGGGATACATCACCACGGCGTCGTTGTCGACCATCGTGCAGATGGTGTCCAGATGCATCGTGGCTCGGTTCTGGTCGATGGGCACGGCCAGGACGCTGTGTGCCAGGCCGAGATCGAACGCCGCGCGAGCCAGCCGCTCGACGCCGGCGGCGGTGGTCCGCTGGCCGACCCCGATGGCCAGCACCCCGTCGGCCAGTGCCAAGACGTCGCCGCCCTCCAAGTGCTCGTAGCCCCAGCCATGGAGCCGTTCGGTCTCGGTGAACCGGGGATGGAAGGCGTAGATCAACTCTGTCAGCTGGGTTTCCCGGCGTCTCGCCGGCATGGCAAGCGAGGTGATGGTCACCCGGTCGCTGACCCAGACGCTCGAGTCGCGGGTGAAGAGCAGGTTGGGCAGCGGGTCGATCAGGAAGTCGTCAGGTGCGCGGAGCGCCGTGACCAACCCGGATAGCCTGACTTCGTCATTGCGCAGACCGGCCATCAAGACCAGGGCAAGATCGTCGGGGCTGAGCTCGCCCAGATGGTCACGCAGCTGCCGGCGTAACTGATCTCCCAGCCGCAGATCGGCCGTGGTCTGCTCGATTGCCTGCTGCCGTGCCGCGCTGTCCGCCAGCGCCTCCACCAGCAGCTCACTGAGGTAGAGCACCTCGACGTCGTGCCGCCGCAGGGCCTCGGCAAACGCGTCGTGCTCCTCCTGGGCCCGGTCGACCCACGGAATGCCATCGAAGAGCAGGGCGTCGTTGTTTCGAGGTGTGAGCCGGCGCAACTCGTTGCCCGGCCGGTGAATCAGCACCGTACGGAGCCGGCCGACCTCCGTGCGCACTCCGTTCACGAGGGTCGAGCGTAGTGTCGAGCAACCATCAGATGGTCAGGCACCCCGGAGCCAATCACGCAGACCGGGCGGGGCGCACCGTAGCTACCCTTGGCCGTGTGAGCTCAGCCCAGTCGCGCGTCGCCTGCGTCATCCCCGCGAAGGATGAACAGAATCGCGTTGCCGCGACGGTAAAAGCCGCTGCTCAGCTTCCCGGGGTCTCGTTGGTCATCGTCTGTGACGACGGGAGCAAGGACGACACCGCCTCCCGTGCCGCCGCCGCCGGCGCTATCGTCGTCTCGCACAGTCGCAACCGCGGTAAGGCCGCCGCGGTCGAGTCGAGCGTCAATGCGCTTGGTGTCCTCGAGTCCCGTGACGACCGGCCCGAGGCCGGCACCCTGCTCTTGCTCGACGCCGATCTGGCCGATTCGGCCGCCAACTGCCGGCCGCTGATCGAGCCGGTAGTTTCCGGCCAAGCCGATTTGACCATCGGCGTGCTGCCGGTGCAGCGTATGACCGACGGGGGCGCGCCGGGTGGGTTCGGGCTGGTGATGAGCACGGCAACGCGGGGGATCGAGGAACTGACGGGTTGGACGCCGCGGGCGCCACTGTCGGGGCAGCGGTGCATCACCCGCCGCGCGTTCGAATTGGCCAGCCCGCTGGCCGCGGGGTGGGGCATGGAAGTGGGTATGACGATCGACGTGTTGCGGGCCGGGCTTAGCGTGCAGGAGATCGATATCGATCTCCAGCATCGCGCCACCGGCAGCGACCTCGGTGCGCAGCTGCACCGGGCCAGACAGCTCCGAGACGTGACGCGCGCCCTTGCCTCCCGTGGCCTGGTCTCGTCGGGGATCAAGGACCTCAAGGACGCAGGTGGCGTACCGGGACTGCTCAAGCGGCTGAAGCGATGACCACCGGGGTCCGCCGCCGCGCCGGAGACCCCGCGAAGCCGCCTACGGCCTTCTATCGGCCGCATCTGTGGCATCGGGACCACCGATACGCCGTTGCCGGGATAGTGGGCGCGACCGTCATCACCGTGCTTGCCGGTTTCCTCGGTCCTTCGGCCGTCGCCTTGAGGCTTGGTCCTCGCCGGTCGTACCTGCCGCCGTGGTACTTGCCGACCGGTGTCCTGCAGCCGAATGAGTGGGTCGTCTCGATCATGATCTGGGCGGCGATCATCATCGGCGGAATCGGGCTATGGGTCGGGATGAACGCACTGGCGGACGGCTGGAAACCCAAGCCACGCAAGGTGTTCGCCCTCGGCACCGCGCTGAGTTTGAGCACCATCACCGTGCCGCCGTTGACCTCGGCGGACGTGTTGATGTATGCCGCCTACGGCAGATTGCAGGTCATCGGCCGCGACCCGTACGAGATCACTCCAGCCGAAATCTTCCGCGGCCAGTTCGATCCGGTGCTGCGCTGGACCGAGCGGCCCTGGCAGGACACGCCGAGCGTTTACGGTCCGATCACCTCCTTTACGCAGTGGCTGGCGAATGTGCTGGGCGGGGAGAACATGCACGACATCGTGTTCTGGCTCCAGATCTTCGCCGTGGTGCCCTTCATCCTCACGTGCGCCGGAGTCGTCTTCCTCGCCCACGGCGATCGTGGGCGGCAAGCTCGCGCAGCGCTACTGACCATTGCCAACCCGCTGCTGATCTGGGCGGTGGTCGCTGGTGCGCACAACGAAGCCCTTTCCGTCATGTTCGCGGTGGCCGGGATGCTGTTCGTCCGGAAGAACCCGTTCCTGGCCGGCATCGGGATTGGACTGGCCGGCTGCGCCAAGATCAGCATCGGCATCTGGGGCCTGGCCATGCTCTGGGCCTATCGCCGCGAACCCAAGAAGGCGCTGTTGCTATGCGCGGGTACCGCGGTTCCGATGGGTCTGGCCTACGTCGTGTGGCAGCCGACAGCCTTCTTCCAGGCGCTGCGCAACGGGAGCTATGTCAGCGTGGGCTCGTGGGCGAATCCGGTGTTTCGCTTTTTTGAGCTGTTCCTGACGTCCACCCAGGCGAAGGTCGTGGTCGGCGTGATCTCCTACGCCGGCCTGTTCGTGATCGCCTGGATGCTCGCGCGGGTGGTGCCCTGGACGCCAGCCCCTGGCCTGCTCAAGGGGGCGAGTCCGCAGACCGATCCGCTGACCATCGCGCTGCGCACCTCCCTGGTGTTGTCGGTGGCGTGGCTGATCACCTCGATGTACACCCTGTCCTGGTATGACTTGCTCGCCTGGATGCCGCTGGCCCTGATGGCACCCTCCAAGCTCGACCGGATCATGGTGCTGCGGGCGGTACCGCTGTCGCTGGCGTATGTGCCCGGCCGCGCTATCGACATGGGCCCCGCGCTGGACTTCACCGCCCACCGGATTCGAGACACCTTCTCACCGATAGTCCAGTTCGCCGTGCTTCTCGCCGTTGTGCTGTGGTGGAAGAAGCCAGATCGCGACGAGCTTTTCCCGCTGCGGGGCAAGCCCGAGACGGAGTCCCCGCCGCCGCTGGTCGCCACCGGTTCCGGCCGAACCGCGGCGCGCTGACCTGCGATCCTTCGCGGCGCGGTTCAACTGGGCGGCCCGTCGGACTCCCGGTCGTAGAACACCAGCCAGCCCACCTGCACGCCGTACATCAACAGCACAAAGCCCGCAATTGCGACGACCGTGGTGGCAAGCGGCGGGGCCAGCTGCCATGAACTGGCCAGCAGGGCGAAAGTCATCATGCAGATTCCACCCAGCACGCATCGGTTGGACCGCCGCTTACGGCCGCGGATCTCGGCGGCGTCGGACATACACCGACCGTACGCTCCATGAGCGACACAGTTTGCCGCCGATGACGGCCGGCGCGGTTGCCCACCGCACGAACCCGGAGTCTTGCATGAGGTCTGAGGGCGGCGTGCCGAGGTGCATTCAGTCGCCAGGCCGAAGGTCGCCGTAGTACTCGGCGATGGCTCGGCGGCCCGCCTCCGGGTCCAGCCCGAAGCGCTCGGAGTAGTGATCGTTCAGCGCAACGAGCTGGCCCGGCTCGCCCACCGGCACCGGCCGTCCTTCGAGGTGGGCATCCAGCCGATCGAAGTGAAAGTGCCAGCCCGATGCGTAGTCGGCTCCATGATCACGCTTGGCAAACACGTGAACGAAGATCAGCACCGTGCCGTCTCCGTCGGGTTCCAGGTCGAAGGAGAAGCGCTCA
>DASQUD010000061.1:0-5168 GCA_035641455.1 Propionibacteriaceae bacterium | reverse complement strand
CGGGCGTTCAGCGCGGCCAGCTCGGCCTCCGGGTCGTCGGTCTTGGCCAGCAGCCGGTCGATCCACGGCGTCTGCGCCGTACCCGGATGCACACAGTTGACCCGGATGCCCTCCCGGATGTGGTCCGCGGCCATCGCCCGGGTCGCCGCCAGCACCGCACCCTTCGACGCCGAGTACAACACCCGCTCCGGCAGGCCGGCGGTGGCCGCCACCGACCCGATGTTGACGATCGCCGGCGCCTGCGACTGGCGCAGATAGGGCAGCGCGGCCCGGCAGCACCGGATCACCCCCATCAGGTTCACCTGCAGCACCCGCAGCCACTCATCGTCGTCATTCACGGTCACGTCGCCCTGGGCGCCGATACCGGCGCAGTTCACCAGAATGTCCAGCCCGCCCAGCTCGCCGACCACCCGGTCGATCGCGGCCCGGACCGACCCGTCATCGGCCACGTCGGCCACCACCGCCAGGCCATCCTCGGCCGCCGCAGCCAGGTCCAGCGCCGCCACCTCGGCCCCACGCTCCCGAAGCACCCGGACGATCGCCGCGCCGATCCCCGACGCTCCGCCAGTGACCGCCGCCACCAAGCCGTCGAACTCGCTCACTCCTGCCCTCCCGCCATCAGGCCTGACGGAACGGGGTTCGCTGCCGGCCGAGCCCGGCCGCCTCCAGTTCGACCACGTCGCCTTCTCGGAGGTACGGGAACCGGCCCGACAGCGCCACCCCCTCCGGCGTCCCGGTGAGCACCAGATCGCCTGGCTCCAGGGTCATGAACTGGCTGAGGTGCCAGACCAGATGCGACACGTCGAAGATCATGTCCGCGGTGCTGGAGTCCTGCCGCGGCTCCCCGTTAACCCAGCTACGCAGCGCCAGGTCCGCCGGGTCGACCTCATCGGGCGTCACAAGCCACGGGCCGGTGGGCGTGAAACCGGGAGCGGACTTGCCCTTGCTCCACTGACCGCCGGACAGCTCCAGCTGGAACGTCCGCTCGGAGATGTCATCGGTGAGCACGTAGCCTGCGATGTGGTCGTGACTCTGCTCCACCGAATCCAGGTAAGACGTCAGCCGCCCGATCACCACCCCAAGCTCGACCTCCCAGTCGGTCTTGACGCTGTTGCGCGGGATGGCGACCTGGTCGTTCGGCCCGACAACGGTGTTGGGCGGCTTGAAGAAGATGACCGGGTGGTCCGGCGGCGGCACGTTGGACTCGGCGGCGTGCGCGGCGTAGTTGAGGCCAATGCAGACGACCACGCCGGGCCGGGCGATGGGGGCGCCGACGCGCAAGGTCTCCGCATCCGGGACCTCCGGCAGGTGGCCGGCGCTCAGCGCAGACGCGGCCTGCTGGGGTCCTCCGTTGGCCAGAAAGCTGCCAGCGATGTCCTGGGTGACGCCGCTCAGGTCGTAGCTGCGGCCATCGGCGACGACCACCGGCCGTTCCGCACCGACAGGGCCCAGGCGAGCGAACTTCACACGGTCACCTCCCCTAGCGTCCGGCGGATTCGGCGGCCCACCGGGCGCCAGCGATCCTATGCCGCGTGCACCGCTCCCCCTGAGCGGGGGTGAGCCGCCGCTGCCTCCGAATGAACTATCGCGCGATCGGATGAGCCGAGTGCGTGCCGCTGACCTCGGCTGGCGGGTGCCGGACAACCCAGTCATCGGCTTCGACACCAAACGGAAGCGCCTGCGTCACGCCGCCGCTCACCACCATCCACCAGGACTTCCCGGGTCTTGGGCCGCGGACGTCAAGACGCTGCAGCTAGCAATGAGCGGAGAGGCGAATCCGGCAAAGGGATCGGATCCAGCCGAACCTCATCCTGCGACCCTCCACGGGCAGACCGAGAAGACTCTGATCCGCCCCGAGAAGACTCTGATCCGCCGAAACTACAGGTAGAAGCCGGTACGGCGGGTCTTAGCCTGTTCCGGGGCCACCTCGATGCTCAGCGTGACCCCGAACTCGCTCGGCGGGTTCTCAGGCAGCTGGACGCGCAGTCCCTCTGGCTCCAGCGACCACTCGACTTCCCCTTGGTGACCCAGAACCTGGACACCGTCGATACGTCGAACGCCGAGTCCCGCCGCCCGGCCGAGGCTTGTGACCTGGAGCGTGCCGTCGGGTGGCCAGTCGAGTGCCGTGGCGTAGATGAACTCGCCCTCCAAGCCGTTCCGGTAGGTGAAGCGGATGTCCTGGCTCGTATAACTGGTGGCGGAGGAGTCGGTGAAGTAGCCGCTGCGCTGCTCAGTGGGTCCTTCTGCGGCGACCCTCCAGGGCCGCGTGCCGTAGATCGCCTGGCCGTGCACGCCGAGCCAGCGCCCGATCGTGCGCAGCAGGTCCTGCTCTGGTTCGGCGATGGTGCCGTCGGGCTTCGGTCCGATGTTGAGCAGCAGTACCCCGTTCTTGCTCACCACGTCGACCAGCTCGGCGATGATCTCTGCCGCGCTCTTGTAGTCGTGGCCCTCGATGTAGGACCACGAGTTCCGGGACACCGACGTGTCGTTCTGCCACACCATGGGATGGATACCGTCGAGGGCGCCGCGCTCGATGTCGAAGATTGCAGTGCCCGGTTTGAAGGCCTCGTACTTGTGCTGTAGCACGACGCCGCGGCCCCAGGAATGAGCCCGGTTGTAGTAGTACGCGGCTAGTTTGCGGAGCCACGGCTCGAAGGACGGTTGCTCGATCCACCAGTCGAACCACAGGACCTGCGGCTCGTACTTGTCGATGATCTCAACGGTGCGCAGGAACCAGTCGATCAAGAATCCATCGTTGGGCTGCATCGCCTCGGACTGTGCGGGGCCATAGAGGTCGGCGCTCTCGGGATTCAGGACATCAGAGGGAAAGCGAGTGCCGCCGTTCATGAACCACCAGTGTTCAGCGCGGTGGCTGGAGGCACCGAAGACGAGTGACTGATGGCGAGACGCCTCGGCCAGGTCTCCGATCACGTCTCGCTCCGGTCCCATCGCGGCGGCCTTCCAGCGACTCCGGTCAGTGTTGTACATGGCGAAGCCGTCATGGTGTTCGGCAACGGGTACGACGAAGTGGGCTCCCGCCTCACGGAACAGCTTCATCCACTCAGCAGGGTCGAAGAAATCCGCGGTGAACTTCGGGATGAAGTCCTTGTAGCCGAACTGGTCCTGCGGACCGTAGGTCGCCCGGTGGTGCTCGAACTCCGGTCTGCCCTGCTGATACATCCTGCGCGCGTACCACTCATTGCCGAAGGCGGGGACGGAGTAGACACCCCAGTGAATGAAGATGCCGAACTTGGCGTCGCAAAACCAGCGGGGCGGCTGATAGGCCGACAATGATTCCCACGTGTCGGTGAATGGTCCGGCATCGATCACCGCATCAATGCGGTCCAAATCCTGCTGGTCGCCCATCTGCTTCTCCTCACGGTGTTCGAGAACGCGTGGCTACCCGCTGCAGGAACCATGCCGAAACGGGTCAGGCAGGGGACCCACTCTAAGGCAGGCGTGGAACCGAGTACAAACGTTTGATCACCGTCCAGCTAGGGTAAACACCGCCGACAAAAGCGTCCACGACCGACGATTCGAGGGCGCCACCGAGACGACTCGAGAGCAGGTTCATGGAATACACCAAGCTCGGCCGTTCCAACATGTCGGTCAGCAAGATCTGTCTGGGCACCATGCACTTCGGGCCGAAGGCCACCGAGGAGGAGTCGCACCAGATCCTCGACAGGGCCCTCGAGATGGGAGTCAACTTCATCGACACAGCGAACGTGTATGGCGGTGAAGCTGGACGGGGCAGGTCCGAGGAGATCATCGGCAACTGGTTCGCGGCGCGTCCCGGGTCGCGGGACGAGATCGTCCTGGCCACCAAGGTGTACAACCCAATGGGGGACCTGGGCATCGCCAACGACGAACGCGGCTTCTCTACACATAAGGTTCGCAAGCACCTGGCCGACTCCTTGCGTCGGCTGCAGACCGATCACATCGACCTCTATCAGGTGCATCACATCGATGAGCGGGTCTCGCCGGAGGAGCTCTGGGGAACCTATGAGAGGGTCGTCGGAGATGGTGACGTGCTCTACGCCGGTTCGAGCAACTACTCCGGCTGGGGACTTGCCAGAGCCCAAATGCAGGCGTGGCAACGTGGCTTCGTGGGGTTCATCTCCGAGCAGACCCAGTACAACCTGCTCAATCGGATACCGGAGATGGAGGTGCTGCCGGCCGCACAGGAGTTCGGCATCGGGGTGATCGTCTACATGCCTCTGGGCGGGGGGCTGCTCACGGGAAAGACGGAGTCCCTCGATGGCTCCCGAACGCGGCAGGTCGAGGAGGAGTACGGCATCAGGATCGGTCCGGAGAACAGCCAGTTCCGTGACTTCTCCGCGGTCTGCAAGGAGATCGGGGAGCCGGAGCACGTTGTTGCCACAGCCTGGGTGCTGCAGCATCCAGCGGTCGACTCCGCCATCGTCGGGGTCCGTACCGTCGCACAGTTGGAGGGTCTTGACCGGGCGGCCCAGCTCTCCATCGATCAGGCAGCGATGGAACGGCTGAACCAGATCTTCGACATCAACAAGGGCCGTAGGATCGGTGCGGGCCGGTCACCTTGGGCGCACTCCTGGTAACCAGCACGCCGGAGACGGCACAGCCTGCACGTCAGCGGAGCACGCGGGTCGACTCGCGAAGCATGAGAAGCGGAGCACGGTCGGTAACCACATGGCCCGACATGGGCAGGTCGTGCACACGGTTGTAGAGCGCAGCCACCACGGCTCGGCCCAGCTCACGCATCGGCATCTTGACCGCCGTCAGGGGAGGCCAGGTGTTCTCCGCGGTCCAGGCATCGTGGATGGAGACAATCGACAGGTTTGCTGGGACGTCTAGGCCGAGCTGGCGAGCGTCCTTCAGTGCACCGAGGGCCGCATTGATGTTCGCGATGACCAGGGCGGTGGGTGGCGGGGACTGCGACATGAGCAGGTCCAGTGCGGACCGCCCCTGGTCTGGTCGGTAGCCCCGGGCGGTCACCCAGGAACGGCTCGCCACCCGGCTGAAGGTCCTCAGACCCGAGCAAGAGCATGTAACCCAGCCGAGTAGCCTCCTCTTCCACTCCCAACATCAGCTCGGTGAGAAACGCTTTGGGGAGATCCGGGGCAATCAGCGCGATGACGTCGGTTCGGGAGACCTTGAGCGCGCGGCCGGCGAAGTTTGGCCTGTCGTGT
>DASQUD010000060.1:0-2510 GCA_035641455.1 Propionibacteriaceae bacterium | reverse complement strand
TTCTACTGGAAGCTGCTCGCCTACGACCGACGGTTCGAAATCGCCGATCGCATCGAGAAGTGGCACGGCCGTCCGCCCCGGGAACGCGTTGTGCAGGACGTAGAGGTGCCGATCGAGCGGTGCACGGAGTTCCTCGACTGGTTCCTGTCCGAGGTGCCCATCGAGCCGATCTGGTTCTGCCCGGTGCGGCTGCGTGACCGGTGGCCGCTGTATCCGATGCGGCCCGACCACATCTACATCAACCTCGGCTTCTGGTCCTCGGTACCTGTCGGGGCTATCGAGGGCGCGACGAACCGGCTGATCGAACGGAAGGTCCGCGAGCTCGACGGCCACAAGTCGCTGTACTCCGACGCCTACTACTCCCAAGATGAGTTCAACGAGCTCTACGGCGGGGAGGACTACCAGACGGTGAAGCAGACCTACGACCCCGACTCCCGGTTCCTCGATCTCTACGCGAAGGCAGTGCAACGACGATGACCGCGTCCACGTCCACGAGGCACGGTACCGACTCGTCGGAGTCCGGCCGGCTGTCCCTGGCCCAGATCCTGGAGATCTTGGTCGCCGGACAGGTTCCGCTGCGGTTCACCGCGTACGACGGCAGTGCGACGGGACCCGAGGACGCCCTGGGGTTCGACCTGGTGACCCCGCGCGGCACCACCTACCTGGCCACCGCGCCGGGCGAGCTGGGACTGGCCCGTGCCTACGTGTCGGGAGATCTGCAACCGCACGGTGTGCACCCGGGAGACCCGTACGAGCTGCTCAAGGCCCTCAACGACAACGTGGCGATCAGGAGGCCGTCGCCTCGGATGCTGGCCGACCTCGTCCGCTCCATCGGCATCAAGCACCTCGTGCCCATCGCGCCGCCGCCGCAGGAGGTGCTGCCGCGGTGGCGCCGCACGGTGCAGGGACTTCGGCACAGCCGGAGGCGCGACGCCGGAGCGATCTCCCACCACTACGACGTCTCCAACACCTTCTACGAGTGGGTACTCGGCCCGTCGATGACCTACACCTGCGCCTGCTACTCGCCGGCCGACGCGACGCTGGAGGATGCCCAGGCCAACAAGTATCGGCTGGTGTTCGACAAGCTGCGCCTCAAGGCGGGCGACCGGCTGCTCGACGTCGGTTGCGGCTGGGGGAGCATGGTGCGCTACGCCGCGCGCCGAGGTGTGCGGACCACCGGGATCACGCTGTCAACCCAGCAGGCGTCCTGGGCGCAGAAGGCGATCGCGGAGGAAGGGCTGACCGAGCTCGCCGAAGTCCGGCACGGCGACTACCGCGAGATCCGGGAGACGGAGTTCGACGCGGTGTCCTCGATCGGGCTGACCGAGCACATCGGCGTCGGTCACTATCCCGACTACTTCCGGTTCCTCCGGTCCAAGCTGCGCACCGGTGGCCTGCTGCTCAACCACTGCATCACCCGACCCGACAACAAGTCGACGCCGGCCACGAGTGGGTTCATCGACCGCTACGTCTTCCCCGACGGGGAGCTGACCGGGGCTGGCCGGATCATCACCGAAGCCCAGGACGCCGGCCTGGAAGTGCTCCACGAGGAGAACCTGCGGCCGCATTACGCGATGACCCTCCGTGACTGGTGCGCCAACCTCGTCGAGCACTGGGACGAGGCAGTCGCCGAGGTCGGGCTGGGCACCGCGCGGGCCTGGGGCCTCTACATGGCCGGGTCTCGGTTGGGGTTCGAGCGCAACGTCGTGCAGCTGCATCAGGTGTTGGCCGTCAAGGTGGACGAGCGGGGTGGCGGGGTGGACGTGCCACTGCGACCGTGGTGGCAGCCGTAGGGCGAGGCGGGCTGGGTCAGCCAGGTCCCCTCCCTGAGCACCGCGCGGCCGGGGAGAGAGCCGATCTAGCCGCACAACGTGTGTGCCACCGCCGCCGCTACGCGGCTGCTGCTCGGCGCGCCGACATCCTCTGCCGCAGGATGGTCGTGGCCCCACGCCGCAGGGAGAAGTCGTTGGGCAGCGACAGTTTGATCACCTTCTTCCACGCGGATCCCACCTGGCGGGGCAGCGAGCCGGCGGTGTACGAGAGGCCGTACCGAGTGCAGATCTCCTGGACCCGTGGGGCGATCTGGGCGTATCGGTTGCTGGGGAGGTCGGGGAAGAGGTGGTGCTCGATCTGGTGGGACAGGTTTCCGGTCATGATGTGCATGGCCTTGCTGCCCTGGATGTTGGCCGAGCCGATCATCTGGCGGAGGTACCACTCGCCCCGCGTCTCGCCGTCGATGGAGGTCTTGGCGAAGGTCTCCACGCCCTCGGGGAAGTGGCCGCACATGATCACCGAGTGTGACCACAGGTTGCGAATCAGATTGGCGGTGGCGTTCGCCCCGAGGGTGTGAAGGAACGAGGGCCCCGACAGCAGCGGGTGCACCAGGTAGTCCTTGCGCATCTGGCGCCCGATCTTGCGGAGCACTGACTTGCCGTCGCGCCGGAACCTCTCCTTGTCCCCCCGGCCCTTCAGCTGCTTGCCCAGCTCCAGGTCGTACGCGACGATGCCGT
>DASQUD010000059.1:0-5571 GCA_035641455.1 Propionibacteriaceae bacterium | reverse complement strand
GCATCTGTGGCCTTGTGCGGAAAGACGCGGGTGGGCCACCGTCACCGGTCGCGGTCAGGCAGCTCGAGCGCCTCCCAAACCGCCCGCCAGATCGTCTTGGACGACTCGCCCTCACGCAGCGCCTGTACCACCGTCCGGTTCCGTAGGGTGGCCAGACTGAACTCGGCTGCCCACACGCGGTAATAACCAGCGCCCAGGTGGTCCTGGAGCCGCTGCCAGAGCTCGGTTTCCTTCACCGCACGGGCTCTCGACCGAGTCCGGGCGATTTGAACAGCACTCCCTCGGCAACGGCGACGCCAAGCAGGACCAGCGCTGCTCCCACCGGTTGGTACCAGGTGATCCGTTCACCGAGAACGACCGCTCCGACCACTGTGGCGAAGACCGGGATGATGTAGGTGACCATCGACGCCGTGCTAGCACCGACGAGACGAATATTGCGCAGGTGGATGACGAACGCGATGCCCGTGCCCACCGCACCGAGCGTCGCGACCGACCCGACAACCGGCCAGGACAGTCCGCGCACGTCCGGCACGTTTCCGGTGACCAGCGGCGCGAGCAAGCCAAGCACCAGAGTGGCGACGATCAGCTGGACGGCTGACATCGCGATCCCGGATTCGGATCGCGGGGAGACGAACTTCCGGGTGTAAGGAATCGCCACGCCATAGCAGGAGGCGGCCGCAAGGCACAGCAACTGGCCGCTCAGCGAGGAGCCTCCCACCCCTTGCCAGATCCCGAGAATGATCAGCGCGCCGATCAGCCCAAGCAGCAGGCCGATCAGGCGCCGAGTGGACATCTTCTCGGTCCGAAAGGCCAGGACGGCGAGCGGCAGGACGACGAGTGGAGTAATGGAATTCCAGATTCCAGCCAGGATCGAGGATATGCGCTGCTCGCCGTAACCGAACAGGACGAAGGGGGTCGCGACTCCGATGAGCGCAAGCACCGCGTTGTGCCCCCAGGTGCCAACGTCTCTCGGTAAGCCTCTGCCCGTAGCGAGCAAGATCAATAAGAGGATCAGCGCGCCGCAGGCCACGCGCCCCAACGCGACGTAGAGCGGGTGCAGCTCCGACACACCAACCTTGATGAACAGAAAGCTCGAGCCCCAGATCGCACCGAGCGCCAGCATGCCTGGCAGCCAGCTGGTCAATGCACGGCTAGAAACCTTGCTGGTCGGCGACGTCCCGGTAGGGGCGGCTGGCGTCGCAGTCACGGGGGACACCGTACCCGGGGTCGCTTCCATTCCAGGAGTACTTTTCTGCTCCCGGGCAGCATGCCTTGTTGGACTGCCCGCCGGTTATTCGACCATGCGCTGTCGGTGCGCCCAGGCAAGATAGTTCTGTGCTGCAAGATCCGCTCGACAGCTTCTCGCAGGCCACCCGTACCTGGTTCGAGGAAGTCTTTGCCGCCCCGACACAGGCCCAGCGGGGCGCCTGGCAGGCGATCTCGGCCGGCGACAACGCGTTGGTCATTGCCCCGACTGGGTCCGGCAAGACGCTCGCGGCCTTTCTCTGGGCCCTCGACAAATTGACGCGGGAGGCTATTCCGCCCGCCAGGCAGCGCTGCCGAGTGCTCTACGTGTCACCGCTCAAAGCGCTGGCCGTCGACATCGAACGCAACCTCCGGGCACCGCTGACCGGGATCACCCAGGTCGCCCTCAGGGTTGGTCAGCCACCGCCCAACGTGACCGTCGCCGTACGGTCGGGTGACACACCGGCATCCGATCGCCGCGCCATCGCCACCCGGCCGCCAGACATCCTGATCACCACTCCGGAGTCTCTCTTTCTGATGCTCACGTCGTCGGCTCGCGACGTGCTCCGTTACGTGGAGACGGTGATCATCGACGAGGTACACGCGTTGGCGGGAACCAAGCGTGGCGCTCACCTTGCCCTGTCCCTTGAGCGGCTGGATCAATTGGTCGTCGATTCCGGAGCTGCCCGGCCTGCTCAACGGGTCGGGCTGTCGGCGACCGTGCGGCCGCCGGAGCGGGTGGCCCAGTTCCTGGGCGGCCAACACCCGGTACGGGTGGTTGCCCCACCGGCAGTCAAATCTTGGGACCTGTCGATCGTGGTTCCCGTCGAGGACATGGGCGATCTCGGAGCATCTGCGGCTCAAGTTCGCGTCGAGCCACCGCCCGGAATCGATGACGACTCGCCCCCTCGACGACCGCCATCGATCTGGCCGCACGTCGAGAACCAGATCCTCGACCTCATCGTGCAGCACCGCTCGACCATCGTCTTCGCCAATTCACGCCGGCTGGCCGAGCGACTGACCGCTCATCTCAATGAGCTCCACGCCGAAAGGCTCGGCCAACCCGCGGGCGAATTCCCACCACCTGCCCAAGTGATGGCTCAGTCGGGCGCTTCGACCGGACGGGACGGCTCGCTGGTACCGGCCATCGCTCGAGCGCACCATGGCTCGGTCAGCAAGGAGCAGCGGGCGCAGATCGAGTCTGACCTGAAATCCGGGCGGCTGTCGTGCGTCGTGGCCACATCATCGCTGGAACTCGGCATCGATATGGGCACAGTCGATGTCGTGGTTCAGGTCGAGGCGCCTCCGTCCGTAGCCAGCGGACTTCAGCGCGTCGGCCGGGCGGGCCACCACGTTGGTGCCACCTCCCGTGGGGTGTTCTTCCCGAACCATCGAGGAGACCTCATCGAGTCGGCCGTTGTTGTGGAGCGGATGCGTCAAGGCGCGATCGAGGCAATCGCCGACCTTCGCAATCCGCTCGATGTGCTGGCCCAGCAAATCGTCGCCATGGTGGCCGCGGAGGAGCTGAAGGCTGACGACGTCTACGCTCTTGTCCGCCGGGCCGACAGCTTCCGGGAGCTGCCGCACAGCGGGTTTGAAGCAGTGCTGGACATGCTGTCAGGCCGTTATCCGTCTGAGGATTTCGCCGAATTGCGTCCTCGGCTGATTTGGCATCGCGACACCGGCTTGCTGACCGCCCGGCCGGGTGCGCTGCGATTGGCCGTCACGTCGGGCGGAACCATTCCAGATAGGGGCTTGTTCGGAGTCTTCCTGGTTGGTGAAGGCAATGCCTCAGGTCGGCATGCTCCCGGACGGCGAGTGGGCGAGCTCGACGAGGAAATGGTCTACGAGACCAGGGTGGGCGATGTCTTCACGCTCGGTACGACCAGCTGGCGGGTCGAGCAGATCACCCACGATCAGGTCCTGGTCTCCCCTGCCCCGGGCACCCCAGGACGGCTGCCGTTCTGGAAGGGTGACTCGCCGGGTCGTCCACGTGAACTCGGCCGCGCTTTCGGACAATTCGTTCGTGAGCTGAGCATTTTGCCGGCCGAACCTGCCACACAACGGCTCCGTGAAACAGGCCTGGATGATTTCGCCGCTGGTAACTTGCTCACCTACCTCAAGGAGCAGGCGGCGGCAACAGGTGTGCTGCCCACGGACCAGACCATCGTCTTCGAGCGCTTTCGTGACGAGCTCGGCGACTGGCGAGTGTGCGTCCACTCCGCCCTGGGGTCGGGCGTACTGACACCCTGGGCGCTGGCCATCGAGCATGCCGCCCGGGAACGCTACGGCATGGAGATCCAGGCCACCGCGACCAATGACGGCATTGTGCTCCGCATCCCCGATACAGAATCCGAACCACCCAGCGCCGAACTGATCATGTGTGACCCCGAACTGCTCGACGCGGTGGTTACCGATGAAGTCGGCGGGTCGGCACTGTTCGCTGCCCGGTTCCGCGAAAGCGCCGCGCGGGCCCTTTTGCTTCCTCGCCGAGACCCCAAGTCCCGATCGCCACTGTGGCAGCAGCGGATGCGATCGGCCCAGCTGCTGACGGTGGCAGCGCAGTATCCGGAGTTCCCGATTGTGCTCGAAACCATGCGGGAGTGTCTCACGGACGTCTTCGATCTGGCGGGCCTGCACGAGGTCCTCTCGCAAATCGCCGCGCGGTCCATCCGGGTGGTCGATGTGGAGACCCGTGAGCCATCACCGTTCGCCAAGTCGCTGCTCTTCGGCTACGTCGGTGCCTTCGTCTATGAGGGCGATGTGCCGCTCGCCGAGAAGAAAGCAGCAGCACTGTCGCTGGATGCCTCGCTACTGGCAGAACTGCTCGGCAAGGACGGCCTCAAGGAACTGCTCGATCGGGACGTGATCGCCAACCTCGAGGCCGACCTGCAGGGCCTCAGCGCTGAGCGGCAGGCATCCGGAACAGAGCAGCTCTTTGACCTCCTGAGGACGGCGGGCCCCTTCACGGTGGCCGAGCTGGCTGCACGCAGCATCCCCGAACTCAGCGTCGACCGGGTGCTGGCCGAACTGATCGCCGATCGCCGGGTGGTCCAGGTGCGCATCGCTGGTCAGGAGATGGTGGCCGTGGCGGAGGATGTGCCTCGACTTCGCGACGGACTGGGCATCCCGGTTCCGCCAGGCATCGCGGCCACTTTCAACGAGCCCGCAATGCATCCGATCGACGATCTTGTGTTGCGTTGGGCTCGAACCCATGGACCCTTTGTCGCCTCTGCCATCGCAGAACGCTACGGGCTCGGTCGGGCGGTCGTCGAGGGAGCCTGCAACACTCTCGTCGGGCCGGGCACCCTGGTATCCGGCACCTTCGTGGATCTGCCCGTTGAGCGCGCGCTCTCGGGTGATGTTCCCTCAGAGTCCCGTGGTTTCGAGTCCGGCGAAGTTCCGGCAGCCGCGCCGACCGTCCGTCAATACTGTCATGCACAGGTCCTCTCGCTGATCAAGCGCCGCACGCTCGCCGGTTTGCGCAAGAGTGTGGAGCCGGTCGAGCAGGTCGCCTACGCCCGCTTCCTTCCGGAGTGGCAGGGCGTCGGTTCGGGCCAGCGGGGCACCGATGCGGTCCTGGGCGCTTTGGAGCAGTTGTCCGGGTACGCGTTGCCGGCAAGTGCCCTCGAAACCATCGTCCTGCCGTCGCGTGTTGCGAACTACTCCCCGGCCATGCTGGATGAGCTCACTTCCAGTGGTGAGGTGTACTGGGTCGGCGACGGCGCCATTGGCGATGCCGACGGCTGGGTGCGCTGGTATCTCGGCGACCAGGAGCCGCATCTGGCGCACATCGAGCCTGCGCATTACCGCAGTCAAGAGCTGCTTGCCGCGCTGGCCGGCGGTGGAGGCTACTTCTTCGATTCGCTGCTCCCGCCGGGGTTGGCCACATCCGATCGAGCGGCGTACGTGGCGGCGCTCTGGGATCTGGTGTGGGCAGGTTTGGTGGTGGGCGACACCTTCGCCCCGGTGCGCGCGCTCGCGGGCCGCGGCACCCATCGCCGGCCTAACCGGCCCACCACCCGGGCATCTCGCCCGCGCCTCGCCGGCCGTAGTTTGGGTCGGCCCACCAGGATGCCGCGGCTGGCGTCGCCTACCACGTCCGGCCGCTGGGCGCTGGTGTCGCGAGGTCAGCCATCCGCTGCGGACCGGCTCGCCGCAAGTGTCTTCGCCCAGCTTGACCGCTACGGGGTAGTCACCCGGGGCAGCGTGTTGACCGAGAATTCGGAGGGCGGCTTCGGTGCCGCATACCGGGCGCTAAGCGCGCTGGAGGAGTCAGGCCAGTGCCGACGCGGCTACTTCATCGAAGGGCTCGGGGCTGCCCAG
>DASQUD010000058.1:0-9711 GCA_035641455.1 Propionibacteriaceae bacterium | reverse complement strand
CCTGGGCGTCAAGTCGCGCGAAGATTTCAGCGATCACTAGCCGGTTTGCTTCAGTCCGCGGCAGATATGGCAATCGGTCGTAGACCCGTCGCATCACGTCGACCGGCACGTCCGGAAACGGCAGATGCCTGAAACCGGCGTTCTCGACTGCGCCGTGAAATGTCTGCGGCGCAGCTACGGCGATCTCGTGACCCGCTGCAGCACACTCGCGCGCAACGGGAATCAGCGGCCCAAAGTGCCCGTCGCCGGCCGTCGTCGAGAACAGAACCCGCACGTACGGATGCTGTCACAAGCGCTCGCACACGTCTGATTCCGGCGCTCACAAATAGATCCGTTCCTCTGCTGCTGAAATCGACGTGGCGCCGACGAAGTGCATCATCTGCGCATCTGGATGCGCATACCTGCTGCTTTTGATGCCTTGTTCGTTAGAATCCTTTTTACCAGCGACCGAACCGTGAGGGGCATCTCATGCCCGACGTGGCGCACCCATTCCGGGATAGTCGAACGACGCGATTTCGGGGTGTTTCTTCTCGCCGATGTTCTCAGGAGCCGACTCAGCACGGCAGTCCTGGCTGCTGGACCTGGTTTGGTGCGTCTTGGCGATCTTGGTCATTGCTATCTCCGGCCCCAACACAGTTGTCGCGTCAGTACCCACGGCAGACCGATGAGACCGCTGAGCCGACCGCGGCGGGGCCGCACGATCGAGCCCGCCCCCGCTTGAGGAGAGCAGGAGCGTGGTGAAATGCAATCCCGATACTGGAAGGAGTGATCATGTCGTCTAGCGTCGTCAAATGGGGCGGACTAGCCGGGCTGGCGACTGCGATACTGTTGATCTTGTCCGCGATCCTCAACCAGGTGGCGCCAGTGGAGGGGGTCGTTGACACCACGAACGAGTACATCTATCGAGCTATCGTCGTCCTCGCCTACATCGGAATAATCGTCGCGGTCCTGGGCATTCATGCCCTGCACAGAGGCAACGCACGGTATGGTCTGGTGGGAACCTGGGGATCAGTAATCACCATTGTCGGTTACGCCATCATCGCATTGGTCACCGTGATCGCCACGGTTCAGGAATTCGAATATCTCCTGACGGTCCGATTCGGAGGCGGGGTCCTCGTGCTGATCGGCTCCCTCCTGCTCGGCGCCATGATCATTCGGGCACGATTGCTGCCCTGGTGGTGCGGCGTATTGCTGATCATCGCATTCCCGCTCGGTGACGTGGCGAACGCGATATTCAGCTCTGCCGAGAATCTTCTGCTGGCGTTGCTCTGGGGATCCATGGGTTTCGCTCTCCTGTCCCGGGGGCGGGCCGCTGCCCAGTCGCCCACCAGGCAAGCGGTATCCGGCCGATAGGCGGATGGTCCAGCACAGCGGTCCGTCGTGCCGCCCCTGACAACATCAGGAACCGGAGGAACAACCGTGGGAGTACTCATGCGAAGCGCTGGTCCAAGGAGGCCATAATCGTGAAGATTCGAACGTCTCTCATCGCCGCCGTCGGCCTGTCGGTCTTGATACCGGCGGCTGGCTGCACGAGCCTGAATAGCAAAACCGACGAGCAGTCATACGACGTCACCGAGCAGGTCCAAAGTCTGATCATCGACGCGCGAGCCGCGGCGGTCACCGTCACGACGGGCGACGGCGCTATCAAGGTGACGGAGACCTACCATTACAGCAAGGACAGGCCACGCACGTCCCACGAGGTCAGTGGGACCGCGCTGCGGCTGACCGAGAGCGGATGCGCAACCGATGAGCTGCGATGCACCGTCGAGTTCAGCGTCCAAGTTCCGGCCGCAACCGCAGTCAACATCACGGCGCAGGCGGGCGCGGTGACCCTTGCGGGCCTCAGCAGCGACGTCACAGTGATTACCGAGGCCGGCGCCGTGGAGGGAAAGGGCCTCGCCGGGGACAGGGTCTCGGTCAAGACTGACGCCGGTGCCACCTCGCTTCAATTCAGCGAGCCTCCCGCCTCCGTGGAGGCCTCCACCGAGCTAGGTGCCATTTCGCTGAAGGTGCCGAGCGGCACGGCGTACGCGGTCAATGTCTCCACTACTGCCGGCGGCTCCGACATCCGAGTTCAGCAGGACGCGAATTCCCCGTACAAGATTTCCCTCCGGACCAGCGTCGGTGGAATTCGGGTGGAGAATGTATAGCGCCTTCCACTCTCGGCCCGCGCTGGGCGGATCTGGATGAGAATGCACCCGCTGATCGCGTTCTTCGTCTTGGGCGATATTGGCTGCTGACCGTTACGTACGGCGCCGCGGCGCTTGTCCTGGAATTCGTACTGAGGCCAAGGTCGTCAGGCGGACGCGCCGGGCACTCGATGGAAAACCGATGGCGGAGCACGGCATCAACCTCATAGCGTCCGACGGCATGTCAGGCAGGCCTGATCATTTGGCCGCTGCACGCCGCGGGTCTGCGCGCCTACCTTGAGTGCCGTTCACAAGCTGATGACGGTGGCGGAGGCGGCGGGATTTGAACCCGCGAGAGGGTTGAGCCCTCAACCCGCTTAGCAGGCGGGCGCCATAGACCGGACTAGGCGACGCCTCCAGTTGCTCGCTCCGCCGAGGCGGAACGCTCGGCAACACTACCCACCGCCAAAGTGGGAGGCAAAAGCGGTGATCTTTCGACGTGTCAACCAAACCGATCCTGGGCGGCCGGCGCGTCCGGATGTCGCTGATACAGTCATAGCAGGCGGTCGTTCACGCCGAAACTCCATGAGCCAGCCCCAGCCGGCCCACTTGCGGGAGTCAAAGGGAGGAGCACCTCTCGAACGGGTCACGCGATGGCTACGTCGATGCGCCGGTACCTACGACTGCTGGGGAGCGTCGAGAACCGCCGCGGAATCGACCGACTATGACCCAGCACGCTGACTTCAAACGCCTTGTTCGTGCCCGGATGGCCAAGACCGGCGAGTCGTACTCCACCGCCCGGGCGCAGTTGATTCGCGCCACCGCAAGCCCGCTGATCTCAGCACTACACGTCACCAACGGCGACAGCACAGTCGACGAGCTGCGCCGTACCGGCCTGGCTGAACGGATTCTGGTCTGGCGGGATGTTCTCCACGAGGGCCCGGTTCCCAACGCGGATTCCGAGGAGCTCCGCAGAGTGCGCGCGACTTTCTTGTCGACGCCGGATCCGCGCGTCGATGAGGACGCCGCCGCATCGGAGCACGCTGACGCCCTGGAGTTGCTGACCATGCGCGATCAGACGCTGGAGGCTAACCGTTCGGGGCGCTACGTGCTGTGGTTCGAAGCTGACCTCTACGACCAGCTCCAGGTCGCTGAAATCTTGGCCAGGCTAACCGAGCTCGCCGTGCCGGCGGAGCGCATCACACTGATCTGCATCGGTGAGTATCCCGGCATTGCGCACTTCGGGGGCCTGGGTGAGCTTGACGCTGACCAGCTTCGGACGCTGCCTGGCTCCGCGGCGACCCGGCTGTCGGGCGAGGCGCTAGCACTGGCGACGAAGGCGTGGGCCGCCTTGCGTTCGCGCGTTCCCGACGGGCTCGGCTCCATTGCCGCCAGTCTCTCCCGAGAGCTGCGCTTTCTGCCGGAGGCGTTCGACCGGTTGAGCCGGGAGTATCCCTCGACCCGCGACGGACTCTCGCTGACCGAGCGCCGGCTCCTCGCTGCGGTCGCGGAGGGAGCAAGCACTGCCGAGGAAGCGTTCCTCGCGAGTAGCCGGCGCGAGTCACGCCCGTTCCTCGGCGACCTGTGGTGCTTCAGACGAATGGCAGCCTTGGCCCACGCGCAGAGTCCCCTGCTCTGGCTCGGTGAGGCGGATCTACCCCGCCGTCCCCGCGTTGAGCGCACCACCCGGCTGGGGCTCACAATAATGGGCCGCAGCGTCCTGGACGGCCAGGTCGACCACGTTGCGATCAATGGCATCGACAGGTGGATCGGAGGCGTGCACCTCACTGGACGCCACGTGGCGTGGCGATGGGACGAGGGCACCGAACGCCTCGTCGGCACCAGCCGATAGGGCCTACGCGAGTCGGGTCAGCCATGATGGCCAGGCGGGCTGAAGTGGGGCGATCCAGTCGATTCCTGCATGGACCCTAGGGTGAAGACGCCGTTGGGGAACCGCCGCCGACGTGGCGGACTCGAATGGGGCTGGCGGATCTCGGAGCAACGTAGGGTTGATCCGGTCCGGTGATTGCGCCAGTGGGGAGACAGGGTGTCGGACCGTTCCAATGGGTGGAGCTGGGAGATGCACAGCTCTCAGCCGAGTGACCCCGCGTGGTCTCGTCCGAGCACCTCTCATTGGCCCCGGAATCCTGGCCGGCCCGCCTCGACGCCTCCCGGCCGCGACCGACCGACTCCCCCGGCAGGTGACTTCCGCCGCACGGTGGTCTACACCATTGCGGGGACCGCTCTGCCTGGTCTGGGCCTTATCGCAGCCAAACGCCGCATCGCGGGCTG
The DNA here is from genome assembly GCA_035641455.1 of Propionibacteriaceae bacterium. Taxonomy (GTDB): domain Bacteria; phylum Actinomycetota; class Actinomycetes; order Propionibacteriales; family Propionibacteriaceae; genus Microlunatus. The sequence goes on along the minus strand of DASQUD010000058.1, from coordinate 5,290 downwards.
GATCATTCTCGGTCTGTTTCTTGCCGTTCTCGCTACTCTCGCGGTCTGGGCCACGCTTGACCTGCAGGGCTTGGTGTCGCTCGCGGTACGGCCAGCGGTGCTGAGAGCGTTGACCGTCGGTCTGATCTTGCTCGCGCTGGCTTGGGTCGGTGTGGTGGTCATCAGTCATCTGAGCCTGCGGACCCGGCCCACCCAGACCCAGCGCATCACCGGGGGCATTCTGGTGGGCGCCCTGGCGTTTGCCGTGACGGCGCCGATGGCGGTGGCATCTCGCTACAGCTACGACCAGGCCAATCTCGTCGCCAAGGTGTTCGGCAGCGAGGAGGACACGAAGAGTGCCACTCGTCCCACCCTGACGCCCGCCGGACCGAGCCAGGCCGGCCAGCCACAGGATCCCTGGGCCAACAAGCCGCGGCTCAACATCCTGATGCTTGGTGGGGACGCTGGGCCGAACCGTACCGGCACCCGTACCGACACCGTGATCTTGGCCAGTATCGACACCAAAACCGGCAACACGACGCTGTTCAGCCTGCCGCGAAACACGGCGCGGATGCCGTTCCCCGCTGCGTCTCGACTGCACACGTACTACCCGAAGGGATTCACTGGCGGCGACGGCAACAACGCCGAGTACTTCCTCAATTCGATGTACGACAACGTGCCGGCCAATGTGCCCAAGGATGTTCTGGGGCCGACCGACAATCTCGGCGCAGATGCACTCAAGCTGTCCGTCGGCGAAGCACTGGGACTGCCCGTCGACTACTACGTTCTGATCAATCTTCAGGGCTTCACGAAGTTGATCAACGCCTTAGGCGGTATCACCGTCAACATCAACACCTACGTCCCTATCGGCGGCGACACCGACCGCGGGATCCCACCGAAGGAGTATCTGAAGCCGGGGCCAAACCAGCATCTGAATGGCCGCAATGCGCTCTGGTACGCGCGCGGGCGGTACGGCTCCGACGACTACGCCCGGATGGACCGCCAGCGTTGCGTGATCAACGCCATCATCAAGCAGGCAAACCCGACCACGATGCTGACCCGTTACGAAGACATCGCCAAGGCTGGCAAGGACATCGTCCGGACCGACATCCCGCGAGAGGTTTTGCCGATCATGGTCGACCTCAGCTGGCGGGTGAAGAACGGCAATGTCCGCAGCATCGTCTTCAAGCACGGCGACGACGGATTCCTCAGCCCGAATCCTGATTATGACCTGATGCGGCGCCGGGTTAGGACTGCCCTCGGCGAGACCGGGTCGTCGCCATCGCCGTCGCCGTCGCCATCGCCCAGTGCCAGCAAGTCGACGGCCAGCAAGTCGAAGACGGTGAGTGAAGACGTCAACCGGACCTGCGCGTACAACGCCAAGAAGGCAGCCGAAGCCCAAGCACCCCGCTGACTCGCGGCTGCTGACAACGAGCCCATGACTGAGTCCAGCGGAGCGGGCAGTGTTATCCGATGCCGTAGCCGCGACTGATATCGAGTCGCTGGGAGATGGCCGCGACGAGCGACATGAATACTGGATCCGCTGGCGATCGCGGGTTGATCACGACTGCGTCCTGCTGCGGCGCCTTGGCTTGAAGTGTGAGCCGAGGCCCGTCCAGCGACACTCGGTGGATCTCGGCCCACCTCAAAGAGCGTGCGTGAGATCCGCGGCGGATCGTGATCTTCTCAGGGTCGAGATCGACCTGCGCCCGGAGTCGCGCCATGAACAGCAGGACGCTTGCGGCCAGGCTCAAGCCGAAGAGCAGAAATCCGATGCCGAGCACGAGGAAGGCGGTGCCTCCAGTGCCGCCGCCCCAGATGATCAGCGCCCCGCACCCGGCCAGCGTCCCCACTGCCGCCATGGCCAGTGAGGGCACCGCGGGACGCGGCCTCAGCTCATAGCGTGAGCTGGCTGCGTCGCCGAGAGCGACGTCACTCATCGGTGCACCATACCGGCAGCGGCGAGGGTGGTCACACAGCGGCGAGGGTGGTGTCCTGGCTCAGGACATAGGAAACGGGTGTCTCAGGACATCGGAAACCTGTGGGGCTTGATGTTCAGCTGTGTCGAAGGCGCGGCTGGTCATTACTGCGGTGGTTGTTGAGGGTCGGACTCAAGCAGAAGTGGCCCGCAGCTATGGCGTCTCAAAGGGCTGGGTGAGCAAGCTGCTCGCCCGTCATCGGATTGAGGGAGAGGCCGCGTTCCAGCCGCGGTCGCGGCGGCCAACGACGAGCCCGAATGCCACTCCAGCGCCGGTGCTCGATTTGGTCGTTCAGGTTCGACGGGAGCTGACCGAAGCCGGGTTGGACGGCGGCGCGGCGACCATCGCCTGGCATCTGCGCCATCGCCACCAGCTCAGCGTGTCCCGGGCGACCATCCACCGGATCCTGGTCAGCAAGGGTCTGGTAATTCCGCAGCCGGCGAAACGTCCGAAATCGTCCTATGTCCGCTTCGAAGCCGAGCTGCCGAACGAATGTTGGCAGTCCGACTTCACCCACTACCGGCTGATCCGGCCGGACGGCAGCCCGGCAGCGGACGTGGAGATCATCAGCTGGCTCGACGACCATTCCCGCTACGCGCTGCACGTCACGGCGCACCCCCGGATCAGCGGCCCGATCGTGCTGGCATCGTTCCGTCTCGCGACCAGCCAACACGGCATTCCGGCGTCAACCTTGACCGACAACGGCATGGTTTACACCACTCGCTTTGCCGGCGGCCGCGGCGGCCGCACCGCCCTTGAGCACGAACTGCGCCAGCTCAACATCACTCAGAAGAACTCCCGCCCTAACCACCCCACCACCTGCGGCAAGATCGAAAGATTTCAGCAGACCATGAAGAAATGGCTCCGCGCCCAGCCCAGCCAACCGGTCACCATTGCTGACCTGCAGGCACTCCTGGACAACTTCGTCGCCGAGTACAACCAGCGCCGCCCGCACCGATCCCTCGCCCGTCAGGCGACCCCGGCCACCGCCTACCAGACCCGACCGAAAGCAACCCCCACCGCCGACCGAACCGGCGACAACCACACCCGCGTCCGACAAGACCGCGTCGACGACACCGGCGCCGTCACCCTCCGCGTCAACGGGAGGCTCCACCACATCGGCATCGGCCGAACCCACGCCCGAACCCACGTCATCCTGCTCGTCCACGACCTGCACGTCCGCATCGTCGACGCCGCCACCGGCGAGCTCTACCGCGAACTCCTCATCGACCCCAACCGGGACTACCAACCCACCGGAAAATCACCCGGACCAACCCGACCACCAAAATGATCAACAGCCCGAACACCGAATCGTGGGTTCAGAAGTTTCCCATGTCCCGAGACATCACACAGCGGCGAGGGTGGGATTCGAACCCACGGAACGGTCTCCCGCTCGGGCGCTTTCAAGGCGCCTGCACTAGTCCACTATGCGACCTCGCCCCGGTTGGGTCTGGATGGATTCCACAGGGGCGTGGTGCCGCACCGACTCCATCCACAGCTCAGCCACGAGCAGGGGCGATCCTACCGTGGAGCTTGCTGACCCTGTGGCACGCTGAACCGATGCGAGCGATCATTGCGGCGGAGCCCGGTGGTCCGGAGGTCCTGCAGATTCGCGAGGTCGACGCTCCGGTTGCGGGAGCCCGACAGATCTTGATCAGGGTCGTTGCCGCCGGCGTCAACCGGGCGGATCTCTTGCAGCGGCAGGGCCACTATCCGCCGCCGCGGGGCGCCAGCCCGATTCTAGGTTTGGAGGTTTCCGGCGAGGTGGCCGCTCTCGGGGACGGCGTTACGGGCTGGAAAGTCGATGACGCGTGCGTGGCCCTGCTGGCCGGAGGCGGCTATGCCGAGTTCGTAGCCGTTCCCGCTGATCAGGTACTTGTGCCACCGGCTGGCGTGGATTTGGTGACGGCCAGCGGTGTGATCGAGGCTGCGGCCACTGTCTACACCAACCTCAATCGCGTTGGGCTCCGAGCTGGCGAGGTCTTCCTGGTGCACGGCGGATCGGGTGGCATCGGCGCGTACGCCATCCAGTACGCCAAGGCGATCGGCGCCACAGTGATCACGACCGCCGGTCGACAGGACAAGATCGACTTCTGCCGGTCGATCGGCGCTGATCATGCACTGTCGTACCGCGAAGACTGGCCGAGGGCGGTGAAGGACATCACCAACGGTCGAGGAGTCGACGTGATCTTGGACAACATGGGCGCCAAGTACCTCGAGGATCACGTACGGCTGCTGGCCACCGGCGGGCGACTCGCGGTGATCGGCATGCAGGGCGGCAGCAAGGGCACCCTGGATCTCGCGGCATTGTTCGCCCGTCGCGCCTCAATCAGCGCATCATCCCTTCGCGCCCGTCCTATCGCTGAGAAGGCCGATATCTGCCGTGCGGTGGCCGAGCATGTCTGGCCGTTGATCGAGAGCGGGTTGATCAAGCCGCCTCCACAGACGACCTACCCGCTAGCAGAGGCAGCCTCGGCGCACGCTCAACTGGAGTCAGGCGACAACATCGGCAAAATCATCCTTACCGTGGGCTTAGGTTAGACCTGCCGCCGTTTGGGGCGCGTGCGCGGCCGTTCTTACGATCTCGCCTCGTCTTTCCGCACAAAGCCACAAATGCGCGGCGCTCGTGCGCGATCTGGCCCCGTGTTTCCGCACAAAGCCACAAATGCGCGGCTTTCCTGCCCAATACGGCCTCGTCTTTCCGCACAAGGCCACAGATGCTCGGCCCTCGTACGGGATCTCGCCTCATCTTTCCGCACAAAGCCACAGATTCGTCGGGGGCCCCGGGCTAGCCACGACCTTCGAAATGGCGTGTCCACTCCTGATCGAACTTCTTGGGCAGTCCTCGCGCCCCGCGCTCCTCCAAGGCAGCCCGAATTCGGTGAAGTGTCCGAAGTGGGCGTTCATATATCCCGTTGGACTGAATCACGATCAGCCGCCAGCCCAGTCGCTCGAGCACCTCGCGGCGATCAAGATCATGTGCCCATTGCGAGTCGTCGAAGGCATGCTGCCGCCCGTCGTACTCGACGATCACCTTCAATGACTGATAGCAGAGGTCGAGCCGCCATTGCCAGTTGCCGGCGCTGTCTCGCAGAACCACATTGACTTCGGGCTCGGGAAGACCAGCGAAGACGATAAGCAGTCTCAGGCGAGTTTCCATCGGCGAGTCAACGCCAGCGCGTACGAGAGCGGCCGCCTGACGTGCCCTCTTTGCGTTGCGGCCCAGCCAAACCTTTGCAGCTTCAACCAATTCGCCGGGATCAAGCACGGTTGCCTTCACGAGACTGTCACCAGCTATCACGAGGTCGATCAGGCTGACTCCAACGCTGGCA
>DASQUD010000057.1:0-5071 GCA_035641455.1 Propionibacteriaceae bacterium | reverse complement strand
CATGTTGCGCCCCCATGTCAGCTACATCCAGGTCAAGGACGCGCTACTAGCGGACCGCAGCGTTGTGGTTGCTGGTGCCGGCGACGGTGAGGTGGTCGAAACGGTTCGCGCCCTGCGCGCCGACGGTTTCGACGGCTTCTTTTCCCTGGAACCCCACCTGGGGGACACGAGTTCGGCGGGCGCGTACTCCGGTCCAGAACTCTTCACCCAGGCCTGGAAGGCGTTCACCGATTTGCTCACCAGCGAAGGGATTGCGTACGCATGAGCACGCCCACCAGTCAGGCCACAAAGCGCGCCCGCATCGCCCTCGTAGGCGTGGGGGTGATCGGCAGGCACCATGGCCGCGTCATCAGCGAGCTGGCCGATCGGGTGGAGCTGGTCGCTGTGGTCGACGTCGTATCCGAGAGGGCGGAGAAGTTGGCTGCCGAGGGAGGCGGCAAGGCCTTTACATCGCTCACCGACGCTCTAGCCGCGGTCGACATCGACATCGTCGTGGCCTGCACACCGACCGGACGACACGGTGAGGTGGCGATCGAAGCCCTCGAAGCCGGCAAACACGTGATCATCGAGAAGCCCGCCGAGACGACCGTAGCGAAGACCGATCAGATCATCGAGGCGCAGCGCAAGGCCGGCACGCTGGTGGCGGTGATCTCCCAGCACCGGTTCGACGAGTCAACCGAGATTGCGCTCGGCGCCATTGCGCGGGGTGAGCTCGGACGACTCACGACAGGCATTGCCTCGATCGACTGGTGGCGCGGCCAGAGCTATTACGACTCAGGCGACTGGCGCGGCACCTGGGAGCTGGACGGTGGCGGCGCCTTGATGAACCAGGGTGTGCACACTGTCGACCTGCTGATGGCGACGATGGGCCGACCGGTGGAGGTGTTCGCCTACACCGGGACGCTCGCCCACGAACGGATCGAGGTCGAGGACGCGGCCGTGGCGGTGGTGCGGTTCGAGAACGGTGCCCTTGGCGTGCTGCATGCCACGACTGCCGCTTACCCGGGACTCAGCGCTCGGCTGCAGGTCCACGGCGATCAAGGCTCGATCGTGATCGACGACGACCTCCTCACATTCATCCATGCGACGCCCAAGGACAGTGAGGCCGAAGAGAAGCTGATGGGGTCGAAAACGGATTCGCTGAACCAGGTCGACGCCTACCGCGGGACCGAGCAGTCCGGCCCCACCGCCGGCAGCGACCCCGGCGGCCTGTCCACAGTCCCCCACCGCCGCCAATACGAGAACTTCCTGGCTGCGTTGGCCGGCGAGGAGCCTCTCCGGGTCGATCTGGAGACCAACCGCGATTCGATCGCCGTGATCACCGGCGCGTACGAGTCAGCCCGGACCGGGAAGCCCGTGGCCCTGTAAATAAGGAGTCGTCTGCCAGATGACCACCAGTCCAGCTGAGACCACCGAGTGGGCGGGGCCCACACGCTTCTTCCCCCCGCCTGAGCCGCGAGTGCAGGCCGATGGGAGCAAGCGCTACGAGGGTGTGACGTATGCCGCCGTCTCGGGCTACCGGCCGCTGCTGCTCGACGTCTGGGTGCCCGCGTCGACCAGCCCACCTCACCTGGTGGTGTGGATTCACGGCGGCGCTTGGATGTTCGGTGATCGACGCTACCTCCCGGAGACGCTTCGGCCGAATCAGCTCTTTGACGAGCTGATCGCCGCCGGTCTGGCCGTCGCCACCATCGACTATCGCCATGCCTTGGAGGCGCAGTTTCCGGCTCAGCTGCACGACGCGAAAGCCGCGATCCGGTATCTGCGAGCGTATGCCGATGTCCTCGGGATCGACCCGCGCCGGGTTGGGGTTTGGGGTGAATCGGCAGGCGGGCACCTCGCTGCCCTGGTAGCCCTGACCGGGCAGCGGCCGGATCTCGAGGGAAGCGTGGGCGTCGTGGGACCATCCAGCGCGGTCGACGCTGCCGTCGACTGGTACGGCGTCGCCGACATCACGGCCCAGTCGCAGCACAGCGCATGTCGAGCAGCCGGCGCGGACCTGCCACCCGAACTGCTCGTGCCGCCCGAGGACCAACTCGTCGGCGGCCAGGACGAAGCCGCGCGAGCGGCCGCCAGCCCGGTCAGCTATGTGACCCCGGAGGCGCCGCCGTTCCTGCTCATCCACGGCGCAGCTGATGCGGTGGTGCCCTACCGCCAGAGCGAGTTGCTGGAAGCTGCGCTGAGCCGGGCGGGTGTGCCCGTTCGGCTGGTCCCCGTCAAGGGTGCTGACCACATCTTCGAGGGGCACGACGACATCGACGCCGTGGTCCACATGTCTGTCGACTATCTCGCCGTCGCCCTGGGCCGGGCCTAGCTCGTCGGGAACACATCGTGGTTAATCGTCCACCGATGTCGGTGGACGATTAACCACGATCTTGACCGCCATCGACAAACTTGATCAACCAACCTGGTGGGATGGTGGGGTGAAAGCACTGCCGTGATCCGTCTGGCTCGTGCTCCGATGAGGCGCTCCCATCTGCTGGAGGGACCAGCACCGGTCCTGGTCCTGGTCGTTGGCGCGGCCGTTGCCGGTGCACTGCGCGGCGGCTTCAAGGACCTCTCGGTTTACGTGTACGGCGGCCGGGCGGTGATCGACAGCCTGCCGGTCTACCTGTCTGTCGACCCGGTGACCGGGCTGCACTTCACCTACCCGCCATTCGCCGCGGTGGTGATGGTGCCGCTGGCGCTGCTGCCGACCTGGCTCGCGGCCGCACTGTGGACCGGGGCCTCGGTGGCCGCGCTTGCGGCGGTCGTCGTGCTGGTAAGGCGCGAGCTCGACCGGCCCGCGCCGGGGTGGCTGGTCGCGCTCGTCACTGGGGGCGCGCTCGCCCTGGAGCCGGTGTGGCAGAACCTCACGTTTGGACAGACGAACCTGTTCCTGATGCTGGCCGTGATGGTCGACCTGTTCCGGCCGGAACGGCGCTGGTCCGGCGTGCTAGTAGGCATCGCGGCGGGTCTGAAGCTGACCCCCCTGGTGTTCGTCGTGCTGCTGGTCCTCGTCGGACGTCGTGCGGCAGCGGGCCGGGCGGCCCTGGCGTTCGCGGGCGCCGTCGCGGTCGGGTTTGTGGTGACGCCTGGCTCCGCGGCGACGTACTGGGCCGACAACCTTGTCGATGCGCGCCGGATCGGTCCCCCGGCGTTGGCCCACAACCAGTCCGTGTACGGCGCGCTCACCCGGCTGCTTGACGGCCCGCCGCCGACGTGGGCGTGGCTCGCCGTCGCCGGGCCACTTTCACTCGCGGTCCTGGTCGTGGGCGCCGGCTGGTGGCGCCGCGGCGACCGGGTGCTCGGCACCTGCCTGGGAGCGATGGCCATGCTGCTCGCCTCGCCGATCTCGTGGTCGCACCACTGGGTGTGGGCAGTGCCTGTCGCGCTGGCGCTGTGGGAGCGCAACCGGTGGGCGGGCGTGGCGTGGACCGCAGTGTTCGTGGCCCGCCCGATTGTGTGGCCGCCCTACAGTTCGGGCCGCGAATACGGGTGGAGTCTGCCCGAGCACCTGGTCGGCAACGCCTACCTCCTCGCCGCCCTTGCCTTCTCCGTCTGGGCAGCGGTCACCCTCAACCGCCGCGTCGGCGCGCGTTTAGAGCAGGTGTGAGGTGTCGTTCAACAGCCGTACGGAGGCTTCCCCTCCGGTGTAGCTGATCCGTGAGAAGCATGCGGACGAGAGCTCCATGTGGAACAGCGCCGCTGGTGGCGCCCCGAGCGCATGCGCGACCAAAGCCTTCATCGGCGTTATGTGCGTCACCGCAACAACCGATGCGCCGGCGTAACCGGACGCGAAGCGCTGGGCCGCCGTTCCCATCCGGTCGACCACTGCTGCGAAGGTCTCCGAGCTTCCCGTGGGCGGGGCCCACGCCGAGTGTCTCCATCGCTGAAGATCGTCGGGGTAGCGGTCCTGCACCTCGTCGAAGGTCATTTCTTCCCACACGCCGAAGTCCATTTCCCGCAGGTCGTGGTCGACGACGATGGAGACCCCCAGCGCAGCGGCGACGATCTGAGCTGTTTCCTGACAGCGGGTCATCGGTGAAGTCAAAACCTCTGTGAAGGCCTGCCCACGCAGCAGAGCCGAGTCGGCGGCCCGCCGCGCCTGATCCCGGCCGGCCGCTGACAAAGGCGGATCCGCTCTTCCGACACCGGAGAATCGGCGCTCCGGCGACAGCCTGGTGTCACCGTGTCGGAGGAGCACGACATCGGCGGTCTGCAGCTCTTGACGCGCGGATGACCATCCGCGTGTGGCGAGCTCAGCCATCACGGCCCCCGGTCGGTGTCGATGGGCAAGGTGTGATCCATCCAGCCGACCATATTCGGCGTGCGCCGCTCAACGTGGTGACGGGGAGGCGGAGGCCAGTGGCATCGTGTCCTGCGATCCGTACGCAGTCAGGAAGCGGTCCCGGAACGCGTCCATTGGCCAGACGGGAGCGTCCGGACTCGGCAGCATCCCGGGTTGCCATCCCCACGACGCGATCTTCTTCAAAACATCAGGATCGCGCGCAATGATCGTGATCGGTACGTCGTGACTCGCACCAGGCCCACTGACCACCGCAGCCGGCTGGTGGTCGCCGACCGCAACGACCACGAGGTTGTCGTCGGAGAAGGTTTCCACAAAAGAGATGAGGGTGCTCATCGAGTACTGGATCGACTGGCCGTAGGCGGTCTTGGTCTTGTCGGGGTCACCCAGCAGCTCGTCGGGCGACTGTCCCTGTGCGGGCATGTCGGCGAAGACGGAGCCGTCTCCCACAGCATCCCAGTCGACCATCCGCGGCAGCGGCGCCCACGGACCGTGTGAGGAGACGAGGTCGATCTCCGCCATCACCGGTGAGCGGTGCGGCTGCGCCAGCTCGTTGCGCTGAAACGCGGCGAGCGTGTACTGGTCGGGCATCGAAGCGTATCCGAAGCTCGGGCCCGAGTAGCCGACGTTTCGCTTGTCGTAGATCGTGTCGTAGCGGTAGAACGAGGCGCCCTCCGGCCAGTCCTCGGTGTTCGCGGGGGCGGCAGCGACAGTACGCCAACCCGCTCGCTTGAAGGCCGCGCTCAGCGTGAGACGGTCAGTCTGGAGAAGCTGGTTGTAGCG
>DASQUD010000056.1:0-2293 GCA_035641455.1 Propionibacteriaceae bacterium | reverse complement strand
GGCCATGATCGCGTCGAGCGAGTCCCAAAGCGTGAACATCAAAAACTCCGTGCGGTCATCGACATCGCGGCGCAGCATCCAGACTCCGCCGTTACCCGGCGTCTTGGCGTAGTCCACGACGCCGGTTCCGCGCATGTATTCCGCGTATGCATCTCCGTCTGCTCGGCGGACGGACCCTGTCCAGATTCGGGCAATCATCTCTCCTCCTTGGTCGACACGTGGCGCTTGCTAAGGGGACCGGCCTAGCGCGGACATCCGGGCGATACGGCGCTCGCCGTCACCTTCGCTGAAGCGCCGCATGCTCGGTGAGCTGACGACCAGCACCTAGCCATGGACAAGGACAGGCAAGAGCATGCGCCCTGACGAGGGCACAGTGCACCGAATTCGGATCGTGGCCGCACGGCTAACGCGGCAGGTCTACGTCGGCGTACTCGCCGCGATCCGGGCCGATGCGTCTAAGGCAGCCGACGTGTTAGAGCAGGTACGGGTGGGGCGTGGTATGCGTGTCTCTACCGAGCGGGCGACTAGCCTGCAGCCGTCGTTGCCAGCGGTGTCACGCTGGTGACCACCCAGATGCCGTTGGGACCCAGGGGTTGGGTCAGGTCGACGATGGCACTCTGACCGCTGCCGGTGTGGCTGACCCGGTAGCGGTTGGTCCCGGCGGGTTCGACCGCCGCCTCGGGAAATGCCGAAGGTGCAGGCGGCTGCCACGTCCGGTGCGGAGAGCCACCAGGGTTGGTGTCCCTCATCTGCGGCTCGTTGCAACGCAACGGCCGCGTCCATCCCGCCGTCGGGGCAGACAAACTGCAACCCGGCCGGCCTGCTGTCTGGTGGGTCGTCGGCGGTCAGGGGCGACCGACGGCTCAGCCGGCGCAGTGTCGGTCGGCCCGGCCGTGGTCGTGGATGGGGTCGTCGTCTGCGTGCGCGATTGTGCACGGGATTCGATGTCGGTGCCTCGGTCCACCGCACCACCGCAGGTGGCAAGAACCGTCGCAGCCGAAAGTGCCGACTGCCCAGACGGCGGGCGAGCTGAACCTCCTCAGGCGAGGAGATGCCGGGGAGCGCGCGCTCCGGTAAACCGCTCGGGCACGCCCGGCGTCTCTGTGCTGCCAGATCGGCACGGGGGATGGAGGACGAGATGCGCAAGGTGTTCGCACTGCTGGCGGCCGTACTGGTCGCGGCGACGGTTGGGATGGTCTCACCCGCCGCGGCCACCGCAGGCCCATACTGTGGAATCCACTGGGGGTCGCTGCCAGAGACTCACGGCGAGATGAGCCAAGCTCCGCTTGTCAATGTCCGGGGCGGCCGGCATCCGTGCTTCGACCGCCTCGTACTGGACCTTCGCGGGAAAGCAGACGGCTACCGGGTCGAGTACGTGTCCGCTGTGCGATCCGACGGCTTAGGAGAGATCGTTCCGGTGCGTGGTGGAGCCCGGCTACAGATCACCCTGCAGGCTCCGGCGCACGACGCCAACTACAACCCGACCTTCCGTCCTGCGAACCGGAACGAGGTCGTGAACGTCGCCGGCTGGCGCACCTTCCGCCAGGTCGTCTTCGACGGCACCTACGAAGGCATCACCACGCTGGGCCTCGGTGTCCGGGCTCGGCTGCCGTTCCGCGTGTTCACGCTCGACGGCCCCGAATCGGGCAGCCGGATCGTCATCGATGTCGCACACCGCTGGTGAGACCCACATTGGAGTTCGTCGGGCGGGAACGTAGCCCCGTGATCCGCCAATGAACCGAAGCCAGAGAGGCCCCGTCTCGGCAAACGACCGGCCCCCATCCGCTGGGATGCGGGCCGGTTGGTCATCTACGGTGCGGCAGTGGACCAATACTCAACGCATCGAACCATTCGGGCACTAGCTGGGCGCACGGACCCATCTCGTATGCGCCTTGAACCAGGTACACAGGGACCTCTAGCACCGATACGTCCCGCCGGAAGTCGATGCTCTGAAGTTGCGGGTGTAGAGCCGTCGCTGACATCGAGCCCGCGGTGGCGCGGTTGTCAGGCGGGCGCCGTCGGCGCTGCCCGAAGCGGTTCGGCATTCGCTTCTGGGGGCAACTGGGACCCGTTTGTGATCGCAGCCTCCGTTGGGGCAGTGGCGGCTGGCGCTGATTCGTCGGCGCGGTTCACGTCGCTGGGCTCGGAGGCGGAGGAACGCTCGGCGAGTCCCACCGCAGCTTGGTCGAGGAAGCGCAGCAGCTCCACCGGGAAGGGGAGCACCACGGTCGAGTTCTTCTCCGCGGCGACTTCGACGATCGTCTGGAGCAGCCGCAACTGCAGCGCGGCCGGT
>DASQUD010000055.1:0-16570 GCA_035641455.1 Propionibacteriaceae bacterium | reverse complement strand
GAAGGTGAGACGACCCTGGAGGTGGAGACGGACTACCCATGGAACGGGCGGGTGCGGGTCGTGGTGGTCTTTGTACCGGGCGGGCGTTGGAGCTTGGCACTACGGGTGCCGCACTGGGCCGACGATGCCAGCGTGCGAGTGAACGACGAGCAGCTGTCGGCCGCCGTCGCCGACGGCTGGCTGCACAGCGAGCGGGACTGGAAGCCCGGTGACGAAGTGGTCCTGGAGCTCCTCCTGGAGCCACGATTTACCCGCGCGGACCCGCGCGTCGACGCCGACCGCGGCTTGGTCGCCGTGGAACGCGGCCCCCTGGTCTACTGCATCGAGGCCGTTGATCATCCGGGCCAGCGACTCGACGATCTCGTGATCGACCCACACAGCGCACCCGAGCTGGCCGGTCCCGTCGCCCAGCTCGGCCCAGTAGCGGCGCTCACACTTCGGGCCACACGCCGAAGCCGCAGCCAGGACTCGTGGTGGCCGTACGCGGCGATCTCGTCCACATCGGAGTCCTCGGCGGGCAGCACCACGCTGACGGCGGTGCCCTATTACACCTGGGGCAACCGTGGAGAGGGCCCGATGCGTGTCTGGTTACGTGCCGAGTGAGCAAAGGAAGGAAAGTCATCCACTGTCGCCGGTCATGGGTGCGGCGATAGTCGCAGACGCTGCACGCCGAGACGCCTTCACGCAGGAGAACGACTATGACCATCAGCGCCGACATCGCCGACGTGATCAAGACCATTCGGGCGGAGGTTGCCCGGCTGCATGCCGAGCTGCCTCGCTACCGACTCGTGGTGTGGACCGCCGGCAACGTGTCCGCACGGGTACCCGGCCATGACCTGCTGGTCATCAAGCCGTCCGGCGTCGGCTACGACGAGCTCGAGCCGGAGGCGATGGTGGTCACCGATCTTGACGGTCACCTCGTCGACGGTGACCGGTTACCGTCGTCCGACACCGCTGCGCACGCCTACGTCTACAAGCACATGCCGCAAGTCGGCGGGGTGGTGCACACCCACTCGACGTACGCGACAGCCTGGGCCGCCCGCGGCGAGGCCATTCCGTGCGTGCTGACGATGATGGGCGATGAGTTCGGGGGCGAGATTCCGGTCGGTCCGTTCGCCTTGATTGGTGATGACTCGATTGGTCGGGGGATCGTCGAGACGCTGCGTGGTCATCGCTCGCCCGCTGTGTTGATGCGTAACCATGGGCCGTTCACCATCGGACCTACCGCCGAGGCTGCGGTCAAAGCTGCGGTGCTGTGCGAGGAGGTGGCACGGACCGTGCACATTTCCCGCCAGCTGGGTGAACCCTTCGCGATCGCGCAGTCCGATATCGACTCGTTGTACGCCCGCTATCAGAACGTCTATGGCCAGACTTAGGAGCAGATGATCATGACCTCCAACGCCACCTGCTGGTTTCTCACCGGGAGTCAGGGCCTCTACGGTCCGGAAACGCTCGCCCAGGTCGAGCAACAGTCACGTGCCATTGTCGACCAGCTCACCGACGCCGGGACACTCCCGGTGCCGGTGAGGTGGCAGCCGGTGCTCACCGACTCCAGTGCCATCCACAAGATGATCATGGCTGCCAATGCCGATTCGGACTGCATGGGCCTGATCGCCTGGATGCACACGTTTTCGCCGGCCAAGATGTGGATCACCGGCCTTGACGCGCTGAAGACTCCATTCCTGCACCTGCACACGCAGGCGGACGTGTCCCTGCCCTGGGCAGATATCGACATGGACTTCATGAACCTCAACCAGGCCGCCCACGGGGACCGTGAGTTCGGCTACATCCAGACCCGACTCGGCGTACCGCGCACCACGGTCGCCGGCCACGTCTCCGACCCGACCACCCAGGCCCGGATCGCGAGCTGGCAGCGGGCCGCCCGCGGCGTGGCCGCCGTCCGCAACCTGAAGCTGGCGCGATTCGGTGACAACATGCGCAACGTCGCGGTTACCGAGGGTGACAAGGTCGAGGCCGAGCTGCGCTTCGGAGTCTCGGTGAACACGTGGGGCGTCAACGACCTCGTCGAGCGGGTAGACGCCGTTTCCGACGGTGAGGTGGACGGCCTGCTCGAGGAGTACGCCGACGCCTTTGACATCGAGCCCGAGCTGCGAGCGGGTGCCGATCGGCATGAGTCGCTTCGCTATGGCGCCAAGATTGAGGCCGGGCTGCGGTCGTTTCTCACTGAGGGTGGCTTCGGCGCCTTCACCACGAACTTCGAGGATCTCGGCGGGCTGCGGCAGCTGCCGGGTCTGGCTGTGCAGCGGCTGATGGCGGAAGGCTACGGGTTCGGCGGGGAAGGGGATTGGAAGACCTCCGTCTTGCTGCACACGATCAAGGCGATCGGTGCAGGCAGCCCAGGCGGCACCTCCTTCATGGAGGACTACACGTACCATCTCGGACCAGGCACGCCGAAAATTCTCGGCGCCCACATGCTCGAGGTCTGTCCGACAATCGCCGCCGAGCGCCCGCGAATCGAGATCCACCCGCTTGGGATCGGCAACCGCGAGGACCCGGTCCGGTTGGTCTTCGACGCGGCCCCTGGTCCCGCAACGGTTCTCGGTATCTGTGACCTCGGTGACCGGTTCCGCCTGGTGCTCAATGAAGTCGACGTCGTCCCGCCGGACGAGCCGCTGCCCAAGCTCCCAGTGGCCCGCGCGGTGTGGGAGCCGAAGCCCGACCTGGCCACCTCGGCGGAGTCGTGGATAACCGCGGGCGGTCCCCACCACACGGTGCTGTCGACGGCGGTCGACACTGACGAGCTGGTCAACTTCGCCAACCTGCTCGGGGTCGAGCTGTTGATCATCGACGGCTCGACCAATCGGCGGGACTTCGCCGACCAGATCCGCTGGAACCAGGCGTACTACCGCCTGGCCCAGGGCTTCTGAAAAGCCGCGGGATAACGAGCGAGACGAGAGAACGGACGTGCGCGAGGCCATAATGAGCGGCAACACTGCCCTCGGAATCGAACTGGGATCGACCAGGATCAAGGCGGTGTTGACCGCACCCAACCATGCGCCGATCGCCGTCGGTAGCCACGACTGGGAGAACCAGTTCGTCGACAGGCTCTGGACCTATTCGCTGGACGCGGTCTGGACCGGACTGCAGCAGTGCTACGCCGCTCTGGCGACCGACGTGCAGCACCGCTATGACGTCGAGCTGACCTCGGTGGGCGCGCTCGGAGTGTCAGCCATGATGCACGGCTATCTCGCCTTTGACTCCGACGGCGAGCTGCTGGCGCCATTTCGGACCTGGCGTAACACGAACACCGGCGTGGCCGCCGAGCGGCTGAGCGCCGAGTTCAGGCACAACATCCCCCATCGGTGGAGCGTCGCGCACCTGTATCAGGCGATATTGAACGGCGAGGACCATGTCGGTCGGATCGGGCACTTGACCACACTTGCCGGCTACGTCCATTGGCAGCTCACGGGGGAGAAGGTGCTGGGCATCGGCGATGCCAGCGGTATGTTTCCGATCGACATCGCCGCAGGCGGCTACGACGCTCGAATGCTGGCTCAGTTCGATCAGCTGGCCGTCGAGGCTGGAGTTGAACTGCGATTGGGCGATCTGCTGCCCATGATCCGGCTCGCCGGCGAGCCGGCCGGCGCCCTCACCGAATCCGGCGCGAAGCTACTCGACCCGACCGCGCGGCTGCGTCCTGGCGTCTTGATGTGCCCTCCCGAGGGCGACGCCGGGACAGGCATGGTGGCGACAAATTCAGTTGCTCCGCGGACCGGGAACGTGAGCGCCGGTACGAGTATCTTCGCGATGGTCGTGCTCGAGCGTGAGCTCAGCCAAGTGCACCGCGAGCTGGATCTGGTCACCACTCCGGCTGGTGACCTGGTGGCGATGGTGCACTGCAACAACGGTGCCAGCGAGCTGAATTCCTGGGTGGGCCTGTTCGCGGAGTTCGCCGCGGCACTCGGCGCTCAGGTGGACTCCTCGACGATCTTCGAGACGTTGTTCACTGCCGCGCTGAACGGTGCACCCGACGGCGGCGGGCTGATGGCCTACAACTATCTCTCCGGCGAGCCGATCACTGAGCTCGATGAAGGTCGCCCACTCTTCCTGCGCACCCCAGACGCTCCCTTCAACCTGGCCACCTTCATGCGAGTGCACCTGTATGCGTCCCTTGCCACCCTTCGAATCGGGATGGATGTCCTGCAGAAGAACGAGGGCGTACAACTGGATCGAATGTTCGCGCACGGCGGCCTATTCAGGACTAAGGGCGTGGCGCAGGGCTTCTTGGCTGCCGCCATTGACACCCCTGTTTCAGTAGGCGAAGTTGCTGCCGAGGGTGGCGCCTGGGGAATCGCGGTACTAGCCGCCTTCCGCACTGGCCGCACGTCCGGCCAGAGCCTGGTCGACTTCTTGAACACCCAGGTCTTCGCTGGCAGCAACCTGGAAACAGCCGAGCCCGACCGGGCTGACGTTGCCGGCTTCGACGCCTTCATCCAGCGGTACGTCGCCGCGCTGCCGGTGCAACGGGCGGCCGTGGAGCACAGCTGACGAACTGGATAAGTCACGAGGACCGTCCCACCCGCCGACCGAACAGGTGCAGCGCCTGGTCGACCAGATGACATTCGAACTCACGCCGGCGAGTCCGGGAAGCGGCTGACCGCGGCCGAGCGTGGTGCTCGGCGGGAGTTGTTGGTGGCGTTGCGGTCTCGGGTTGGTCGGGCGCTTGAGCGCGGGATCTGCATCCGCGTGATCTTGCTGCGCTGAGCCGGCAACTGCAGGGGCTGCTGGGAGGTCGCCGTGCTCGACGCTGAAGACATAGAGGATGACCCGGTGGCCATGGCTGCGAAGCCTCTGATGAGGGTTGGGAAGGTGTCTAACTCCATATAGTTCGACTAAGAGATGAGGCGAGGTACAGGTTTAGCAGGTACTCGGATCGGGTATCTCTGGGTCTTCGACTCGGCTTACTTGGGGGAACCAATGAAGATCATCGCAAGGTGTTTGCTGGCCGCTGCTGCTGCGGCGAGTCTGTTGTTTGCGACGAGCGCCCCGGCGGCTGCGGCCGTCCCGCCGCACAAGCACTGCGTGTACACGCCGTCGCCTGAGGGATATGTTCTTATCGCTGAGGGCGTCTCCCTGGAGGCACCGAATAGCCCGGCGCTGGAAAACTTCCATAACCGGGTACACCGTGGGGTACCAGGCCAGGAACTGCGCATTGTCATCTCTATTCCTATTACTTGGGAACAGTGTGAGCCGGTGCTCACCGAAGCTGAGGTCGCCGCGGCCTTGGGGTTTTGAGGCCGCGCAACGGATCTGGGGGACTCCGCGGGCCTTTGCACGTTGTCCACGGGGTGAGGGTACAAGCGTTGGTCCAGCGCGAGCAGACTTTGCGTCCGCGCTCATCCAGGACGTAAGCGCTTGACAAGACGTACGCCGTACGGCATTGGATCACTCGGAGGTCGGCGTCTGGATGGGGGAGACTCAAGGCATCCCGACCGACCGCCCGCCGTGATCGTCTCCGATGGCTTGATGGCGTTCTTCATCGAAGAGGACTTCGCGGGCGTGCTGTCGTTTCCGGACGTAGACGATCCCTACAAGCTCGAAGGCTGGAACCCGAACCGAAGTTGATCAGGGAAATCCTGCTTACCCGGAACCCGAGGTTGCCGAGCATCCGACGGCCGTTCGCCTCTACATCCGATTTCTGCCGACGAGCGAAATCTTGTCCCGGACGGGGACGATCGTCTGCATTACCATTTCTAGGGGATTGGCCGTGGTCTGAATAAGGTCACCCGTCTTGGGTGATGACCGCTCCAGCCGCTTGAGGGATTGTGCCTTCGTCGGGGCTGGTGCCATTCCTAGGAGAGGTCATGACTGCTAGCACGCCTTCCCGAGATAGCACCGCCGAGCATGCCCGGATCGCTCAGGCCACTGGACGGTTGGAAGATGGTCTCGCTGAAGCGAACCTCTGGTACGAGTGGGGCCCGTATCTCTCCGAGCGTGCTTGGGGCACCGTGCGGGAGGACTACAGCGACAGCGGTGATGCCTGGAGCTTTTTTCCTCATGATCATGCGCGATCCCGGGCGTATCGATGGAATGAAGACGGTATGGCCGGGTTGTCTGACATTCATCATGATCTATGTCTTGCGTTGGCCCTGTGGAACGGGGTCGATCCGATCTTGAAAGAGCGGATGTTCGGCCTTACCGGACCGCAAGGAAACCATGGCGAGGACGTCAAGGAGTACTGGTGGTATCTGGACGGTGTGCCTAGCCATGCCTGGCTGCGCTGGAGGTATCACTATCCGCAGGTGCCGTTTCCGTATCAGTGGCTGATCGATGAGAACGGCCGTCGTTCCCGGGACGAACCCGAGTTTGAGCTCATGGACACCGGTGTCTTTGATCATGGGCAGTACTGGGCGGTGGACGTCGCGTACGCGAAAGCCTCACCTACCGAGGTGCTTGCCAAGATCACGATCACAAACCAAGCCGCCGAAGAGGCGTCCCTTTCTGTGCTGCCCACTTTGTGGTTCCGCAACACCTGGCGGTTCACCGGTGAGGCGGTCCCAAGACTTTTCCTCGATGGCGGCGGCCTCGCCGTTGATCATCCGCGGCTTTCCGGCTACCGACTGGACGCTGCCCCTGCCGCAGATGGCAGGCGCCCGCAGGCGTTGTTCTGTGATAACGAAACCAACAATCCCCGGTTGTTCGGGGCTACTGCCATCACCAATTACCCGAAGGATGGCATCAATGACCATGTGATCACTGGGGCGACCACGGTGAACCCGGACGAGCAGGGCACCAAGGCGTGTTGGTGGTACCAGATCACGGTTCCCGCCGGGGGTACTGCCGAGATACGCCTCAGACTCCATCGACCTGATCAACCGACATCGCCCACGAACGACGCATGGCACGGCAGCTACTTCGACACCGTCATGGCGGATCGGGAACGCGAAGCCGACGAGTTCTACGCTGCCCTGGCACCCGATGACCTGGGCGATGAAGAGATGCGGGTGCTCCGGCAATCCTGCGCGGGTCTGATCTGGAGCAAACAGATATACCCCTATCGGGTGGCGCGCTGGCTCGACGGGGATCCGGGTCAGCCACCGCCGCCGCCGGGACATCGATTTGGCCGCAATTCGGGTTGGCGGCACCTTGATTCCTTCGACGTGTTGGCCATGCCGGATCCTTGGGAGTATCCCTGGTTTGCCGCCTGGGATCTCGCATTCCACGCTATTACTTGGGCGCACCTGGATCCGGCGTTCGCCAAATATCAGTTACTGATCTTGTTGCGGGAATGGTTTCTGCATCCGAATGGCGCGCTTCCGGCGTACGAGTGGAGCTTCGACGATGTCAACCCGCCGATCCACGCCTTGGCCGCGCTTCGGGTGTTCGTCATTGACGGAGCCACCGATCTCGACTTTCTCGAGCGCGTCTTCCAGAAACTCCTGCTCAACTTCACCTGGTGGCTCAACCGCCAAGATCCCGAGGGCAACAACCTTTTTGGCGGCGGTTTCTTGGGGCTGGACAACATCAGTCCCATCGACCGTTCCCACCTGCCCCCGGGCGTGAAACTTGATCAAGCAGACGGCACTGCGTGGATGGGCTACTACTCCGGCGCGATGCTCGCGCTGGCGGTGCTGCTTGCCGAGCGGGATTCTGTCTATGACGACATGGTTGTGAAGTTCTTGGAGCAGCTGGTCTTGGTGATGGACGCTCTGGAAGCCTCAGGCTGCTATGACCCCAACGATGCGTTCTTCTATGACCTGCTCACCGATGCTTCCGGCACCCGGAATCCGGTGAAGGTGCAGACCCTTGTCGGGGTGATTCCGACCTTGCCTGCCATGAGCGTGCCAGCCCGGAACACCGAACGCGTGCAACGCTTGCGTAAGCGGTTTGCCCGCCGGATGGAAGCTGAGAATCGGAAGGTTTTGGATTGGCGGTTTCGGGGCGCCGGCGATAGTCGCCGCGCGCTGTTCTCCATTGTTTCTCCCGACCAGCTCGTGCGAATCTCCGCGACCTTGTTTGATGAGAATGCGTTTTTGTCGCCGCACGGCTTACGTGCCCTATCGAAGCGTCACTCCACGCCTTATCAGATGCCCGGCATGCCAGGTGTAACCATCGAATATGAGCCTGCAGAATCTCGCACCGCGATGTATGGCGGTAATTCAAACTGGCGCGGACCGGTCTGGTTCCCGATCAACTATCTGGTCGTTCGAGCCCTGCTGCAGTATGACCAATTCTTTGGGCCGGAGTTCACAATCGAGTATCCGACCGGATCGGGCCAGCCGCTGGCGTTGCGTGACATCGCCAGCGATCTTGCCGATCGGCTGGTCAGCATCTGGCTTCCCGGCCCGGATGGCCGGCGGCCGGTCTACGGGGGCGTCGAACTTATGCAGACCGACCCGGCCTGGAAAGACAACCTCTTGTTCTATGAGTACTTTCACGGCGATAACGGCGCCGGCCTGGGGGCCATGCATCAGACCGGTTGGACGGCCCTGGTCGCGGATCTGTTGCTGGATCCGCCGCGCCGGACGCGCCGGATGATCTTTTACGACGACGAGGCGTCGGGGACTCCCGCGGAGTCCCCAATCGCTGCCGGTCCAGCTGGCTAGCAGTTAGTTCGAGAAGCCACAGCCTCATGCGATCGAAACTCTCTGAGAACTTACAACCGTATCTTTACGAGATCAACACCTGGCCCTGGCTGGAAGCAATCAGTAGGACCGAAGGCAGGGCTATTGATCTTGGGGCGGTTCCCTGCCGGTACTGGGATGAAATTGCCGATCTTGGATTCGACGGGGTATGGCTGATGGGAGTTTGGCAGCGCAGCCCAGCGGGCATCGGGATCGCGCAGACCAATGACGACCTGCGGGTCAGCTTCGACGCGGCTCTTCCCGATTGGCAACCCGACGACGTTGTGGGATCTCCTTACTGTGTCCGCGGCTATGTTGTCGATGATCATTTCGGTGGACGAAGCGCGCTCGCGAGCGCCAGGGAGGCGCTCGCGGCGCGTGGTATGGGCCTGATCTTGGACTTCGTCCCCAACCACGTGGCTCCTGATCATCCGTGGACATCGAGCAAGCCGGAGCTGTTCCTGGCCGGCACGGCCGACGAGCTGCGAACGGACCCAAAGTCCTTCGTTGAGATTGACGGTCATGTCTTGGCCAACGGCCGAGATCCTTACTTCCCGGCATGGCCGGATGTGGTTCAGCTGAACGCCTTTGCTCCCGCCTTACGCGCTGTTGTGGTCGAGACACTCAGCGAGATTGCCCAGCAGTGTGACGGTGTCCGGTGCGATATGGCGATGCTGGTGATGAATGAGGTCTTCGCCCGAACCTGGGGTGATCGTGCCGGTTCCGCGCCAGAGTCGGACTATTGGCCGACAGTGATCCCTGCCGTCCGCGAGGCGTATCCGGGATTTTTGTTCCTCGCCGAGGCTTATTGGGATCTGGAGTGGGCGTTGCAGCAGGAGGGCTTCAACTACTGCTACGACAAGCGACTGTACGACCGGATTTTGAACGGTCCTGCCGAGCAGGTGCGTCTTCATCTGCTGGCCGACGATCAGTATCAGCACGGTCTCTTACGGTTCGTGGAGAACCATGACGAGCCGCGGGCTGCGTCGGCATTCGATTCGGCTCGCTCCCGAGTCGCTGCCGTGACGGCGCTCACCCAGACCGGCGCTCGGCTGGTTCACAACGGCCAGCTGGAGGGAGCGACGGTGCATCTTCCGGTGTTCCTTGGCCGATACCCATTCGAGCCGACCGATCCCGATTTGATCACCTTCTACCGCTCATTCCTGACGGCAGTGGCCGACCCGACCTTCCGAAACGGTCGGTGGCAGCTCTGCGATCGATCAGGTTGGCCTGGAGATGACAGGTATCAAGATCTCCTCGCCTGGTGCTGGCAGGGCGACACGCGGTGGTTGATCGTGGTGAACCTCAGCGATGGCACGGCGGCTGGTGAGGTGCGAACAGAGTGGGCCGACCTCCGAGGCCGTCAGTGCTACCTCACCGACCCGACCCAGCACATCGCGTTCAATCGCTCAGGTGATGATCTGGTAAACGGGTTGTTCGTCGAGCTTGCTGCATGGCAGTGGCAGATGTTTCGGGTAGAGCCGCGCTGAAATGTGTCGAGGCAACTACTAGAAATAGCACCACTTGAATCGGCGGTCCGGCTCAGAGCCAGTGGCGCCTTCGAAACAGGTGGTAAAGAACGATCCGGGCGACGACCATCAGCCCTGTGGACGTGACTACCCCGACAACCTCACCCGTGCCCGGGTAGGGAACGTTCATGCCATAGTAGCCACTGACCAGAGTAGGTACGGCGATGATCGCAGCCCAACCGGTCACCTTCTTCACGATCAGGTTCTGGCGGTGGTCGCGGAGGCCAAGGTCGGTCTCCACGATGGTGCTGGCGACCTGGCGCTGGGCGTCCAAGTCTTCGATGACGCCCAGCACATGGTCGTAAACGTCCAGAAAGTAGGGAGACATCTCCTCGGCAAGGTGGGTGTGTTCGCGTCGCACCAGGCTGCCGCACACCTCGCGCATCGGGCCGACCAGGCGGTGCAAACGAAACATCGCGCGGCGCATCGCTAGCCAGTGCCGATCCCGGAGCGGGTCGAGCGGTTGCTCCCCGAAAATCTGTTCAGTCATCTGCTCTACGGGCTACTCGACGTCGTGGTGGACGGCTACTTCGATATCTCCGAGGCCTGGCTAGGGCGTCAGGTCGTCGTGGTCAGCAGTGGCTAAATGTCAGTGATCGGCTATAGAGGTTTCGGGAAGGGGCGGGACCGCTACATGACGCTCCCGGTGTCACCGCACACGCCGGGGATTGCGGACCGATTGTGGCGACGTCCGCTCACGAATGGCTCACGAAGATGATCAAGGCCCGGTTGCTGTTGAGCAAACTGGGCTTTACTAGGTGTTTCGTTGTAGCGGGGACAGGATTTGAATCTTTGTCCGCCGAGTTGGCGGTCACAAGATTCTGAGCGTGAAACCCGTCCTGATTAGGTCTTAGATGAACCTGTATCCGCCTGCTAGTGTATGCACAAGCAGGCAGAAGGCAGCAATCGAATTGGCCGTTAATTGGCAGATGATCATGGAGCATGATGGCGAAGAAGGCCGGCAGTCGATCATGGGGCCGTATCAAGAAGTACGCCGCCGACCGCTACCAAGCCGCCTACGTCGGGCCGGATATGCGCGTGCACTATGCGCCGGAGATGTTCGTCACCAAGATGGACGCCGAAGCCTGGCTGATCGAGGAACGGAAGCTGACCACCCGGCCAAACTGGCTGCCACCGAGAGAGCGCGCCGCCGCTGAGCTGGCCGGACTACCCCCCACGCTCACCGAGTACGCCGACGGGTGGCTCGCCTCCCGCGGGTTGAAGCCGCGCACCAAGGCGCTGTACCGCCGAATACTCGACAGGCACATGCTGCCCACCACACTCGGCAGTATGCGGCTGACAGCCATCACACCGACCGCCGTACGAGCCTGGCACACGGCTCTCGGGCCGGGCGCTCCGACGCAGCGGGCGCACGCCTATGCGCTGTTGAAGACGATCCTGGGGACCGCTGTCAGTGAGCAGTTGATCACCACTAACCCTTGCGTCATAAGGGCCGGGGGTAGCGCCAAGACGGTTCACAAGGCGAAGCCTGCCACCTTTGAGGAGCTGGCGATCATCGTAGAGAACATGCCTGACCGGTTGCGGCTGGCCGTCTTGATCGCCGCCTGGTGCGGTCTCCGCATGGGGGAAATCTTCGAACTCCGCCGTGGCGATATCGACCTGAAGGAGCGGGTGATCAGGATTCGCCGCGCCGTTGTTCGCGTACCTGGCGAGCCACCCATTGTCGGCAGTCCAAAGAGCCGCGCCGGTACCCGGGACGTAAGCATTCCGCCGCATCTACTGCCGGAGTTCAGCCGCCACCTTGCCGAGCATGTACCTATCGGCGGCAATGCGCTGCTGTTCGTCGGCCGGGACTCAGGGGAGCAAGTCGCATCCTCGACGCTGTACCGGTGGTACTACCCGGCCCGCGAGGCGGCTGGCCGTCCTGATCTTCGCTGGCATGATCTTCGGCACACGGGCGCGACCCTGGCGGCTGCGACCGGCGCCACGTTGGCGGCGTTGATGAACCGTCTGGGGCACAGCACAGTCGGTGCCGCCATGCGGTACCAGCACGCCGCGGCCGATGGGGATGGGCTAATCGCGGAGGCTCTGTCGAGGATGGCGCAGCCGATCAGCATGCCAGCGGCGGTGGAGCGGTGACTCCTCCAACTCCCAACCCGGCGTTGGCGCATGCTCGGCGGCTCCGAACTCAAGGCGTCAAACCGCAGACCGAATACCGCTGCGTGTTCGGGGGCTGCCTGCTGGTCGCCGGCTACGCCACCCCGACCGGCATGTTGATGTACTCCCCGGGGCTGCGTACAGCCGCGGGCTACGTCCGCACCCTTCACCACGGCACCAGCTTTCCGGCGGCCTACGGCGGGCAAGGGCTGCACCTACCAGAGCGCGCATGGATTCTCCACCCCAAGGCCGACCCCCCACGCATGCTTGCCAACGCAGACCACCCAGGCCAATATCCAGTCCGCTGCGAGCACATGTGGCGAACGCTGCCCCACTCGGAGCTGCGCGCGGACATGGCCGAAGCGCTCAAGACGAACAAGACGGTGAAGCGCCGCGTAAGTGCGCAGGAGTCCGCCTAAGCCCTGTACGATTGCCTTACTGGTAAATCGCCTGGCCTGTATAGGTCGAATCTGAGGTTAAGCAGGGCCGCTCGGAGCCGGAAGGTTCCTCATGCCCACAAAGGCGACCATTGACTGGAGGCAACTCGCTTCCATCCAAGAAAGCAGCACGCCTCTACCATGTCCACCCGGACACCATCCGCCGACGAATCTCGACGGGTCAACTTGTCGGCCACCGATTTGGCCCGCGTCTCATCCGTGTCGACCTCCGCGAATTAGAGACGCTTCTTAAGCCAATCCCGAGCGCACACACCCCGCGGGACGCGGCATGAGTCCCCCATCAGGCCGAAGCCGCCCTGACGGGAGCGGCTCCGAGACGACCGGCAGGGACGTCAACCCCATCATAAAGCCTGCTGGTGACCGCTCGCCGTTGCGGCAGCCACCCGCCCCACCCACGATTTACGGGACTAGTGCGGTAAAGCGAGTCCGGCGGACCAGAAATAAGATAGCCGAGCTGGACCAGGCCATTCTTGAGGTCTGCGAAATTGATCATCCGCTGTCGGTGCGCGGGGTGTTCTACCGGGTCATGTCGGCCGGTGTGGTCGAGAAGTCGGAGAAGGCCTACGCCGCTGTCCAGCGCGAGGTGTTGAAGCTGCGCCGCTCGGGTCGGTTGCCGTACCAGTGGATTGCTGACGGCACCCGCTGGCACATCAAGCAGCCGTCTTGGAACACGGTCGAGGACGCCCTTAGCGACGCCGCGGCTTCCTACCGGCGGGCACTCTGGCAGGACCAGGGCGTCTACCTCGAGATCTGGAGCGAGAAGGAAGCGATCTCCTCCATCGTCTCGCCGATCACGGAAGCCTGGGACGTGCCGCTGATGGTGGCCCGCGGCTTCGCGTCCGAGTCGTTCCTGTGGACCACGGCGAGCACGATCCGCCGGCAGGGCGAGCCGACCGTCATCTACCAGCTCGGCGACCACGACCCGTCTGGTTTGGCTGCGTGGAAGCATGTACAGACCAACCTGCGGGAATTCGCTCCCGAGGTCGACATGCACTTCGAGCGGCTGGCCGTCACCAAATCCCAGATTTCCGAATACAACTTGCCGACCCGGCCAACCAAGACCACCGACAGTCGGGCGCGGAACTTCGAGGGCGAGTCGGTCGAGATTGACGCGATCCCCACCGCAATCTTGCGTCCGCTGGTGGAGAACGCCATCACCTCGTGGATCGACCCGACCGCGCTGGCCGCCAACAGGATGGTCGAGGAGTCGGAGCGGCAAGGTCTGCTCGCCATGGCGAACGGGTGGGCGTCATGACCGCCACAGCGACGGCCTGAACTACGGCGGCCGCCTGCTTTCGCAGCACGCGGCCATGCTCGCCGAATCTCGAATTACGCCGGACCACGCCCGTGAGCGTGGATACGTAACCGTGGACACCAAGATCCGCTTGGAGATGCTCCGCATCACCAAGGCGGGCCGCAACGTGCCCGGCCTGCTGGTGCCGATGCGAGACAAGGCCGGCGGGGTGTGGGGTTACCAGTTCCGCCCCGACGTGCCGCGGCTCAACGGTTCGGGAGGGCCGGTCAAGTACGAGACGCCGGTCGGCCAGCGCAACGGCATCGACGTGCCGCCCGGAGTCGGCCCGGCCCTGGACGATCCAACTGTGCCGCTATGGATCACGGAAGGCTGCAAGAAGGCAGACGCGGCCGCGTGCGCCGGTATCGCATGCGTCGCGTTGGCGGGAGTGTGGTCCTGGCGGGGAGCGAACGGCAACGGCGGAAAGGTCGCCGTGCCGGACTGGCACGACATCGCGCTCAACGGCAGGCCAGTGGTCCTGGCGTTCGACTCCGACGTCATGGTCAAGCCGCCGGTCCGCAAGGCGCTGACCGAGCTGTCCGGCTACCTGGAGTCGAAAGGCGCGACGGTTCGGTATCTGCACCTACCGAACGCCGACCGCACCAAGACCGGCTTAGACGACTACCTCGCGGCCGGCCACACCGTCACCGAGTTGGGCTCGCTGGTCCGGCCCGACCCGCCGGAGCTCGCCAAGGATCCGCAATTGGAGCCGCGGCCGCAACCAACGGCAGCCAAGTCTGCACCTGAGCCGCGCACCATTGACGACACGTGCACCGTGTTCAGCACGTGGCTGCACCTCGACGACACGGCGCCGGTCCTGGCGGTCGCCGCGGCAATCGTGGCGAACCGCGCGGCCGGCGACCCGGTATGGATGCTCGTCGTCGGGCCACCGTCCGGCGGTAAGACCGAGATCCTCTCCTCCGCCGCCGCTCTGCCCTACATTGTCAAAGCCGCCACCGTCACCGAAGCCGCGTTGCTGTCCGGCACGGCAAGCCGCGAGCGTGCGGCCAACGCAACCGGCGGTCTGCTCCGCACCGTCGGTGAGTTCGGCATCCTGCTGTGCAAGAACTTCACGTCTGTCCTGTCGCAGAACCGGGACACCGCGAAACAGGCCATGGCGGCGCTCCGCGAGGTGTACGACGGTTCGTGCGACCGACCCGTGGGCACCGACGGCGGCCGGG
Source organism: Propionibacteriaceae bacterium (assembly GCA_035641455.1). Classification (GTDB taxonomy): domain Bacteria; phylum Actinomycetota; class Actinomycetes; order Propionibacteriales; family Propionibacteriaceae; genus Microlunatus. The sequence goes on along the minus strand of DASQUD010000055.1, from coordinate 1,405 downwards.
TGCTGTCCTGGTCGGGCAAGTGCGGCCTGGTCGGTGGAGTCACACCGTCGTTCGACCGGTACTCCATGATCATCAACGCGCTCGGCGACCGGTTTCTGCTGCTGCGCCTGCCGGACGTGGATGCTGCCGAGCAAGCAGCCTCAGCGTTACGCCGAGGCGAGCACGACGCGGAGATGCGCGACGACCTAGCCGCCGCCATGACTGGGCTCATCCACGGCGCCGACCTGACTCTCGTCGGCCGGGAGCTGGACGACCCGGAACAGGCTCGACTCATCAAGCTGGCCACCTATACGGCGCGCGCCAGAACCGCCGTCGAACGCGACGGATACACCAAGGAACTCGTCGTCATCCCGCAAGCCGAAGGACCGGCCCGGCTCGTGCTCGCGTTGCGACACGTGTACGGCGGACTAGAAGCCATCGGCGCCGACGAGACCACCCGGTGGACCGTCGTCGCCCGGGTTGCCCGCGACTGCGTGCCAGCAATCCGCACGACGCTGATCCGTCAACTCATCGGCGCATACCAAGCCCAGAGAACGTCAACCATCGCCGCAGCGGTCGGCATGATCAACAAGACAGCACATCAGCACCTGGAAGACCTCGCCTTGCTGGGACTCGCCGACCGCACCAAGACCGGCGAGGCGGATAACGCGGCCGACCTGTGGTCAGCGACTGACTGGCTGCGCAGGTTCTGGCCGTCGGAAAGTGAGAACGAAAAATACGTACGGACGGGTAGCGGATTTAAAGAAGAAGGGTCCGACGACCACGATCAGACACCCACGGCCATGACCGTTCGTACATTTCGTTCCCACTGTGAAGACCCGGAGAACGCCGCATGAGGCGCCGGTGGCTAGGCGGCCCGGCTCAGCACAGCTCGCACAAAGATCAGATCGCAAAGTCAACGTCGCTCCCGACCCGCCACTTTCGATTCGTCTATCTATCCCGTTTTTTCTTTTGCATAGGAGGTTGTCGTGGCGAAGTTGCGGGCGGTGCAGCCGGGTGAGCAGGGTAAGCGGTTGTCTGTGAGTGAGGCGGCTGCGCGGTCCGACCGTCGGGCTTTGTTGCTGGCTTTGGAGGTGCGGCTTGCTGCGGCTTTGGAGGACCCGGCCTGTCACCCGACGGCTCTCGCTGCCTTGAGTCGCCGGCTGGTCGAAGTGGGTAAGGAGATTGCCGCGTTTGATGCGGCTGCTGATGTGGAGGCTGGGCCGGTGGCTGTGGCTTCGAAGTCAGCGGATGCGCCGTGGTCTGCTGACGACATCTGACGGCCCTATGACCTCTTGGGCCTCATGCAGCAGCTGGGAGTCAGCCCGGCGCCCGGACAGTCGGAGGAAGCCAGCCCCACCTAACCGACCGGGGTTACCGGATACTTTTTGTACGGCCCGCCCATACAGAAAGTGGGCGGGCCTTT
>DASQUD010000054.1:0-3509 GCA_035641455.1 Propionibacteriaceae bacterium | reverse complement strand
TGGGGGGAGGTGTGCCGGGGGGTGGTTTTGCGCCGGCGCTGATCCCGCTGGTGGTGGGGCTTCTCTCGGCGTTCGTCGCCTACGGTAGCTGGCGGATGGCGCCGCAGTCAGAGCGCCGGCCGCTAGCTAAGTTGTGAGTGCCCTTCCGTGCCTGCCGCTGAGTCTATGAACGCAGTAACTTCAAACACCGAGACGAGCACGAAGGCGACGAGGGTGCTGTTGGCCTGCGGCGTTGTCGCTGGTCCCCTGTACGTAGTGGTGGGCATAATTCAAATGCTCATCCGCGACGGGTTCGACATCAGACGTCACGCGCTCAGCCTGCTGAGCAACGGAGACCTGGGATGGATCCAGGTCACCAACTTCTTGGTTACCGGCCTGCTGGTCATCGCAGGCGCGGCCGGAATGCGGCGGGTACTGCGTGGCAGCCGAGGCGGAACCTGGGGACCGCTGTTGATCGGCGTCTACGGGGTAGGTCTGATCGGCGCAGGCTTCTTCCGCGCCGACCCGGCCCTGGGCTTCCCGCCAGGGTTGCCAGCGAGCGCCTACGACACCATAAGCTGGCACGGCATTATGCACTTCATCAGCGGTGGGATCGGGTTCCTCGCGCTTATCGCGGCCTGCTTCGTGTTTGCCCGGCGGTATGCCGCCCTTAGACAACGGAGATGGGCTGCGTACTCTGTGGCCACCGGCGTGCTCTTCTTCGCAGCCTTCTTCGGGATCGCCTCGGGGTCCAAAGGAGCTGGGGTTAGCGGGGCCTTCGCTGTCGCGGTGGTGCTCGGCTGGGCATGGATCTCGGCGATGGTGGCACGACTGAGGACCGAGCTTCCCGACGCAAGAGGCTAGTACGGCACCTGGCAGATTCCGCGCGTAAGGCCGCCGAAGCTGAGTCACTGTAAGACCATAGGGTTAAGGAGGGTCTGATGACCGAAGATACAGCTACTGCCAAGCCGGGGACGGCGAGTCCACTAACGGCGGCACGCCTATCATTTGCGGCAGCCGCCCAACCGGTTCATGATCGTAGCCTACAGCGTGTGGCTGATCGTAGTAGCTTGGTGCGCGGCCCGGTTGAACGGGCAAAGACCGTAGCCGAGGAGGGTTAGCGCTGATGGCAACCGCAGGAACGTACATCGAGGCCAACGGGCTTAGGGTCTACTACGAAGTCTACGGCGAGGGCGAGCCGCTGTTGCTCCTTCACGGCGGCACCGCCACCTCTCGGTCTTGGGCATCGCACCTTCCGACCTTCACCGAGCACTTTCGGGTTTTCACCCCCGATAGTCGCGGTCATGGCAGGACCGACAACCCGACAGGCGAACTCGACTACCGCGTGATGGCGGACGACGTGGCCGCCCTAGTTAGCGTGCTGGGTTTGCAGAGGCCGCTCGTTTTGGGCTACAGCGACGGGGGCCAGATCGCCCTCGAGCTCGGCATACGCTACCCCGGCTTGGCCAGAGCACTGGTCCTAGGCGGCGCGCAGTTCGGGTTTTCCGAAGCGTATCTCGAGGCCGTCCGGGCACTCTTGGGAATCACCGGCAGCGAGGAGATGGAACCCGAGAAACTGGAGCGGGAGCAGCCCGAGTGGGTTGCCTTCCTGCGCGAGGCGCACGGGCACGTGTACGGCCCCGAGTACTGGAAGACGTATGTAAGGCAGATCGCATCGCTGTGGCTGACACCCCTGCACTACACGTCAGAGGACTTTGCTGCGGTCACCGACCCTGTGCTCATCCTCATCGGCGACCGCGACGAAGGTGCATCGCCCGAAGAGGCTATCGAGCTGCTGCGCTTACTACCCAATGCGGAGCTAGCCGTTGCCCCGGCCTCGGATCACAGCTTCATCGAAGCGAAAGCAGGCCTTTTCGACGCGCTCGCCCTGGACTTCCTCATGCGGCATCGGAACGACTCAGCTCTCGTTTCCAGATAGCGCTCAAGGAGGCGCCCATGCAAGCCCCAGACCGAGACCCCGCCAACCAGCACACGGACAACATTGATCCCCCAACCAAAGAAGAAGACTATGGCTCTTCCGAAAATCGCCTCACGAGACGAGTGGCTCGCTGCCCGCAAGGAACATCAGAACCGGTGGTCTCGGAGGGCGACATGAGGGCACGCAGAGGGGCCGGGGAACGACGGCGACGCCACAACGCCGAAGCCCAACGATCTCACTGCCGAGGTGCCCACCCCGGCACTTGCCGCCGGACAATCCACCTTAAGAAGGGAAACGATCATGAACGACATGCAGCAGCAAGCCCAGGAAGCCATCGACCAGCTGGTCGAGTCCGGAGCCGAGCGGGGTCTGCAAGTCGCCGTATACTGGCACGGCGGCCTGGTGGTCGACGCTGTCGCGGGCATCGCCGACCCGGCAACCGGGCGTCTGGTCACTTCGGACACCCCGTTCTACACCTACTCGACCGGCAAGGGTGCAACCGCGGCCGTGGCGCACGTGCTTGCGGAGCGCGGCGCGTTCGATTACGACACCCCGATCGTGGAGCTGTGGCCGGAGTTCGGCGCCCACGGCAAAGAGACCGCGACCGTGCGCCACGCGCTGACGCACACGGTCGGTGTGCCCGGCATACCGGCCGAGACGACGCCCGAGGACCTGTGCGACTGGGACAAGATGTGCGCCGTGATGGCCGATACCGAGCCCTGGTGGGAGCCGGGCACCAAGACCGCGTATCACGCCTACCCGTTCGGCTACATAATCGGCGAGATCGTGCGCCAGGCCACCAGTAAGCCCATCTCGCGAGTCCTCCGGGAGGACGTGGCCGTGCCGCTGGGTGTCGCCGACGAACTCTTCTTCGGCGTTCCTGAGTCCGAGCTGGGCAGGCTGGCCCGGCTGGAGGATGCCGAAGACAGCGCGGAAATGCTCGCCTCGATGCCCGATGATTCGCCGTTTTTCAAGTTGGGGCCGAGGGCTGTGACCCCGATCGCCGAGTTCGGCAACCGCACCGACATACTTACCGCCGACATCCCCGCTGGCGGCAAGATGTCCGCACGTGCCGTAGCGCGCATGTACGCCGCGCTGCTGGACGAGGTGGACGGCGTCCGGCTGATCTCGCCCGAACGGCTGCGCGAAGTCTCCGCCGTGGCGTTTAGCGGCATCGACCAGATCATGGAGTTCCCGACCACGTGGGCGCTGGGTTACTCCGTGGGCCGTCCCGGGACCGACTCACAAGAGACCCCGACCGTGTTCGGAATCGGGGGCGTCGGTGGAAGCTACGCGTACGCCGACACCGCCACCGGGACCACGTTCGCGCTGACCAAGAACAGGCTCACCCCCAGCTTCGACGCCGCCGAGCGAGTCGCCCGAATCATCACGGAAGCGATCGGCGGTGGAGGCGATGCGCCCACGAGGAGCGAGGAACCAGACAGCGACCTTCCGACCGGGTTGAGCAAGCCGGCCCGACGGGCGCTCGCGGCGGCCGGATACGTACGGCTCGAGCAACTCACCGGGATCAGCGAGGCGGAGGTCATGAAGCTGCACGGAATGGGACCGAAAGCGCTGGACCACCTCCGCC
>DASQUD010000053.1:0-2358 GCA_035641455.1 Propionibacteriaceae bacterium | reverse complement strand
CCGTCGAGTCCACGGCGGTCGACCTGGCCCTGCTCGAAATGGCTGCGAACGGCACTGCACTGGATGCTGGGCAGGCGGCACTGGTCCGCCAGATGTGCACCTCCGGGGCACGTCTGCAGCTCGCGATCGCCCCCGCCGGTGCCGGAAAGACCACCGCGATGCGCGCCCTCACTCTCGCCTGGACCGAAGACGGTGGTCAGGTGGTCGGCTTGGCTCCGTCGGCTGCCGCGGCCGCCGTCCTCGCAGAGCAGACCAGGAGCCGCACCGACACGCTCGCTAAGCTCACCTGGTCGCTGGACCATAGCGACCTTCCGGACTGGGCGGCAGCGGTCGGGCCGTCAACCTTGTTGATCATCGACGAGGCGGGTATGGCCGACACTCTGTCGCTCGACGGGGCCGTGCAGTTCGCCATCGCTCGGGGTGCGAACGTCCGGCTGGTTGGTGATGATCAACAACTTGCCGCGGTCGGCGGTGTGATTCGCGACATCAAACACACTCACCTGACTTGGCTCAAATTAGTGCGTCTCGGCGGCGGCCTTGACGGCGGTGATGATCGCGCGGGCTTGGTCGTCGAGGGGTGTGCCGGCACGAAGGATGTGGCTGCCGGTCTGGACGGCGATGCTGCGGTAGGGCCGTAGGGTCTGCACGATCTTTCTGATCGAGGAGCCGGTCTGGCGTTCGAGCCAGCGGCTGACGGCGAGCGCGGCCATCACGATGGTGAGGTGGGCCTCGATCGAGTCCCGTTTGTGGTGGTAGATCGGCCGGGCCCGCAGGTCGGACTTGGACATCCGGAAGGACTTCTCGATCTGCCACAGCTGGTGGTAGGCGCCGAGTACGAACTCCGGTGTCGGCTCGGGCAGGTTCGTCACGTAGCCCTTCAGCCCGGCCAGGGCGCGGGCCTTGGCCTCCAACTCGCGGTTGATCGCCTTGGTGGCGCCGGTGAGTTGGACGAACCGGTTCCGCTTCACCGCGGCCTTCCCGGCGACGGCCTTCTCGGCCTTGGCGATCTGGGTGTCGATGCCCTTCAACGTGCGGCGGGCCCGGTCGGCTCGGTACTGGTAGTAGATCGTCCGCCGGCGCTGATCAGATTTGGGTCCCATCACGGTGGGTTGGGTGAACAGGTGCTGGTCGGGAATCGGCTCGCCGGGATGCTCCCGGCGCCACTGCTTCACCTGGTAGGGGACGTCGGGGATCTTCGCGGCCACGATGAAGGTCAGCCCGGCATCCTCGAGGTCTTTGCAGTTGGCCTCCGACATCATCCCGGCGTCGGCGACCACGGTCACCTGCGGCAGGCCGTGCGCCGCGGCGAAGCGGCGGATCACCGGGATGATGGTCTTGGTCTCGGCGGTGTTGCCCTCGAACGCGTGGACTTGCAGCGGGAACCCGCGCACGTCGGTCAACAAGCCGACGGTGATCTGGGGCTCCAGCCGCCGTTCCTTGGAGAACCCGGGCTCGCGGAACCCGTCGCCCTCATCGATCTCGAAGTACAACGTCGAGCAGTCGTAGAGCACCAGCGTGGCCGGCCCCAGCCCGACATGGTCGGCGCACGCTCCGGCGAGTTGTTGCCGCCACTGCGGGGTCGCGTACTCGGGCAGCCGCCGCTTGATCGTCGGATAGGACGGTGCCGCGATCCCCAGCTCGGTCAGGACCCGAATCGCGTCGAGCTTGCTGGTCGGCTCGATCACCCGGGCCAGCACCAGCAGGGCGAACACCTCGTCGGGACAGGCCCGGTCCAACCCCAGCACGCCGTAGGCGGTGGCCAGCGTGTCCCACAGATGCCGGGCCTGGCTGGTCAGGATCGGCGCCTCGTCCTCACCAGGCTGCCCGTCATCGATGCCCAGGGTGTCCTGGTTGGCGTGCAGCCGCTGCCGGGCGACCGTCTTCAGCACCTCCACCTCGCCCGGCGAGCGCGCCGACCCGATGTGCTCGATCTCCCGCGACCCACGCCGGATCGCGTGGACGATCTGCACCGCGACCGCACCGCTAGCGGTCTTCACCGTCCGCACGTAGGCCACGCCGACAGGCTAAGCCCACACGATTAGTGCACGACTCCCAAAGCGAAAGACCTAACCAGACCACACTTCAGCCGCCAAACCGTCCGGATTGAGCCAAGTCAGGTCCAAGCGATCGTGCGGCCATTGCCGACGCCACACTGAAATCCCGCAAGCGGAACGATCAGCGGAATGGCTAGTCACCGAATGGCACCCAGATCCAAGACCTGCCCTCTCCTTGGCTGTGTTCCTGTGAGTGCCGCTCTGTTTGGCGGTGTGGTGCCTTGCTTCGCATGCGATTCCCGTTGCTACGGGCGCGTTCTGCCCTTCTCCGCAGCGCTGGTGGATGCGCGGCCGGAAGTTCAAC
>DASQUD010000052.1:0-4240 GCA_035641455.1 Propionibacteriaceae bacterium | reverse complement strand
CCCACGCTGGGTCGCTACCAGGTCATTGTCGTCGAGGACGCGGATCGAGTGACCGAGCGCGGGGCTGACGCACTGTTGAAGAGCGTCGAGGAGCCCGCCGCTCGTACGGTGTGGATCCTGTGTGCGCCGACCGCCGACGACGTGGTGGCAACGATCCGGTCGCGTTGCCGGCTGCTCAACCTGCAGACACCGAGCGAGGGGGCCATTGCGACGTTGCTGCAGAGCCGCGACGGGATAGAACCGGCCCTCGCTCGCTATGCCGCCCGCGTCTCCCAGGGGCATATCGGCAGAGCGCTGGTGCTGGCCCGAGATGAGAGCGCGCGGCAGCGGCGCGCGCACATTCTGCAGATTCCCCTTTCCCTGAACGGCCTCGGCGCCTGCCTGTCGGCTGCAGCCGAGCTGGTCGCCGGATGCACCGAGGAGGCAGCAGCGGCGACGGCCGCGCTGGACGCCAAGGAACGGTCGGAGCTGGAGGAAGCGCTGGGTTTCGGAACGAGGGGCGCGAAACCGCGCCAGGCTCAAGCCGCGATCAAGGAACTCGAAGATCAGCAAAGGGCACGGGCCAAGCGATTCCAGCGAGACGCGATTGACCGCGCCCTCACCGAGCTGACCGGCTGCTATCGCGATGTGTTGAGCATTCAGACGCGGTCTGGGGCGATGCTGGTGAACTCTGACCTTGAGCCTCAGATTGCCGTGCTGGCGAGGAAGTCCACACCCGAAGCCACGCTGCGGAGGATCGACACCCTGCTCGCCTGCCGCGTTGCACTGGAGGGGAACGTCGCGCCGCTGCTTGCGGTCGAGGCTGCGCTGATCGGCTTGGTGGAGGCCTGATTGTGCCGTACGAAAACCTCAAGGTCAATGGGGAAAGCCTTCACCCGATTCTCAGTTTTTCGGGTTCCATTTGTCCTCTTCCGTTTAGTAAGGTGTTTCACGGGTTGCCGGAGGGGACGAACCCCCGAGCGTTCTCTCCGACAACCTCCATAATTGATTTCGAGGTTCTCGATAGCCCCAGCCCTTTGAGGCGGGGCTTTTTGCTGTCGCCGTATCGTCCAGCGACACGCCGAGACGCCGAGTTGCGCGCGGACTCGATGTGCGTCTAGGTTTATCCCCGGCTCGTATCCGGTTCGTTACCAAGAAGCTGGTCACGATGTCACAGAACGGTAACGACGTGCGTCTTGCGCGTGAGCCACGTTATCGCGATCGGACAGGTATTTCGGGGACCAACGGAGAAAAACATACTGGCGCGGGTGGGCTCCTGCCCCCCAGAACGCCCACCCGTGGAGGCCCGGCAGACCCGCATCTGCCGGGCTTCCTGTCTCACTAGCCCAGCTCCCGCATGTACGACGGGCACTGAGGGCGACGACTGCGGCACTACGCTTGGGCAATGGCGCGGGTCATGGCGGTGTCGTTCGAGCGGTACGGGCGGCTCTACTATCTCGATCCCGGCGACGAGATGTACGCGGTCGGCGACAAGGTGCTGGTGCCGACCGACTCGGGTCCGGAGGTCGCTGAGTGTGTCTGGGCACCGGAGTGGGTGGACGACGAACCTGGCTTCGCCGACCTGCCGATCTGTGCCGGCAAGGCCGCCCAGGCCGAGCTCGACCGGGACGCAGCCAACCGGCGACGGCGCGCCGAGGCCAAGCTGGTGGCCAAGAAGTTGATCAAGAAGAATGACCTGCCCATGAAGGTGGTCGCGGTCGACTTCGTCGATTCGGGTCCCGATGTCGATCAGCTGGTGGTGATCTACTTCAACGCACCCCACCGAGTGGATTTCCGTGCTTTGGTGGGGGAGCTGGCGCGCAGTCTGCGGGCCCGGATCGATTTGCGCCAGATCGGCTCCCGTGACGCGGCGCGGTTGACCGGCGGCATTGGCAGTTGTGGTCGGGATTTGTGCTGTGCCACGTTCCTGAAAGACTTCGAACCGGTCACCTTGCGGATGGCGAAGCTGCAGGACTTGCCGCCTAATCCACTCAAGATCTCGGGAGCATGCGGACGGTTGCTGTGCTGCATCAAGTATGAGCACCCGCTTTACGCGGAGTTCGCTCGGCAGGTACCGGCGATCGGTGAGCGGGTGACCACTGACGAGGGCGAGGGCACCGTCATTGCGCACCAGGTCCCGGCCGACTCAGTGCTTGTCCGGATGAACGCATCAGGCGCCACGACGAGTTGCTCGCGCGCGAGTGTGTGCGGCTCCCGTCATGCCTACGACGCGCGGCCTGCGGCTACCGAAGAGCCCCCGAGCAAGTTGCGGCGTCGCCGCCGCAACTGAGATGAAGCCTCGCGCCCGGCTACTCATCACGGCGTTGTTGTGTGCCGCAGTCGGTTCCGCCGGCTGCTCGGCGAGGAGCTCGACTTCTGATCCCACACCGCCGGCGCCGGATTCGGCGAGCGCCTCCGCGTCACCGTCGGCCGCCTCACCGATTCCGCCCGACGGCCGTCCAATCCAGCCCGTACCGGAAGCGCTGCCCTACGGGTATGAAGATCCTCCGCCGGGGAAGGGCCTCAAGAGATACGAGAAGCAACAGCTCTCCTGGCAGCCTTGCCTGAGCGGTCTGGAGTGTGCCACTGTGCTCGCGCCACTGGACTACAAGAAACCGGACGAGCAGGCGCTCAGCGTGTCCATGGCCAAGCGCAAAGCCACAGCCAGTCCCCGATTGGGGACCCTCTTTCTCAATCCAGGCGGGCCAGGAGCCTCGGGTCGGGACCTGGTGAACGGGTTCGATAGCAAGGGGTTGGAGAGGTACGACCTGATCGGTTGGGACCCTCGGGGCACGGCAGACTCAACGCCTGTGCAGTGCTTTTCTCAAGGCAGCGACTTCGATCGCTACCTTTCTGTGGACGTGTCGCCCGACGACGACGCCGAGCTGGGAGTTCAGATAACCGCCGACCGTGACTTTGGGCAGGTCTGCTTGAGCAAGTCCGGGTCGTTGCTGCAGCACATCTCGACCGCGGAGACAGTACGTGATCTTGATCTGCTCCGCGGTCTGGTGGGGGATAGCAAGATCAACTATTTGGGCTTCTCCTACGGCACCAAGATCGGTTCTCTCTACGCCCACACGTTTCCTCAGCGAGTCGGACACCTCGTGCTGGACGGGGCAGTTGACATCACCGACAGCCCGGTTACTCAGTTGGACGGCTTCGAGCGCGCCCTGAACAACTTCGCCGCCTGGTGCGTGAAACAGAAGTGTGCCCTGGGGAAGAGCCGCGACGACGTTCTTCAGGCGGTAAGCGATCTGCTCACCCGGTTGGACAGCCAGCCGATCAAGGTCGGCAACCGGGAGCTGACCCAGTCGCTGGCACTGGTCGGGGTGATCTTCCCGCTGTACGGGCAAGAGAATGCGTGGGACGCTCTGCGTCAGGGGCTCGAGGCTGTCATCAACCAGGGCGACGGCAGCATCATGCTGCGCCTCGCGGATGTCTACCTCGGCCGCTCCGAGGATGGCAGTTACGACCAGGACATCTCCGCCAACCCAGCAATTCGCTGCCTTGACTCCCAGGAGACCAGTGTGCGCAAAGAGTTGACGGAAGATGCGGCGGAGATCAAGAAGAAGGAAACAACGCTCGGCGAGTTCTGGGGCTCGGATCTCATTTGCCCGCTGTGGCCCGTCGCTCCGGCGCCTAAGTCGCCGAAGATCACCGCCCGCGGGGCACCACCCATTGTGGTGATCGGCACGACCGGAGACCCGGCCACGCCGTACGAGTATGCCGTCGGGATGGCCAAGCAACTCGACTCCGGCGTGCTGGTCTCGTTCCGCGGCTTCGGCCACCTTGCCTATAGCCAGAGCCCCTGCGTCCGCCAGATCGTCCAGGCGTACCTGAACAAAGACGTCCTGCCCCAAAACAACACGACTTGTTGAAAGATGCCCTGATCCCGTCGAAGGGCACGGGCAACTGTTGGATGAACTTGGCCGTGGCTGGCGGCCAAGTTGCAGGCACAACTGAAGCTCAATGGCCAACTGCTGATCTCGATATAGTGGTCCACCGTGCGCAACGGCTCTGAGGACCGTCGCGCAGGCGCCGCCTTAGCTCAGCTGGCAGAGCAACGCACTCGTAATGCGTAGGTCCGGGGTTCGATTCCCCGAGGCGGCTCCACTATCGCTGTATGCCTTCGGCTGAGGCTTGACCTTTCTCCTTCGGCTGATGCTTTACACAGTTTCGGCTGATGGTTGACACCTACTTCGGTTGATCCTTGACACTCCCGTATGAGGGAGTTGAGTGTGGCCGAGCAGCGGTATCGCGC
>DASQUD010000051.1:0-15124 GCA_035641455.1 Propionibacteriaceae bacterium | reverse complement strand
CCGCTCGACTGAGGCCCTAGGGCGTCTGGTCAAGCAGTCCGGGGGCCACGGCCAGTACGCGGTCTGCAAGCTGGAGATCGAGCCGCTGGAACGCGGCGCCGGCATCCAGTTCACCGAGAAGGTGGTCGGTGGGGCGGTGCCGCGGCAGTACATCCCGTCGGTCGAGAAGGGCGTCCGTACCCAGTTGGAGAAGGGTCTGCTCGCCGGCTATCCCGTGGTCGACGTACGGGTCACGCTGGTGGACGGCAAGGCGCACTCTGTCGATTCATCCGACATGGCGTTTCAAACCGCGGGCGGGCTGGCCCTGCGCGAGGCAGCGAACACCTCGACCGTCGCCATCCTCGAGCCGATCGACACCATCGACATCACCGTCGCCGATGACTCGGTTGGATCGGTGCTGGCTGACCTGCGCGGCCGGCGTGGCCAGGTCCATGGCACCGAGACCGCCGAGCTGTCGGGCTACACCGTGATCCATGCCGAAGTCCCGGCGCACGAGTTGTCTCGATACCCGATCGACCTGCGCTCGGTGTCCCACGGCACGGGCACCTTCACCCGGTCGTTCTCTCGCTACGACTACATGCCGGCGGCCCTGGCCCGCGACCTGGTGAGTGCGTGACACCTCGAGTGGTCCCAGGCGGGATAGCTTTTCGCAAAGCCGAATTTGGAATCCGCATGACGGAACTTACTCACTCGGCTGCTTGATTTCAGGTCTGCTCGCGAGAGGGAACATCAATGCCCAGTCCCAGTCCCGGTTACGCGATCACCATGCGGGTCGACGCCCCGGCAGGGTTCAGCGCCACGTCAGAACTCGCGGCCGCCGTGGCCTCGGTCGGCGCCGAGATCACCGCGCTCGACGTCATCGAGTCGGCCCACGAAACTCTCGTGGTGGACATCACCTGCAACACCTCAGGTGAAGAGCACGGGGAGCGAGTGGCGGCCGCCCTGAACGCGCTGGACGGAGTGTCGGTGCGCAAGATCAGCGACCGTACGTTCCTGATGCACCTGGGCGGCAAGCTGCGGGTTGAGCCCAAAGTGCAGCTGCGGAATCGTGACGACCTGTCCCGCGCCTACACACCCGGCGTGGCCCGGGTCTGCATGGCGATCGCGCGCAATCCGGCCGATGCCAGGCGGTTGACCATCAAGCGCAATACGGTGGCGGTGGTCACAGACGGGACGGCGGTCCTCGGGCTCGGAGACATCGGTCCGGCCGCGGCGATGCCGGTGATGGAGGGCAAGGCCGCCCTCTTCAAGCGGTTCGCCGACGTGGACGCCTGGCCGGTCTGCCTGGACACCAAGGACACCGAGGAAATCATTCGGATCGTCAAGGTCATCTCGCCTGGCTACGGCGGGGTGAACCTGGAAGACATCGCCGCGCCACGCTGCTTCGAGATCGAACGCCGGCTCCGTGAGGAGCTCGACATCCCCGTCTTCCACGATGATCAACACGGCACCGCCATCGTGGTCCTGGCGGCTCTGATCAACGCCCTGCGGGTGGTGGACAAGAAGATCACCGAGACCAAGATCGTCATCTCCGGGGCGGGAGCGGCGGGTCACGCGATCATCCAGCTGCTGGACGCCCAGGGCGCCGGCCACATCATCGCCTGCGATCGGTCCGGCGCCATCCATCGCGGCAAGACCTACGCCGACGAGTATCGGCAATGGATTGCCGATAACACCAATCCCGACGCTTTCGTCGGTAGCCTGCAGGATGCACTTGTTGGTGCAGATGTTTTCATCGGCGTCTCTGCGCCCAACCTGCTGACGGCCGACGACGTCGGCCGGATGGCGCAGGGGGCGGTGGTGCTGGCGCTCGCCAATCCTGATCCGGAGATCCATCCGACAGAGGCGGCCAAGCACGCCGTGGTGGTAGCCACTGGGCGCAGCGACTTCCCGAACCAGATCAACAACGTGCTCGCCTTTCCCGGCCTGTTCCGGGGCCTGCTCGACGCCGCGGCCCGGGACATCACCAGGCCGATGCTGGTGGCGGCCGCCGAGGCGATCGCCAACTGCGTGAGCGCTGAAGCATTGAACGCCAGCTACATCGTGCCCAGCGTCTTCGACGCCCATGTGGCCCCAGCCGTCGCCGAGGCGGTGATCGCGGCCAGCGACGCGGGTCGCGTCGCCCACTCGTCCCATGCGATCCACTCGTAGGAAGGCTGGCGCATGTCACTGGAATTGACCGACTCGCACCCGGTGGATCGAGCTGAGGAAATTCTCACCGGCGACGCGCTGGCGTTCGTCGAGACCCTGCACCGCCGATTCGCCGCCCGCCGTGATGATTTGCTCGCCGCACGCGCGACTCGGCGGGAGCAGGTGGCAAGCGCCGGCACGATGGACTTCCTGCCCGGCACCGCCGAGGTCCGGGCCGGCGAATGGACCGTGGCTCCCGCGCCGCCGGCGCTACAGGACCGCCGGGTGGAGATGACGGGCCCGGCCACGCCGGCGAAAATGGCCATCAACGCGTTCAACTCCGGCGCGAAGGTGTGGCTGGCCGACCTGGAGGACGCCAGCTGTCCGACCTGGCCGAACATTATCGACGCGATCCTCAATATCCGCGACGGAGCCCGCGGTACGTTGAGCTTTTCCGGGGACGGCAAGGACTACCGGCTGCGTACGGATACGCAGCTGGCTGTCGTGGTGACCCGGCCGCGCGGCTGGCACCTGCCGGAAGCTCACGTCCTGATCGACGGCAGGCCCGGCGTCGGCGCTCTCGTCGACTTCGGCCTGCACTTCTTCCACCTGGCGCAGCTCTTGATCGACAACGGGCACGGGCCCTACTACTACCTGCCCAAGATGGAGTCCCACCTCGAGGCACGGCTGTGGAACGACATCTTCACCTTCGCCGAAGCCGAGCTGGGCATCCCGTACGGCACCATCCGGGCCACCGTGCTGATCGAAACCATCCCGGCCGCATTCGAGATGGAAGAGATCCTGTACGAGCTCCGCGACCACGCGAGCGGACTCAACGCAGGCCGCTGGGACTACCTGTTCAGCATCATCAAGTATTTCCGCGACGCTGGACCCGAGTTCGTCCTGGTCGACCGGTCCGACATCACCATGACCGCGCCGTTCATGCGCGCCTACACCGAGCTGCTGGTCAAGACCTGCCACCGGCGCGGTGCGTTCGCGATGGGCGGGATGGCGGCGTTCATCCCGAGCCGCAAAGACCCGGAGGTCAATGCCACCGCCTTGGCCAAGGTCACGGCGGACAAGACACGCGAGGCCGGCGATGGGTTCGACGGGTCCTGGGTTGCCCATCCCGATTTGGTGCCGGTCTGCCAGGAAGTCTTCTCTCGCGTGCTGGGGGAGCGCCCCAACCAGCTGGACAAACGCCGCGACGAGGTCCAGGTGACGGCGGACCAACTGCTCGACATCCGCTCGGCGGAAGGCAGCAACACCGAGCAGGGGCTGCGCAACAACCTCTACGTCGCGGTCGCGTACGTGGCGGTCTGGCTGTCAGGCAACGGCGCGGTGGCGATCCACAACCTGATGGAGGATGCGGCCACGGCCGAGATCTCCCGTTCGCAGGTCTGGCAGTTGCGCTACAACCACGTGAAGCTGGCCGACACCGGCGAGACCGTCACGGCCGATCTGGTCGCCCGGCTCCTCGGTGAGGAGGCCGAGCGGCTCCGCGGCGAGGTGCCGGCAGAGACTTATGCGCGCTACTACGAGCCAGCGAAGAAGTTGATCAGCGACTTGTGCCTTCGCGATGACTTCACCGACTTCTTGACGCTGCCGGCGTACGACCTGGTGTCATGACCGGTGCGGCCTCCCCGTCGCTGCCCGAAGACTTCTTGAACCGCATCGACCAGTACTTGGGCGACACCGACATTTTCCTCGCGCGCTGCTACCCCGGAGAGGATGCCCGTCGCCAGCCGGTGCACACCGTCTACGTGCCCGCCGACCGTTTCACAGCGGATCTGCCGCGGCAGTGGGGGACCGCCGCCCGGACACTAGTCGATGATCATGGCGGTATCGAGGCGCTGTGCGCTGATCTTGGGTTGAGCCCCGAGCTGGTCGATCAGGTCGCACCGCGGGTGCTGGCCAAACTCGAGAACGAACCGATCGAGGATCTCCGGCTCGACTTCGAGGACGGCTACGGCAGCCGGGCGGACGATGTCGAGGATGCTGAAGCAGTTCGTTCCGCGGCGGAGGTGGCGGCGGCGATCACCGCTGGGGAGGCACCGGCCTTTATCGGTCTGCGTATCAAGTGCTTCGAGGCACCGACTCGTCGCCGCGGCATCCGTACCCTCGACCTTTTTCTCGGCTCCATGCTGGCAGCGCTCGACAATCTGCCGGACGGACTGGTGATCACCTTTCCCAAGGTCTCCACGGTCAGCCAGGTCGAAGCGATGGTGCTGGTCTGCGAGCAGCTGGAGCGGATACATGGGCTGCCAGTCGGCCGGCTCCGATTCGAGGTGCAAGTCGAGACCCCGCAGTTGATCTTGGGTGCGGATGGGCGCTTCCCGGTCGCTACCGTCATCCACGCGGGGGAAGCCCGGGTGAGTGCCCTGCACTACGGCACCTACGATTACAGCGCCTCACCACAGGTCTCCGCGGAGTATCAGTCCGCCGCTCACCCGGCCGCGGACTTCGCCAAGGAGGTGATACAGGTAGCGGCCGCCGGAACCGGTGTCCACGTGGCCGACGGTTCGACGAGCATCCTGCCCGTAGGGTCGGCTGAGGACGTCCGAGCATCCTGGCGGCTGCACGCCGGCCTTGTGCGGCGGAGCCTGGAGCGGGCGTACTACCAGGGCTGGGACATGCATCCCGGGCACCTGCCGACCCGCTTTCTGGTCAACTTCGCCTTCTACCGCGAAGGGTTCCCGCGAGCCGCCCGACGGCTCTCGGACTACGTTGCAAAGACCGGCTCAGGAGTCCTGGATGAGCCCGCCACAGCGAGGGCCCTGGCGCGCTATCTCTATCGGGGATTCGCCTGTGGTGCGCTGGATGGGTCCGAGCTCATCACCGGCACCGGGCTCGACGGGGACGCGTTGGCCGTGCTGGCGCGACCCAAGTCCGACACCGAACACCTCACCGACCAAAGGAGTGCCGAGTAGCCACGGCCTGTGACGACGCCCCGATCTCGCGCGCGATCTCGCGCGCAGGCATCCCCTCGGCTGACCAGTCTTGGATGGGAGTTGCTGGTTTCTGCTTAGGCCGAAGTGGGAGGCTAGTAGTCGAAGGACTCGAGCTAATCGGTCAGAGCAGCGACTCCAAGGACGGACACATGACCAGCGAGGCGACCACCCGTACCGACGCAGCAGACGAGGATCCCGACGAGCTGGCAGAGTGGGTGGAATCCTTTGACTCGCTCCTCGCCGCTCGTGGTCGCGAGCGCGCGGCATCAGTGTTGAAGGTGTTGGCCGAGCGCGCCTCCACCGCCGGGGTGCCACGGGAAACCGCGATCACCACTGATTACGTCAACACCATCGCCGTCGAGGACGAGCCGCCGTTCGCCGGGGACGAGGAGATGGAACGGCGGTTCCGCAGGCTGGTGCGCTGGAACGCGGCCGTGCTGGTGCATCGGGCACAGCGGTCGGAGATCGCGGTCGGCGGGCACATCTCCACCTACGCCGGTGCGTCGACCCTGTACGAGGTCGGGTTGAACCACTTCTTCCGCGGGCATGACCATCCCGGCGGCGGCGACCAGGTGTTCTTCCAAGGCCACGCCTCGCCGGGCATGTACGCCCGCGCGTACCTGGAGGGGCGGTTGGGTGAGGAGGACCTCAACGGGTTCCGTCAGGAGAAGTCCAAGGCCCCGCACGGACTGCCGTCGTATCCGCATCCACGGCTGATGCCGCAGTTCTGGCAGTTCCCAACGGTGTCGATGGGGATCGGGCCGATGAACGCCATCTATCAGGCGCAGTTCAACCGCTATCTGCGCGACCGGGGCATCAAGGACACCTCCGACCAGCACGTCTGGGCGTTTCTCGGCGACGGCGAGATGGACGAGCCGGAGTCCCGCGGCCTGCTCCAGGTGGCGGCCAACGACGGGCTGGACAACCTCACCTTCGTGATCAACTGCAACCTGCAGCGGCTGGATGGGCCCGTGCGCGGCAACGGCAAGATCGTTCAGGAGCTGGAGGCCTTCTTCCGCGGCGCCGGCTGGAACGTGATCAAGGTCCTCTGGGGCCGGGAATGGGACGACTTGTTGGCCCGCGACACCACCGGCGATCTGGTGCGGATCATGAACGAGACGTTGGACGGGGACTACCAGACCTACAAGGGGGAGTCCGGCAGCTACATCCGGGAGAACTTCTTCGGCAAGTCGCGTGCCACCAAGCGGCTGGTGGAGAACATGACCGACGCGC
Source organism: Propionibacteriaceae bacterium (assembly GCA_035641455.1). Classification (GTDB taxonomy): domain Bacteria; phylum Actinomycetota; class Actinomycetes; order Propionibacteriales; family Propionibacteriaceae; genus Microlunatus. The sequence continues at coordinate 8,810 of DASQUD010000051.1, read as the reverse complement.
AGATCTGGGCGCTCAAGCGCGGCGGCCACGACTACCGCAAGGTGTACGCGGCCTACCACGCCGCGCGGGTCAAGAATGGCCGGCCGACCGTGGTGCTAGCGCAGACCGTGAAGGGCTACGGGCTGGGCGCGAACTTCGAGGCCCGCAACGCCACCCACCAGATGAAGAAGCTCACCGTCGCCGACCTCAAGGGCTTCCGCGACCTGATGCAGATCCCGGTCACCGACGAGCACATTGATCGTGACCTTTACGACGCGCCCTACTATCACCCGGGCGAGGATGCGCCGGAGATCGCGTACATGCTGGAGCGCCGCCGGGCGCTCGGCGGCTTCCTGCCGGAGCGTCGGAATCAGCCCAACGAGCTCACGCTGCCCGAGGCCAAGTCGTACGAGAGCGGCAAGAAGGGGTCCGGGAAGCAGCACGCGGCGACCACCATGGCGTTCGTCCGGTTGCTGCGGGATCTGATGCGCGACAAGGGGATCGGCGACCGGATCGTGCCGATCATTCCCGATGAGGCGCGCACCTTCGGCATGGACTCGTTCTTCCCGACGGCCAAGATCTACAACCCGCGTGGGCAGCGCTACACCTCGGTCGATCGGGCGCTGTTCCTGGCCTACAAGGAGTCCGAGCACGGGCAACTGCTGCATGTCGGCATCAATGAGGCCGGCTCGATGGCGGCCTTTACTGCGGCGGGGACGAGCTACGCCACGCACGGCGAGCCGATGATTCCGGTCTACATCTTCTATTCGATGTTCGGCTTCCAGCGCACCGGCGACTTCATGTGGGCGGCCATGGATCAGATGGCTCGTGGCTTCATCATCGGCGCTACGGCCGGGCGGACCACGCTGACGGGCGAGGGCCTGCAGCACGCCGACGGCCATTCGCTGATCCTGGCCGCGACGAACCCGGCGATGAAGATCTACGACCCGGCGTTTGCGTACGAGATCTCCTACATCGTGCAGGCCGGGCTTGAGCAGATGTACGGACCGGCCAGCGACGACCCGAACGTTATGTACTACCTGACGGTGTACAACGAGCCGATGGTGCAGCCGGCGGAGCCGGAGGAGGTGGATGCCGAGGGGATCGTGCGCGGCATCCACCGGGTGCTGGTCGGCAACGGCGATGGGCCTCGGGTTCAGCTGATGGCCTCGGGCGTAGCTGTCCCATGGGCGCTGGAGGCCGCGCAGCTCCTTCGTGAGGAGTGGGGGGTCAGCGCGGACGTCTGGTCGGTGACCTCCTGGACGGAGCTGCGTCGGGACGGGCTCCGGGCGCTGGAACACAACTTCCTGCACCCTGAGGAGGAAGCTCAGGTGCCGTACGTGACCAGCAAGCTGGCCGAGGCGGGAGGGCCGGTGATTGCCACTAGCGACTACGTGTCCGATGTGCCGGACCAGATCCGCCAGTTCCTGCCGAACCCGTTCGCCACCCTGGGTGCGGATGATCACGGCTTTTCCGACACCCGGCCGGCCGCGCGGCGCTTCTTCCACATCGATTCGCACTCGATGGTGGTGCGGGCGCTGCAGATGCTGGCGGCGGACGAGCAGATCGATGGGGAGGCGCCGGGCAAAGCGGCCGAGCGGTACCAGTTGCTAGAGGTCACAGCCGGCACCACGGGGAATGCGGGAGGAGAGTCGTAGCGGCCTGGCGGCGCTGGCGTATTAGCTTCGTGATGCGAACGTAACCAATCCGCCGGGAAAATCGCTTCGAATACCCCTCAACTACAGAGAAGTCACAGATCCGCCTCTTGGGCGTGCGCCGCACCACGGGGGCCTTAGGCTTGGCGGGAAACGGCTTGGGTGAGGCGCCGTCGCGAGTGGGAGCCGGGGGGCATGCATGGTTTGGGCTGCGGCACTGCGGCGTTACTGCCGTCAGATGCTTAATTTGGTTCGTCCTTGCCAATATGCGCAAGGGGACGGCAGCGCGCACAGATGCGGATAGCGATGATTGGCACGCGTGGAGTGCCGGCGCGGTACGGAGGTTTCGAGACCTGTGTAGAAGAGGTCGGTAGCCGTCTGGCGAACCGAGGTCACGAGGTTCTAGTCTTCTGTCGCATCAAGGGCTCGGCGCGCGAAACGAATCCCAGCGAGTACCGCGGCATGCATCTAGTGTGGCTACCGACCGTACACAGGCGCAGCGTCGAGACGTTAGCCCACACTGCAATCTCAGTGCTCCATCGCTCGTTATCGAACGTCGACGCTGCACTGGTCTTCAACGCGGCGAATGCGCCTTTCTTGCCGATAATCAGAGCCAGAAATGTCCCGGTGGCAACGCATGTCGACGGGCTGGAATGGAAGCGCGCCAAGTGGGGGCGGTTTGGACGCCATTACTACCGTGCCGCTGAAGCCCTCTCCGTCCGGTGGTCCGACGAGCTCATCGCAGATGCCCAAGGCATCGCTGACTACTACCGGAATGAGTTCAATGCCGCCACGTCCCTGATCTCTTATGGGGCCCCTATCACCACGAAGGGATCGGCACCACGGCTGGCTGAGCTGAACCTTGCACCCGCTGACTATCACTTGGTTGTAGCGCGCTTCGAGCCGGAGAACCATGTTCTTGAGATCGTGGAGGGCTACTCCCAAAGTTCGGCCACCCTTCCTCTGGTCGTTGTGGGATCGGCGCCCTATTCGGCGGCCTACACCAAGGCCGTGACTCGGGTGGCAGACGAACGGGTTCGGTTCCTGGGCGGCGTCTGGGATCACGAGCTTCTTGATCAGCTCTACGCCGGAGCGCTGACCTACGTGCACGGGCACAGCGTTGGAGGTACGAACCCGTCGCTACTCCGAGCGGCAGGAGCTGGTGCCTACACCATCGCTTTCGACGTCAGCTTCAATCGTGAGGTGCTGGGAGAACTGGGCGATTACTTCGCTACTTCCACGGAAGTAGGCACAGCGATCTTGAAGGCCGAGATGAATGAGTCTCGAGTGTTGACAAGGGGCCAGGAGCTGCAGCAAGCCGTTCAGCGATACAACTGGGACGACGTCGCCGAAAAGTATGAGCAGTTGTGCGCTCGGCTCACTTCGCTAAGTTCGCCTGCTCGGCGTCCGTCTGACAGGCGCCATAAAAGTCAGCGGATGGTCACTCGGTCTGGGACTTGGTAGCCAAGCGTCCGAAGTCTCTGAGTATTCTGACCGGCTGGGGATCGAATTCGGCGCCGATGAGAATCTAGCTTCAGATCGGCGCGCCCAATCCGGTCTTGCGATGCATCTGTCAGGCGTCATTAGCCTGACCCGGAGCAACACGCTGTCGTAGAATTGGCGAAAACTCAGTGCCGGGTTCAGGGCCGTGCCGCGAAGCTTCTGAACGTCCATTCTCAAGCAGACAAAGGCCCAATCCGAGCCAGGCAATCGGAATGAGCAACGCATTCGAAAAGAAGCTGTTGACCAGCACTGCTAACAGCAGTAAGCCCGAGGTAACAGTAAGGCGGGTAAGCGCAGCCCCAACGAACAGCAAGATGAGTGGCAATGCTAGGAGCCCTCCGTCCACCCACCAACCGAGAACCCAGTTGCTCGCCACGTTGTTGGCGGCTTGGCCGATGTACTCGATCCGTCCTGAGACGCCGACCCGCCCGCTTGCCGACAAGCCGAGCCCATGCCAAGGGGCCTGCCTTGCGAGCTCTATGAGCCCCTCGGTTTGCTGCTGGCGTGCTTGAACCGCGACCTCCTGCCTGGCGGAAAAAATTCCCTCGATTCGCGACTGCAAAGATTCGCGTAGTGCGGGACTGATGGCGAGTACCACGGCCACAAAGAGCACGCCCGCTGCCACGAGTCGGCCGCCTCCCCGCATTGGTTCGACCCGTGCTGCTTTTCCGGACAATTTCGCCGCGACATATCCGACAACCACAACGACAAGCACGGCAAGCCACGCTGCGCGCGCGGCCGCGAGAAGCAAAACGGTCAAATGGAGTAAAACCAGTCCGGCTCGTAGTCTACCGGTCGTTGTTCGGAAAGCGATAATCAGCCCGACGGCACTGAAAAGCCCCAACCAGTCCGGTTCGCTGTACAAGCCAATAGGTCGATCCGTGTCGAGAAATACCTCGTAAGGAAGAACTCCGGCGTACTGCAGCAATGCGGCGACACTTGCTACAGTGGTTGTGATCAGCAGGCCCCTAAGTATCGGTGGGATGTCCCCCTGATTGCCGAATGCAGGTAGACAGGCAGCTGTACCTGCCAACAAAAGAAGCTGCAGGGCAACTTGTGGGCTGTTCGTGAGGTGCCCGATCAGGGCAGAAGATGCCAGCAGGGCGGCGCAAACTACTATCAGCACGGGGCGCTCGGGACGAAGCTTTCCGCGGTGCTGCAGGATAACTCCGAAGACTAGCCAAAGGCCGACCGCGAGGCAGAACATGTGTACGCCAGCAATTTGTGCTGTCTGCAAACCGGCAGTGGCGCCCACCATCGTGGCCAACCGAGCCCGAGGTTTCGTGCTGGTTACGATCAGGACGATCGCGAGGATGAACAGCGATAACCCGAGGAAGACAAGCGGCCAGTTGCCGGTGAGTGATGACAGAGGACTCGCGCCTCCTTCTCCTTGGTTCTGACCAGTTCGACAATTCTCCGGTGCGGCGGGCGGTCATCCTACACAATCATCTGGTGCCAATCTCGATCTACAACCCACTGCCGACCACGCTCCATCATTATCAAGCCGCACTCGTCGACGTCCTAACCTCGGCCGGGATGCGCACCGGCTCCGCAGGGGCGCCCTCCGTGGAGGTGCATGGCAAGTCGACGTCGCAGCGGGCTCAGGCTGCACTCACAGATCTGGCGGCGCATCTGAGAACGGCGAGGCGAGGCGGGCACGTGATCGTTTGCTGGCCCACCTACGGACTGCTCGAACCTTTCATCTGGTGGCTGGCTTCGTGGCGGCGGTCTACCGTGTCTGTGGTCGTGCACGATCCCACACCATTGCGTGCCCAGATCGGGATGGGCCGGGGCGCCAGGGCAATGGGACGCCTTGCTAGTCGCCGTCGAGCCGTCGACGTCGTGGTTCATTCTGAGGCGGCTTTGCGGCAACTGGAGGCCATGGGATGGGCCAGCCCCACGGTGCTTCCACATCCTCTATGTCGTCCGCTGCCACGGCCTGATAACTCGAGTGACGCTCGTACGGTCCTCGTGTGCGGTCAGTACAAACCTGCCCGCGACCTTGAGTTACTTGACTCGCTTGCACCACAGTTGCGCGAGCGCGGTTTTCGCTCGCTAGTTGTCGGACGGGGGTGGCCTCAACTCCCGGGGTGGGAGGTTGACAATCGGTTTCTTTCCGAGACCGAGCTCGACCAGCGAATCGCGGGCAGTGCGGTCGTGCTGATTCCGTACTCGCGCTTCTACCAGAGCGGAATCGCGGTCCGGGCGCTCGAACTGGGCGTACCAGTGGTCGGGCCCCGCCACCCGTTCCTGATGGACCTATTGGGTGCTCAATGGCCGGGGCTGATTTCTACGGAACATGGGTCCTCTGCCTGGGCAGAGGCGATCTCCGAGGTGACCCGCTGCGCGGCGGAGCTTTCCTCGTTGAGCGCCGCGTTCCGAGATCGCTGCGAGCGCGAGTGGGCGGACTACTTGCGCGGCCTGAACATTTAGCCTGCGGTCTCAGACGTAGTTCGACGCCCAGATAGCGCAAATACATACGATCTCACCTGCTAGGACGACGCTCATCAGCCGATCCTTCAGGGGCCAAAGTAGCAACATTGCCGCCGCGCCATCCATAGCAGCGTAGGCGCACAATAGAACTATAAGGCTAAAGTCAGGGTGACCAGAGGAAAAAGCAGCCAGGGTGACGACCGTGACTACGACACCGATTGTGCGAATTGATGCATGCGGTGCCAGGAAGCGGAAGGACATTCGTCCCGCCACCGCGGCGGCGGCCGATGCGGTAAGCCAGATAGCAATCACCACGGACGGGACAAGTAAGTCTGGCCGGATCACCCATACGGCGAACACGAGGAGAGTGCCGGCGGTTGCGACAGCGACGGTAACGATCCGTAGGAATTGTCGGGCCGACCGCGAAGAGTCGGTTCTTTGATGAACAATGACGGGCATTACTGCGTTCACGAAGGTCGCTGACACTGAGCCGACGATCTTGTAGGCAACATTCAGTAGAGTGATGCTCGAGGCGGGCAAGAGGACCGCGAGCGACTGCAGCACAGTCTGCCCTAAGAAAGAAATAGATGCGAGGCTCAGGAACCAGAGCGAAGCCCCCGGAGCTTCAGTGGGGTCAGGGACAGAATCCAGAACCGGATTACCAACCCTTCGGAGCGCCATGAAGATGAGAAGGCCCGCGTTACCGAGTATGAGTCCGCATGTCATCGCGATCATGGTGATGGCTGGCGTGGTCCACGGCAAGATGAGCACAATGACGGCGAGCACGTTGGCGGGAAGCGCGACCCCGGCAATCCAGATCGCGTTTCCTCCCGCTTCGGCGGCCACTGCTCGAAACCAAAGAGAGGCCTGAACTACTGCATTCACTCCACACGCGATCGCTATCCCAACGAGCTGACCGCCGAGCCGATCATTGGCTACGAGCCACAAAGCGCCGCCTGCGACGAATAGCAGGCTGAATAGTGGAGTAATTCGGCGAATGCCGACGAGTCCCCGGCGTGTGATCCGCCGCTCATTCAGCAGCGACGGGTACATGACACCGACAATGATGCAGCTGATCGGAACGAGACCGAGAGTGAAGAGGTAGAAGTATGCGTCTGTTGCCTGGTTGGTGCCTGCCCTGACGAGGATGAGAAGCAGTTGGATGAGTCCAACCCCCTGTGACGACAGGGAGACCAGGGGTGCCCTAAGGGCGACCTTCAGGACGGTCCGAGAAGTCGCTGCAACGGAGTCGGAAGGGATCGGTGCTCCAATACGGGTCGGGCAAGTCAGTGCGGTGTGCCAGCCCGCTTTCTGCCGAGGCCGCCACCAGTATCACGTTCGATCCTAACGAAGCTCTGAACGTGCATCTTTCGGAAACTGTAAGCTCAGGCGCATGTCCGAGCCGTGCGTCAGCGTCTTGGTACCTACGCACAACCGACCGCAGTGGCTGGCCGAGGCGTTGGACAGCGTACTCAGGGGGGAGTTCGCCGACCTCGAAGTGGTCGTGTCGAACAATGGCCGGCCCGAAGACACCCGGGAACTCGCCCAGGCGGTGCGCGATCCGCGTATCAGGTGGATTGAACAAGATCAGACGACTGCGTTTCAGAACTTCCTGGCCGCGTTGACCCAGGCCCGTGGGAAGTACGTGGCCATCCTTCACGACGACGATCGGTGGCAGCCGCGTTTTCTCGCTGCGCTGGTCCCGGCGCTGGAGCGTCGCTCCGATGCGGTGCTCGCCTTCACCGACCACTACCGGATGGACGCCGACGGGGGAATTGATGTCGCCGCCACCGAGTCGAACTCGCGCCGCTGGGGCAGGACCGGCCTGGCCCGCGGCTACTATCAGCCGTTTCTCGAGATCGCCGCGCGCCAGACGGTAGCCATCACTGCATGCGTGTTCCGCCGCGCCTCGCTGTCGGCGTCGGCGCTTACGCCCGAGGTTGGCTCGTTCTACGACATCTGGATCACCTATCAACTTGCGTGCACCGGCGGTGCGGCCTTTTATCAGGACGAACGACTCGCCCTCCGCCGGGTGCACGACTCGAGCGCTAGCGCGTCACACGACTTGGCGGGCTACGTGAGCGCCATCCGCTGCAGACAACGCATGATTGCGGATCCTCGAATGGAGCCTCACGTCGGAGTGCTTCGCGAGCGACTCGCCCGTGACCATCTTTCGGCTGGCGCAGTGCTGCTGCGACGTGGCTCCCGTTTCGGCGCTCGCAACCATCTGCTTACTGCGGCCAGGCTTGCGCCGAGTTGGAAGGCGGTGGCCGGGGTGGCGGCCACTTGGCTGGCACCGACGTCCATGCTTCCCCGCCTCTAGTACTTCTCCAGGCTCCACTCCGCTCGTGCGCGAAGTTCGTTCTGCGATGACTCTCCTCGCGCCTAGAGCTGTGTTTGCGCATCGGCGATGCTTGTGCATCACACGCTAGCTTTAGTACCCGCACTTGCCGGGTGGCCACGATGCGCACATCAAGAAAGCGAAACCGATGATGATTGTTGGGACGGTCCGCCCCAGGGCAGTGGTGGCACTTGGCGCACACTGCGACGACATCGCGCTTGGCGCTGGGGGAACCCTCCTCTTCATATGCGAGGCGAACCCTCGCCTGCGCGTCGACGTGCTGGTTCTTTGTGGTGGTGGGACTGAACGCGAGGACGAGGAGCGCGCCGCATTAGCGGCCTTCTGCCCTCGTGCCGACCTGCGGATCACCGTTCTGAAGGTTCCGGACGGGCGGCTGCCGGCGCACTGGAACGAAGCGAAGTCCGCCATCGAGGAGCTCCGTGCTCAGTCAGATCCGGACCTGCTTCTGGCGCCAAATAGGTGCGACGCCCATCAAGACCACCGCGGGCTGGCGCGTCTGGCGCCTACGGTCTTTCGCGACCACCTCATCCTGGGCTACGAGATCGTCAAGTGGGATGGTGATCTGGGGCAACCGAGCGGATACCAGCCACTGAATGCGGCTCAGGTTGAAGCGAAGATGAACCTCCTCCAAGAGCACTATCCCTCCCAACGACACCGGCCGTGGTATGACCGTGAGGCCTTTCTCGGGCTGGCTCGGATTCGGGGGATCGAATGCGGAACCCGGTACGCTGAGGCGTTCCACGTCAACAAGATTGTGTTAGATCTTTCGGGGGGCTGAATCGCATGGAGTCTTTTACTGGCGGGCGTGCTTCGGTTCCACCGCCCTCCGCCGATCCTGCCGCAGTCGGGCAACAGATGCACCGACTGGTGGCGCAGCT
>DASQUD010000050.1:0-3789 GCA_035641455.1 Propionibacteriaceae bacterium | reverse complement strand
CACAACCGCATCAAGATCAGGACCACATGGGATCTGCGCGGCCACGTCCTCCGGTCGGACGAACGTGCTCGCCCCCTCGAAGCCAGCCGGTGTCGGAAGGTCTGCGTTCACCGCAAAGCCACCACCGAACCAGCGGAATTGATCATGGGCTCGCTCAATCGCCCGCTGCTCCTCGGGATCCCAGCAGATCGGTACCTGGCCGATCGTGCGCGTGTTCGTGGATCGCTTCTCGCGACTCCAGACCTTGATCAACTCTTCATCGGGCTCCACCGCCACGAGATGATCAGCCAGCGGCGCGAATTGCACAACCGACTTCTCCCCCGACACCGCGATCGCGATCGGTACGCCACCCTCCGGTGCATCCCACAAGCGAGCCGAATCCACCCGGAAGTAGTCGCCCTCCCAGGTCACCAGCTCACCCGACTGCAACTCTCGGACTGGAGGGTCGCTGCCTTCTGCGCGACCACTGCCGGGTGATACCGGATGATCGGGCAGGTGACAAGCGTCGCCAGTTCGACGCGGGCGGTCACTTGCGCTACCGCACCTAACACGCTCCAGGCGTACGGCGAATGTCCTTGGGACATCAGCCACGGAGAGTAATGGTCGCTACATACTTCGAAGTCGAAGCCTGCCTGCTCAGCGGCAACGGCATAGCCGACAAGGTCCCCTGGCCCGCTCTGCTCAGTCATCAGGGTGTAGCCAAAGCGCGTCAACTCGCCTCCTCCTCGGTTTGCGATGCGAATTCGCCCATGCACAAACCGTAATCACGCTCCGACAGCGCGGACCACCCCGGCCGACAAAGCTCGTAGCCGCCTCACTTTGGCTCCCCGGCCATGATCAACTTCACTCTGATCGGTCATCGCCATCTAGAGTTGGCCAATGGACGCCAGCGACCCCCGGCTGGCGGCGCTCAGGGAGATTCCCGGCGCGACGGCGTACGTGCCTCGACTGCTGCCCGCGTGGGCCGCCGCCGAGCAGGGGTCTGCCCACCGAGTCGTCGATGGAAGCCTGCTGCTGTTCGACATCACCGGCTTCACCCCGCTCACCGAGCGGCTGGCCCGCCGGGGCCGGGAAGGCGCCGAGGAGCTCAGCAACCTCCTCGACACTGTCTTTAGCCAATTGCTGATGGACGCCGAGGACGAGGGGGGCGATCTTCTCAAGTGGGGCGGTGATGCGCTGTTGCTGCTCTTCGACGGTGCCGACCACGGCCGCCGCGCTGCCAGGGCCGGGCTGCGTATGCATCGGGTCCTTGCGCAAATCGGACGCGCCAAGACGTCTATCGGCCGAGTCAAGCTGCGCGCTTCCGCGGGGGTTGAGTCCGGTCCAGTCCATCTGATTCTCGCGGGAGATCCCGCCATGCGCCGGGACCTGGTCCTGCTGGGCCCAACGGTTACCGCGGTCACCATGCTGGAACACGCCGCCGGCATCGGTGAGGTGCTGGTGGGAGACGCCACTGCTGCCGACCTCGGGCCAGGCCTGGTACGCCCACACGAAGGGTGGGGTCATCTCCTCTCTGGTGTACCGACACCCGCGAACCGTCCACCGCAGCCGGAACCTGAGCCGATGCCGACAGTTGTTGAAAAGCTCCTAGCGGCTCAACTGTGGGCTTATCTCTCCCAACCGTCTCGCGAACCGGAGCACCGAACGGTTGCCGTAGCCTTCCTACGCTTCGACGGAACCGACACGCTGCTAGCCGAGGAGGGTGCAGAGGTGGTCACGGCAGCCGTCGATGAGGTGCTTCGCAATGTTCAGGAGGCCACGACTGCCCATGAAGTTTCGTTCCTCGACACAGACGGCGATGTGAACGGTGGAAAGATCTTGCTCGTCGGCGGTGCGCCCCGCAGTGCCGGCGACGACACCGATCGGCTGCTGACCGCTGTCCGCGAGACCGTCGATCGGGCTGGCAGGCTGCCACTGCAAGCCGGCATTTCGCAGGGCCGGGTGTTCACAGGCGACACCGGTTCCCCCAGTCGCCGAACGTATTCAGTGAAGGGCGACGCGGTAAACCTCGCTGCCCGGCTGGCCGCGCATGCAGACTCTGGCTCCATCCTGATGGCAGCCGACGTGCTGGAGCACACCCGCCGGTCGTACGCGGTCAACGACGCGCCCATGGCGAGCCTGAAAGGCAAAAGTAAGCCGGTGCCGGTCGTCACGCTTGGCGAGCCGCTCGAGCCTCGCAGGCAGCAAAACAGTGAGGATGCCTTCATCGGCCGGAACGCCGAGATGGCCATTCTCAGAGGTGCTACTGAGCAGCTGATCAACGGATCAGGTGGCCTCATCGAAGTGATCGGTGAGCCAGGGATCGGCAAGACCAGACTGGTTGACGAGGCTGTCGCGCAGGCCGGCGAGGTTACGACGTTGCACTGCGATTGTGAGCGCACGGGCGCCGGATCGCCCTACACGCCGGTGCGGCGCCTGCTCCACCAGGTGCTCGGCACCAACAGCAGCATGGATCCGGCGACACTCGCTAACTGCCTCCAAGATTGCGTGACCACCGCTGCGCCCGAGCTACGCCCTTGGGTTTCGCTGCTCGGTGTCGTGCTCGACGTGACCATCCCCCCTAGCCCGGAAGTGGCCGAGCTGGAGGAGCAGCATCGCGCGGAGCGTGTACCCCAGCTTGTCGCAGACCTGCTAGAGCGGATGGTTCCGACCCCTCTGATGCTCGTTGTCGAAGACTCGTATCTAGCAGATCCAGCGAGCGAGGGTGTGCTGACCGCCATTGCTCGACGGGAACAACAGCAGCCGTGGCTCCTTTTTGTCACACGTGACGACCGTCCTACCGGCTGGATCCCAGCGGCTACTGGTCGAATTGAGTTGGGACCGCTCGATATGACGTCGTCGATCGAGCTGGCAGAGATGGCAACCCCGGAGCGGCCATTGCCGCCTGCGATTGCTGAAGAGCTGGCCGTGCGTTCGGGTGGACATCCGCTGCTGCTGCGTGAGCTCGCGCGCGCCGCAGCGCGAGGGGAGGACCCGGACGAGCTCCCGTCGACTGTCGAAGAGCTTGCCGCGAGTCAGATCGACCAGCTCCCGCCGGCGCAGCGTTCACTGCTACGGCGCGCCGCAGTACTCGGCGATGAGTTCCCCGAGGCCCTGCTTATGGAGATGTTCAGGGACGTTGCGCCCGAGAGGTCGGGAACCGAGTTACTCGCCGGGCTGTCAAACCTGATTGTGTCGACCGGTCACCAGTTACGCTTTCGTCACCCTATTCTTCGCGAAGTCGCTTACGCTGGCTTGCCCTATCGACGACGCCGCGAATTGCACGCGAAGGCCGCTGAGGTTCTGGAAGCCACCCCCGCCGCGGCAGACCGCCGCCCCGAGCTCCTCGCACTTCACTACTTCGTGGCCCGCAACTATGAAAAGGCGATGGATTATGGCTGGCGGGCCGGGGAGCGGGCAATGGCGCGCTATGCGCCCGCTGCCGCCGCCGATGCCTACCGAAGGGCGGCCCAGGCTGCCCGCCTTTCCTCAGCCGTTAACCCGAGCGAGCGTTCGTTCTACCTGGAGGCGCTGGGCGATGCAGAATTCTTGGCGGGCCGGTCCACGGAGGCTGCCGCAGCCTTCCTCGAGGCGTTGCGGTGCGTACGCGGTCAGCCACTGCGAGAGGCACATCTGGCGCTCAAGCTGATGCGGGTGGAACAACGCCGCGGCCATTACAAAAATGCTCTCCGCAGGGCGAGTCTGGGCCTGCGCGCTGTTAGCGGCTCGGCAGGTCCGGAGGCAGGGGCCATTCGTGCACAGCTGCAAATCCAGTACGCGTTCTGCAGAGTCAATCAGGGTCGCTACGCG
>DASQUD010000049.1:0-7623 GCA_035641455.1 Propionibacteriaceae bacterium | reverse complement strand
GCGCCGGAGGCTTCATCGGTCACCACCTTGTCACCTCGTTGAAGCAGCGCGGCTACTGGGTACGAGGCGTTGACCTACACCGTCCCGAGTACACCTCGGTCGATGCGGATGAGTTCGAGTTGCGCGATCTTCGTCGCTTCGACGAATGCCTCCTGGCCACGCGCGGCATCGATCACGTTTATGCGTTGGCCGCCGATATGGGGGGCATGGGTTTCATTTCGGCGAATCACGCCACGATACTTCGAAACAACGCCTTGATTAATATTCATACGCTCGAGGCGGCCCGAATGAATGGGGCGTCTCGTTATCTGTTCAGCTCGTCGGCCTGCGTCTACCCTGAGCATCTGCAGAACGAGGCGAACGTCGTGCCGCTCAGGGAGGACGACGCCTACCCGGCGAATCCGCAGGATGCCTACGGGTGGGAGAAGCTCATCGCCGAGCGCCTATGCCTGGAATACTCCGATGAATACGGGCTCGACACACGCATCGTGCGCTTCCACAACATCTACGGGCCCTATGGGACCTATGACGGCGGGCGCGAGAAGGTGCCTGCGGCGTTGTGCCGTAAGGTCGCGCTGGCCGAGCCTGGCGGGGAAATCGAGATCTGGGGCGACGGGGAACAGACCCGGTCGTTCTGCTACGTGGACGACTGCATCGAGGGTATCTACCGGCTCATGCAGTCGGACTACCCGGAGCCGCTCAATCTCGGGACTGAAGACATGGTGACGGTGAACACGCTCGCCGAGATGATCATCGCTCTGTCCGGCAAGGACGGGCTCACGCTGCGACACGTCGACGGCCCTCAGGGTGTCCGCGGTCGAAATTCCGACAACCGCCGGCTGCGGAAGGTGCTGGACTGGGAGCCGTCGGTCACCCTCAGCCAGGGACTCGAGCCCACCTATCGCTGGATAGAGAAGCAGGTCGAGTCCGGTCGGCCGACAGGACCGACTGCCCCGCGAGAGGCCGTCGGTCAACCGGGTGCCCGCGCTTGACCTGCCTCACAACTCCGAACGACTGGCCCGACGACACAGGCGCTGAAGCCGGGACGAGGCTGGACACATGAGTGACGGATCCTTGCGGCTTCACATTATTACTGAGCGGGACGTCGGTTTGTTCTCGCTCATTCAGCAGGTGATCTCGAACATTCCCTGGGCCATTGCCGAGGATCGCGTTCCGGTGGTTCATTTCGCCGACGGCACGTGTTACTGGACGCCCAACGGCTATCAGGGAAGAGATACGGTGTGGGAGTACTACTTCGAGCCGCTGGATCCAACTTACCCGACGACAAGGATCCCTGATCACGTCAAGAGAGTCATATCCGTGGATCGGCCCTCCCCCTACCAGGTGGGCTACGACGCGGACGAGCACGTCTTCGTGTCGTGCCACTTCGGCGACCACCCACAGCTGAGGGGTGCGACGTTACCGATCCCCTACGAATGGGATGATCCGAGCGAGTGGCTGAGAAAGGAAGCGAAGGCTGTCCTGGACAGGTTCGTCCGGCCTCGCGCCTACATCCTGGACAAGGTGAGTGACTTCTTCGCACGGAACATGGCCGGCCACTACGTTGTCGGAGTACACACACGGGGAACCGATGCGACGTCCGAACGGGAGCTTCGGGAGTTCCGACGGGGCTCCCTCGTGCTGTCACGATATTGCGCGGAGATCGCACGGATACTGGAACTTCAGCCGAATGCGAAGATCTTCGTGGCGTCGGACGAGCAGTCTTCGGTTAAGCACTTGGAGGCGGCATTCCCGGACCGCGTGATCGCGTACGACAGCGTTCGGCACGAGAGGGGTGAGGCGGCCGGACAGGGTCCAACGGGATGGATCATGCCGGCGTACATCTCCGGCGACCGCGACGTGGCCGCGAGGAACGGAGAGGACGCCGTTGTCGAGTATCTGTTGCTGAGCCGATGCGACTACCTCGTTCACAACGGATCAAGCCTAGCGAGGACAGTCCTGCTGAACGCTCCTGAATTGCCGCATACCAATACCCACCGCAGACGTCCGGAGCGGGTGGCGCCACCCGGCTCGGGGAATCATGGCGACGGACAGCCGGGAAGTGATCGCAATGGCTCTTGAGCGAGAGATGATCGAGCGCGTCAAGGCAGACAAGATGCGGCGCAGGTCTTCAGCCCTCAGGTATCAGGATCGGCCCGAACTTGCTTTCATCGTCCAGTCATTCAACCGTGTGTCCAACATAGACCAGCTCATCGACGGCCTCAGGTACATGGGTAACCATGAGCTGATCGTCTGCGAAGACGGCTCGCTGGACGGATCCCGGGAGAGGTGGCTGTCCTTCCTGGACCGGCCGAATGACTTTTTGATCCACTCGAACGACCTACATGAGATCAGGATCCTTGACCGAGCGATCAGGTTCGCCCGCGCGGAGATCGTCTGTCTGGTCCAAGACGATGACCTCATCCCACGTGATACCGCCTGGCTGGAGCGTGCACTCCAACAATTCAGCAAGAATCCCAGGCTGGCAATTCTGGGTGGCTTCATGGGGTTCGAGAGCTTCGATCCTGATCCCGCGAAGGCCAGACGGATCTGGGGAGGAGACGACTTCCGGTTCGTCCACCACGTCAATATCGGACCTTACTTCATTCGTCGGCAGTGCTACGAGGCGCTCGGTGGCTGGGAGTACTCGTTCTCTGATGTCGGCGAGCCAGGCATCTGCTTCGACAACGAGCTGTGTCTGCGGGCCTGGATGAACGACTACCAGGTCGGCTACAGCTTCGTCCCGTTCAAGGGCCCCGCCGGGCACTATGCGACCGACGGCGGGACCGTACTGTTCTCGAGCGACGTAAGAGTCAGGAACTCGGTCCGCAACTCCGACACGATATTCGAGATGTACGGACCACACGCTGCACGAATCGATGCCCTGGTCGCTGCGGCCAATGCAACCCTGGACCCGCTGCCGGCTGAGGCCACGTACTGGTTGACGCGAGCGGAGGTTACCGCGCAGGAAGAGGGTCCCCCGGTCCCGGTCCACGACCTCACGTAGTAGCTGCGAGTCAGTGAGCCGGCCGCGGCCTGATCTCTCAGCCGGATCGGCGGGCGCGGGTGACTGGCCCGCGGTTGACCGATCGCCGGGGCATCGGCGGTCACAACAGCTCGGGCCATCGTGTCGTTCTCTCACCCTGGACGGTGCCGAAGCGGGCCGCGTTCGCCGCGCTGTCGGGCACCAGCCCACTGCCGGGCAACAGCGGCCAGACGGTCCGACACCGGCTCAACCGCCCGCGAGCTCTACCGCGCCCTCAACCCCAGCACCACCCTCACCCGGCCAGACCTCGGCAACTCCGGAGGCCGCTTGACAAACATAGAAGGGTCACAAAGTTGGGTTGCGAATCCCTCCGGGCGCGCCAGCTTTTCGCCTAACCAGGCCAATGTGGGCGGGAAGGCTTCGTTCGTCCGGCTAGGTGCAGGTTGCGGGGAAGGGCATGGTTCGTCCGACAGGGCCACGGTTACGGCAGAAGAGCAGTCCCTGCCTGTGCAGGTCGTAGATGATGCCGGAGATGGCGTTGGGGTAGTTGGTGTTCAGGTGTCCAAGAACCACGCCGCTGGCCTTGGCGGACCAGGGCGAGTTTCGGACGATGTAGCGGATGCTTGAGGTGCTGCGGCGGCTGCCGTTGACGTACTGCCAGTCTCGGGTGTCGATCGTCCAGGTACAGATGCGATAGCCCAGGCTGCCCGCGATGGTGGACACCCGCGAGTTGTACGCGCCGTACGGGGGCCGCAACCGATTGCTAGAGATGCCGTTGCGGATCTGCCAGCTCACGCTGGAGCTCGACAGCTGGGTCAGGTTCGGGTGGGAGTAGGTGTGGTTGAGCACCCAGTGGCCCTGCTGTCTGAGGGTTGCGACGATGCCGGGGTAGTTCTTGGCGTTCTGGTTGATGAGGAAGAACGCTGCCCGGATGTTGCGCGACTGCAGGTAGGCACCGGTGCGAGTTGCCCGGTACGGATCGCCGTAGGCCCAGTCGTCGAAGGTCAGCAGCACTCGACCAGAGGTGTTTCCGCAGCGCGAGTTGTAGTAAGTTGCGGCCTGAGCCGGCACGGCCTGACCTGCCAGCAGACCGACGAGCAGCACCACGAAGGCGGTCGCGGTAACCAATCTTCGCCACATGTGGCATCCCCCGAAGCCGTTGGACCTGCCGAAGCCGGCCTCGAACTGAGCATAGGCCTGTTCACCTAATCCCGGCACTGTCGACCTCGAGTTGCGGGAGACCGAAAGGGGCTCCACTCCGATCCGGCCCGAGCGATCCGCGAGCATGCCCCGGACGGAGTCGACCGGATCATCGAGGTCGCGTTTACGACAACATCGACCTTGACGCCGCCGTCGCCGCCAACGACGCCGTGATCGCCGCGTACGCCACTGACCATCAGGCTCTTCGGCAGTGACGACTTTCCCCTCGACGCCAGGAACCAGGCGGCCACTGACCTCACCGAGGCCGCCCGCACCGGCGACCTGACCATCCCGATCGATGACCCGCTACCGCTAGAGCAAGCCGCCGACGCCCACGAGCGAGTGGATGCCGGGACCCGCCGCCGCGTCCTGCTCGCGATTCCCGATTGATATATGCGCCCGCCACAACCGTCGGACGTGCAGGTCCGAGTTGCTCCAAGCGGGTCAACCTGCTGTCCAGAGATTGGCACTGCCGAATATGGCTCTTCTAAGATCAAGTAGCCTCGCTGCGCTCGGCCGCGGGGCGTGTCCTCGCTACGCTGCGGGCCGCCCCGCGACTCGTGGGCCACTGTCTGGGATTTGGACCATCCTCCGAAAGCTCACAGGTCCGTTCGAAGCGAACTGATCTAACGTCGAGGTCGTTCGACTTCTACTCCGGACAATGATGGATGAGACCCCGTGACAGTCTTAGGCGATGGTCCCGTGGACTGGGATCGACGAACTCGACAGAGTGCTCGCGGAGCTGGTGACAAATGCCCAGCACGTGTTCGGCGAGGATCTGGGTCGGGGTCTACTTGCAGGGGTCCTTCGCCCTCGGTGGTGCGGACAACGAGAGCGACTGCGACTTCCTGGTCGTCACCGCGACCCCAGTCGACCTCGCCCGCTTGGCGCGGTTGGGCACTTTCTTCAGTCAGTTGCTGCACCGGCCCGGCTATTGGACCCAGCACCTGAATGGGTCTTACCCGCAGGCCGCCGATCTAGCCGACCTCAGCGCTCTAGGGCGGCCCTGGCCCTACGTCGACCACGGCAGCGACCAGGTGATCCTCGACCCGCATTGCAACAGTGAAGTCACGCGTTGGGTTCTCTACCAGCACGGCGTGACCCTGCACGGCCCGAGTCCTCGACCGTTCCTACAGCCGGTTCCCGAACAGATGATGAGGGTTGCCGCCTGGCGAGACCTGCGTCAGGCGGTGGACAGATGGCAGCGCCACCACACTTGGGACGCCTGGTCGCAGCGCTACGCCGTGCTCACGATGCCTCGGCTGCTGCGCACCCAGGTTTTCGGCGACGTCGTGTCGAAGCCAGCCGCCGTTTCCTGGGCTCGTGAGGTGCTCGACCCCCGATGGCGACCCCTTCTGAATACAGCCCTCGCTGAACGCGGCCAGCGACCGTGGGACGCACCTATCGACGTCGACCTCGCCCGACGCACCGAGGAGTTCGTTCAATATGTCGGTCGAGTCGCTGAGCAGACACAACCGCCGAACGCTGATCCAGCAGCTGGCCCACCTCGACAGCAGCGCTGACAGCAACGCCGCCATAAGACAAACAATCGGATGGGGACCTCCGGCGACGATCCGGCTACGTAGCGCACAGCAGCTGGACGCTCCGGGACCCGTGCCCGGACTGCGGAACAGAAGGTCAGGCGGACACCCGGTGACGGGAGCCACCCGAGCCGTGCTAGGCGGAGTAGTTGTTCTCCGGCAAGTGGTGACGCATCGGCGTGACCCACCGGAAATTGCGTCCGAGAGGCGTCTTGCACCAGCAGTCGGCTAGGCAGACGCAGGTTCGCCTTCGCTCGATGAGGGCATTGACGCCGGCCAGGGCGACGATAGATCCGCCAGCAACGAGCAACCACCGGCTCATGCTCACCGACGGTACTCCCTGGGCAGCCTCCTCTGAACCGTAGTTCGTCGCGCGGGTGAACTAAGTGGGTGACAACCCGCTGCGACGCCGTGGGCCGCAGCTGGACCTTCATGGACCATTTGCACGCACAGCCGTCGCGGCCGACGGCACCCGGGCTGGACCTGATTCAGCGTGAGCGCCACGTTGTTGTGACCAGCCCACTCGGAGACCTCGCGGACGTTGCAGCCGGCCGCGACCAGGATCGCGACGAAGTTGTGCCGCAGCCCGTGGAAGGTGATCCCTGGCAGACCCGCCTGCTTGGCCGCCGGCCGCCACACTCGCCGCGCGAACAGTGACCGCGCCAGCCGTCCGCCCCGGGGTGCGGTGAACACCTGTGCGTCCGGGTCAGGGTCGACGAACCGGGCCAGGTGCTCCTCGACCTGGCGCATGACCGACCGGGCGACCGGAACCGTACGCCGGGATCGCCGCGTCTTGGGCTCCTGACCAAGCGTCACGTGACCGCGGACCTCGACCGCCGTACTGATCTCACCCAAATCCGGGACGGAGCACGTCGACGTTGCGACGGGTCAAACCAGACCATCACCCGCATGCGGTGCTGCCCAGCGACCAAGGACTACGTCGCCCGACGCAGAGCCGAGGGCAAGTCCAGACGGGAGATCCAGCGCTGCCTCAAGTGTTGCTGTGGGCAGTGTTCGGGGTTGTGGTGAGCCCGCCGACCGATCCGGCTGGTCGCGCTGGCCGGCTCTGCTCTCTTCGCTGCCCACTGCGCGTCGGCGACGCCCGTCAGCCTCGCCCGCTATTGACGGCGAAGTACTGAAGGTCCTGCACGTAAGGGCGATCAACAACGGTATACTTCGTTGTCACCGATGCCGTGGTGTTGCCGTTGCGTTGGACGGAAGCTGAGTGTTGGCCGTTGCGCAGATCGAACAACCCATAATGAACTCCTGACGGTGCGTCGTACGTGCTCTGCACGCCACCGATCGTTGCCGTAACCGTCGCACCTGAGGTCAACATCGTGAGCACTTCGATCTTGTTCCGGGCCGGGCTGCTTCCGGAGCGCAATCGCATGAGGCTCGTTTGCGGATAGGTGGGTAGTGATGCATAGCGCTGCATCCGGTGGGTGACGTACACGACGTCTTTGGTAATCGTAGGAAACGCTCCCGTCTTGAATCTCACGAGGTAGTACGACGATAGGTCGAGATACGTCGAGTTGTTGCGTTGCGACGGGGCGAACTGAGTGCCCTCTGAGTAGTCGTTCCACGTGACCATCTGCACCCAGTCGGCGCCGTTGATGGCCCCGGTCCACGTAGCCCGCAGATTCTCCGTGTTGTTGGCCTCATCGTAGACGGCTTGGTTCGGACGTTCGTCTTGCACCGACACCGGTTGCATCCAGATCTTGCCCATGCTGTGGGCAAGATCGATGGTCGACTTCATGCTCGTCGCTGTGTTAGCGGCCGGACTCCGCTGGCCCCAGTGGGAAAATCCGTAGCTGATATTCGCAAAGGCCGAGGCGTAGGCCCTGAAATCCAAGAATGTCGGTACGAATGCAACATTGATGCCATAGCTGTTCTTCA
>DASQUD010000048.1:0-4505 GCA_035641455.1 Propionibacteriaceae bacterium | reverse complement strand
GGGGCCAAGCTCCAAACCTTGAACACGGGTCGGATCGTGTTCAGGGGTTCGTATGACGTCCCGGCGTTTCCGCCTCCGCACCCCGGTGAGAGCCCGCCGCCACCCGAGGTTCCGACCCAGGACCAGATCCTCGAGGATCCGCCGTGCGGGTACCTCCTCACCGAGGAGCAGTACAACGGCCCCCGCACGGACGGTCCGGCAGGGCTGACCACCACGGTGGCCGAGCGCATCGAGGCACACGGCTGGAGAGTCCAGACGAGGCCGGGTGGGTACATGGTTCCTCTGACCCAACCCGAACGGGGTCTCATCCCGCTGCTCCTCGACGGTCAAGCCGCAGAGCCGTTGGTCGCTGCGGAGCGGTTGTACGGCCCGCCGCTGGATCCACGGGCACCGCTGCCGGACAGTGCCTGCGGTCTCGGCCGCGGCCCGGCGTCGCCTGACTGGACGCCGTCGGCAGAGGACCTCAACTACATCCCGGACTGACGGAGCCGATACCCGCGGCGCGCTCGACAGGCCAGGACTCTGGCGTCACCAGGCGCGCGCCGCGGGTACGTCACTGCTCGATGGCGGGATACGTGGAAGCTGTTGCCGTACGCCGCGATCGCCACAGGCACGCCCACGGCGCGGCGATGATGGCTGCGCTAGAGCGGGTGATCCGACGTGCGTACGACAGGGGAGCGCTCGGCTCCACGGACGAGGCCACCGGCTTCTACATTGCGCGCGGCTGGCTTCCGCGGCGGGGCCGTCCTCGGGCTCACACCAGACGGGGATCGTGCGAACCCCGGATGACGACGACTGCATCTACGTCATGCCCGTGACGGTGCCCCCGACGTGACCGACAAGATCACCTGTGACTGGCGCGACGGCGACGTGTAGTAGCCCGATCAGGCAAGGGGTGCGCGACGCGCCCTGGCAGGAGCATGCTGGCAGAGGAGTCGGGAGGTGATGGGGATGCAATCTGTCGGATGGCACATCGAGGTCGAGTTCACCGAGGACGAGTCGCATACGACCGCTGCCAGCCTCGTCCGGCTGCCTGACGGGACCGAGATGCGGGCACGCGGGCACGCCAAGCGCAACCCTGCTGACCCGTTGCAGCCGCGGGTCGGCGAGGAGATCGCTGCGGCGCGGGCGCTGTCAGACCTGGTGCATCAGTTGCTGGAGAAAGCTGCCGGCGAGATCGAGCAGGAGACGCACAAGCCGGCACACCTGAGCGCGTAGGAGTCCGTTGGGGTGGAGCGTCTCTTGCCTGACGGCTACGCCCCCACGGATTGCCTACGTCTGGCAGAACGGCTCGAGACCGACGACGCTCTGTGCCCGCCAACCGATGTGCTGCAGCTCACCGCCGTACTCTGCCGCCGCAAGCACCACGAAGCCCGACAGTCCGAGCATCAACGCGGGCAGGACGATAGCGTCGTGTTCCACCTGCGGCCCTCCTCGATCCGTTGCTTGGTCGCTACGAATCGTCGGACCCCAGGCCCGGTCCTACCGCTCAACCCGAACGGCGTGTCCGAACCCAGCACCACGCTCGGAGAGGAAGAGCCGTCAACCCACCGACGGTGCCCGGCTGAGTCGCCGGGCACCGCCAAATCGATCGGATGGACTTCTGATCAGTTGTTGAGACCCTATTGGACTCGGAGCACGAAGAGGCCGCGGTCCATCCCGGTGGCCGCCACGATGTCCTGCTGGCTGAAGTAGGGGTAGTTGCTCCAGGTGCCGCCTTCGAAGGAAGGGTCGTCGTTCTCGGGGTACATGTCGAAGAAGGCGAGCTCGGAGAGCTGACCGGCGGAGACATCACTGGTGTCATAGACCCGCAACCCGGAGGTGTAGTTGGACGCGAACGCCACGCTGCCCTCGGTGTAGATGTTGTGGTCGATCGAGGTGGTGTCGTTGGCGAACGTGCCGATGTGCTGCGGATTGTCGAGATCGCGGACGTCCCAGACTCGGGTCGTGGTGTTGATTCCGTGGATGAGCTCGTCCAGCTCGTCCCCGTGCAGGAAGTACTGCTGATCCGGCGTCAGCCAGCCCTGGTGACTGTGACCAGAGTTCGAGTAGGTCATCGCGCTGAGCCGCACCGGGTTCGACTTGTCGGTGACATCCGTGATTGAGACGCGGTTTAGACTCGCAGGACCACGTGACTGCGCGTTGGAGTTGAAGCAGATTTCTCTGCCCTGGTAGTCGGCATCGGGTCCCTCGTAGATCACGCATTGCGTGTCGTGGATGTAGCCGTCGCCGCCCCAGCAGCCTGCGAACGTTGGGTTGGTCGGGTCGCTGATGTCGATCATGTGCAGCCCGCCGCTGCAGGAGCCCCTCTGCCGAACGCCCACTGCGTAGGCGAAGCCGGTGTCCTCGTTGATGTTCAGGTTGTGCGCACTGTTGATGCCGGGATAGTGGGCGGTCTCCGAGTACGTGGTGTAGTTGCCGTCCCAGTCGCGCAGCTCCGTCAGGTCAAAGACCTGCATCCCGTGCCCGTTGTCTTCCGAAACGATGAACGCGTGGTCAGCGTATACCTTGATGTCGCGCCAGAAGAAGTTGTCGCTCGTGTGGGTCGGGAGGATGCCCAGGACGGCAGGGCTCTCCGGGTTTGTGATGTCCACGAAAACGGTTCCTTCGCCGGCGCCCATCAGAGCGTAGTCGCGCCCGGTCTGCGGGTCCGTCCAGCCCCACATGTCGTTGGCGAACGTCGTGCCGAGCGCTCCGTGTGGAATGAAGCTCATCAGGTCGATGCCGTCGCACGGGAACATGCCGGCGGCCATGCCATCTTCGCAGGGCGCACTCTGGGCGACCGACCCTAATTCGGTCCACTGCGTGGAATCGACGCCGGAATACTGGCCCTCCTCATCAGGATGATTGGCCATTGCGGCTGTACCGACCATAGCCGTGGTGGTGGCGAGAATCAGCACAAGGATGCTCCGTCGCACACGCATGCTGCCTCCTTGGGTGTGGGCGGCATCGTCCCCGTGCAGCCGGGAACTCCACACAGGAGGATGCCTGGTTGCGGACTTGGGTCGTCCCGGCCAATGACTCGCCCCCTTACCTCTATCGGGACGACAGATCGGTAATGGCATTCCGCGTCGCAGCGCGATGGGAATCACTGGATCACGGCGCCGCCGCGAAGGTGCCTGCTCGGACAGTAGAAGCGGCATCAGGGCCGGTCAAGGGGTGGTTACGTGTGGTTGGGTTCGCGACCTCGCCGGAACGATGGTCGTCGCGCGGCCCCGGACCGCCCTGCGCCGAGGTCTGGACAAACGCGCCGGCATCTCTTGACCACACCCGCAACTGCTGCCGTGCAAGGATGAACGCATGGCAAACTGGCTCTATGCCACCAAGCGTGGACGGCGGCTTCTGATTCGTGGCGTGCGTGGAGTCTGCCAGTCGATGCCGCAGTGCGGGAGCAGTTGTAGCCGGTAGTTGTCGAAATTGGGGTAGCCGTGTCCGATCCTCCGGATCTTCTCGACGAGCAGGTTCATCGCCTCGGTGGGTCCGTTGGAGACCCGGTCGGTGTCGAAGTAGGCGAGAAGCTCGGTGCGCCATGATCGCAGCGTGCCTCCGAGGCGAGCGATCTCCGGGATCGGGCAGGTGTGCAGATCGGCGAGTAGCTGTTCGGCTTGGCGACGACCCACAGCGACATTAAGTTGCCAACAGGTTGCCGAGACATTTCTCCACAATCGCGCGTACTCATCGGCGCACTGTCGGCACATCCGGCGGGTTGCGCCTGTGCTACGCCGGCTTTGCCCGACTGTGCGTCATTTGGCGGGTTGGCACGTCGAGCGTGTCGAGGTGGTGGCGCGCGGCGCTGATCGCCAGGCGAGCGTGCTCCTTCGCGCCCACCTGAGCGACGAGGGTCGCCCGCGGAATCTCCAGTGCGTACGGGATTCCGCTCGGCAACGCCGCGAGAATTCCTCGTGTGTCGATGCCTCCCTCGCCGGGGAACAGGCGCTCGAAACGCGCGGTGTGGATGAGTCCCCCGGTCGTGGTGGGCACCTCAGATGGGGCGTCGCACACGTGGGCGAAGTGGAACCACTCTGGCGGAAGTTCCCGTAGCTCGGTCAGGCTGGAGTCGGAGCGCGCAAAGTGCAGCAAGTCGATCAGCATTCCCGCGTTGGGTTGTCCCGCTGCTCGGATGACGCGCGTGGCTTCGGCCAGGTTTGGCGTCTCGGTCCAGGACGGAAACTCTAGGTCGATGGTGAGTCCAAGGGGCCGGGCCAGCTCGCACAGCTCGGCGAATCGAGCAGTCTTGCGCGAGAAGTCCGCATCTGGCAGTTGCGTGATGACGTGACGGGCTCCGAGCTCCGCGCCCGCTTCCAGAAAACGCATAAAATCACGCGGGTTGTCGCCCGACGTGATCCGCGCGAGCTCGATGTCCGGGACTTCGATCCCGGTGGCCGCGAGGTGTGTCTTGGTGACCCGCATGAGAGCGGGGTCATACGTCAGGGGGTAGTGCGGCTCCTCCATGGTGACCTTCGTCATCCGCACGCCCACATAGCGGTAGCCAGCGGCGGCAGCTG
>DASQUD010000047.1:0-8227 GCA_035641455.1 Propionibacteriaceae bacterium | reverse complement strand
CTGCCTTCTCATCCATGCCCTGGCGGCGCAAAAGCTCACCCCGAGCGGCATGGAACGGGTAGTAGTGGGAAAGGCCGAGGGTCTCCAGCTCGCGGAGGCCGGCTACTGGACCACGGACCTCGGCGAGAGCCACGGCGCGATTGAGCGCGACCACCGGTGTTGGAGCCACCGCCATCAGCTGGTCGTAAAGGGTGAGGATTTGAGGCCAGTCGGTGTCGGCAAATCTGACCGCGTCGGTATGTACCGCCGCTATAGCCGCCTGCAGCTGGAAGGGGCCCGGCTCATTCCGCCGGAGGCACCGCCGAACCAGGGCGTGGCCTTCCTGGATGAAATCCCGATCCCAGGTGGCCCGGTCCTGGTCGCGGAGTAGCACCAGCCTTCCCAGGTCGTCCGTTCGGCTTGAGCGCCGAGCCTCCGTGAGGAGCATCAAAGCGAGAAGGCCGGCAACCTCCGGTTCGTCGGGCATCAACACGCGCAGCGTGCGACCAAGCCGGATCGCCTCCGTGCACAGATTGGGCTCCGATCCTGGCCTGCCGTGACCGGTGGTGTACATGAGGTAGACAGCGGTCAGCACGCTCCTCATCCGATCGGGGAATTCGTGTTCGTCTGGGATCCGGTAAGGGATGTTGGCGGCCTTGATTTTGTGTTTCGTTCGGACCAAACGCTTCGCCATCGTGGCCTCGGAGGTGATCAAGGCGCGGGCCACCTCCGCCGTCGACAGGCCGCAAAGCAGCCGAAGGGTCAGCTCGACCTGCGACTGCGCGGCCAGTGACGGGTGGCAACAGGTAAAGATGAGCCGCAAGCGGTCGTCGGGCACTGACTCCGTCTCCCTGGCAGGGTCGCCGTACCAGCCTGCCGGTAAACCTTGAGGCGCAGCCTGAATCAGCTCCGATCCTCGGGCGTCACGGCGCAGCCGATCGATCGCCCGATTGCGGGCTGTCGTGGTGATCCAGGCACCAGGATTCGGCGGGACACCGTGCTCGGGCCACTTCTTCAGGGCGATGGCGAACGCCTCCTGAACAGCGTCTTCCGCTAAGTCGATGTCTCGGAAGAGCCCAACCAAGGCCGCGACCGACCGGCCCGACTCCTCGCGGAAGAGTCGGCCGATCGCTGCGTCGTGGGTCACCTGAACTGGCGCGTGTGACGGGCTGCTTAGGAGGTCATCGCTGTCATAAACGGCCGAACCTCAATGGCGGTCTGGATCACACTGGACACCTTCGACGCCCATGCCAGCGCGCCATCTAGATCCTCAGTCTGCAACACGTAGAAGCCGCCGATGTGGTCCTTGGTTTCAGCGAACGGACCATCGGTGGTGAACACTTCGTCCCCCGATTTTCTGACCACGGTAGCGGTCGATGAGGCGTGGAGCCGACCGCCGAAGACCCAGGCACCCGCCGACTTGATCTCGGCCTCGAGGTCGTGCACCGCACGAGTGGTCTGCTCGATCTCCACCTCGGTCATCGGCCTGCGCTCGGCCGCAGGACTTGATCCAGGCCGGAGCATGTAGTAGGTCATGAGATACGTCCCTTCGTCGTAAAAGATTCTTCCGCTCTCATCTCTTCTACGAACGACTCAAGGCCCAAATGGACACCGGACGCCTTTCTCGACCGCCAGCCCGGGCTACCGCGATGCCATCTGATCGCCTTACAGCGTAGTGTGGTTTTTGCTGTGGTGCCCCTCGGACGGAGGGGAGCGAACCGGCCTCGCGGCTGGCCCTGAGTAGCGGGCTGCTCACGCAGTGATCTGTCCCTCGAGGGCAGGTGTCGCTGCGCAGGAGTGGCTGGGTTTTCTGCCGTCTCTTGCCTGGGCAAAGGATGAGGGTCATGACCGCAGGACCGTCACAGATTGAGCGAGACGTTATCGATCCACACGTGGCGTTCGCTGAGTTGAGCAAGATCGTGCTTGGCGCAGAACCGTTGAACGTCACCCTCGAGCGGATAGCCGTGCTGGCCCGGGCCACGATGCCGGAGATTGATGAGGTGTCGATGACGTTGTTGGAAGACGGAAAGGCTACGACAGCGGTCTTCACCGGCCCGCTGGCCATCCAGCTCGACGAACGTCAGTACGACACCGGCTTCGGCCCCTGCCTTGACGCCTCAGTCAGCGGCCAGACAATCGTTGTGGACGCTAGTGACCCGGACGGGGCTTACCCGGAGTTCGCGGAGGCAGCGCGAGCATGCGGCGTCACTCACTCGGTGTCTGTCGGACTGCCCGTGCCCGAGCGCCTCGTCGGGGCCATGAACCTTTACGCCTCGACGGATCAGCCGCTGGATGGCGATACGGTCATGGTGGCGGAGACCTTCGCCGGCTACGCCGCAGTGGCGATGGCCAACGCCGCCCTGTACACCAGCACCGCCGAGCTCGTGAAACAGCTACACACGGCGATGCAGACGCGAGCGGTGATCGAGCAGGCCAAAGGCATCCTCATGGCCAAACACCGGTACTCCGACGACCGGGCGTTTCGAGACCTCTCCCGGGCTTCACAGCACTCCAACCGCAAACTGCGCGACATCGCCCAGGGAATTGTTGATTCAACCATTGACGGCGACTGACCGGTCAGTCCGGACACCTCACCAGCGCTTTGACGGGTCTACCGCGAGCAGCGGATTCTAACGCCATCAGAGCGGAAAAGCCGATCAAGTATTGCCATGCTGATGTGCGCCCGATAGACGCCACCGGGCCCAAAAAAGGAGCGCTCTAAGCTATCCCCTGACGATCACGGCGCCCTGCATATAGGGGGTGCGGGGAACAGTGATAGGGATAGCTGCCGACCTTGGTGAACGTGAAGCTGTAACGCTCGCCCTTGGCGAGTAGCGGTCCGGCGAACACATCAGGCCGCACGTCGGCGGCGCTCGGTGCCGCGTGCGCCTCATCGCCGTCGGCATGCTCCTGCATGACGTTATGCGGGAGCGTATCTTGGTTCGTCCAGGTGACTCTCGTGCCTTCGGCAATCTTTATGTTGGGCCGTGTATACGCGTAGTCCTTGATATCAACCTGCACCGCGGTCTCGCCGGTCAGATCGACAGCAGGGCCACGGTCTGCCTCCTCCGAGTGGTGTGCGTGGTCCTCGGCATGCTCGCCGGTGCCCGACGCCCCCTCACTACTGCTGGCTGACGGCGAATTCCGTTCATCAAAAATCGCGAGGAGCCCGACAGTGATCAGCGCGCCGACTAATCCACCGATCAAAAATGGCATAATTCTCTTCGTCAGCGACACTGATTTCCCCCGTACTACTTTTGCTGGATGCTACTGCACACAGGACATTTCTTGTCATACTTGGACCCTCAGCCGTTGATGCTGCCACAGCTTGACAGTATCGCCGAGGAGCAGCTCAAAGGCTGGTTCAGATGAAGCTAGAGATGGCGCCGAGCATGGGGGTCCGGGAGCCCGACGGTCAGCTTGACGGAGAACCTGGGCAGCAGACGCGCCCCGCCGAGCGAAGGTCCGCATCACTGATGTTCAGCCGGGTTACGCTGAGGGCGGCTCAGCGCAGCTCGCAGCTCGATCCCGGAAGGTAGGCCGTGAATGATCTCGACCAGATCATCGGGCTGATCCTGGCGATCTTGCTCGCCGTCACCGGGTTATTGATCTTGTTGACCCAGTTGGAGACCACCCTGAAGTCGGACCTCAGCTCCTCAGGTCGCAACAGTCGCCGGCGGAGCGCACCCGAGCCCACGTTGCACGCCGAGGACGCCGGCGAGACGGAGTAGAGCCTGGCTGAGACCTGGGCGACTGTCAGGCGGGAGCCGCCCAGGCACTTTCAAGCTAAGCAGATCCATAGCTGAGCCGCGATAACATGATCGACAGCGTGGGGAGCGGCGGCCGACGACTTGTGCAGGTCACTCGGACCCACAGGTGGCTCCGCAGAAGGCCATCAATGGCGGCGACCAATTCGCCCATTGGCAACAAGATTTCCTTAGATACGCCGACCTTAGGGATATTAGAGGCTTAATATAGGGGAATGAAGGAGAGCTATACCCCAACGGAACTCGACCAAGTACTTAGCAGAGTGCAGAAGCGTTCCGGTTGGGACTTCTCCCGCATGAATGACTCCCGAGTGCCTGTTCCTTGGGATTACCATGACGTAGTTCTGCGATACTTGACTCATCAGGCAACTGTCCTCGACGTCGGAACAGGTGGGGGCGAATCGTTTCTTCAGTTGGCCGACTTCTTCGACGCTGGTCTTGGTGTCGATATTGACCCCGAGATGATCGAGCGTGCGCGCGCGAATGGCAGAAACACGGCGAATGTGGCATTTGCTATCTCATCGGAAACTCTCGACGAGGTGTTGGGAAGCTTCGATGTCATTCTCAACCGCCACGCGCCATTCAATCTGACTGCGATACATGATCATCTTAAGACGGGCGGCTACTACGTGACCCAACAGGTCGCTGAATCGAGTATGCGGAACATTAAAGAGGTTGTCGGCCAAGTTGGTCGCTCTCCAATATCAGAGGAATTGGTCAATGCTTCACCGCTGAAACTGATCGCCTTCATGAAGTACGATGTCGAATACCTGGTGCGCGACATTGATTCTCTGGTATTCTGGCTTCAAGCTCTTGATGGGCTTCACTCTGACCTTGAAGGTGCCGCCGCGATTAGTCAGGTGGACGCATTGAACAGCGTTCTCGCTAATAATGTCGATCAGCGCGGGTTCATCACAAATCACAAATGAGGCAAGGTATCTCGTCATTGCTCAGCGCCGAGACGTTGGCCTGGAGCAAACGTGGAGCCTCGCCGCCAGCCGAAGTCATGAGGAATCACGGTATTGAAGACTCGCTTTTCGAGCCTGTGCTGGCAGCGATCGACTGGGCGATGTCGCGCACTTTGCGGTTGCTGTCCTGAGACAGCTTAGAGAGGGTCTTGAATGCTTCGTCGGCGTCGCAGCCATGCCGGGCCATCAGGATCCCCTTCGCCTGCTCGATAACAGACCTGGACTGCATTGCGGCCTGCATCTGGTCAGCAAGCTCGGCGGTGTGGTTGAAGAGGGCGGCATTGGCAACCGCCACCCCGGCATAGCTGGCGAAGGCCTGAGCGAGGGCGATCGTCTCCTCAGCCGGCGGATCGGGAGTTGATGCGTAGAGGTTGAGCGCACCCACAACTCGCTGCGGTACGGGAAGCCCGACCGATACGCTGTGGGTCACGCCGGCCCGCCGCGCGGAGTGAGCGAAATCTGGGTACAGGCTGTCATCGGCGACATCGACCACCACGGTCTCGCCGGTCACAGCTGCGTCCAGGCAGGGGCCAGCACCGTGTTGGTACTGCCGTTCGTCGAGGTGCAGAGCCAGCTGGCCGGTGAAGACCACGGTATTTGCCCGTTCGCGGTCGACCAGGGTGACGGAAACCTCATCGATGTCGGGCACGGTATCGCGGGCCAGGGCAGCAATCCGTCCGAGTGTCTCGTCCAAAGACCTTTCGCCGAGCATGATCTTGCTCAGCTCAGCAAAGGCGGCCAGTGGCTCTTCACGGCCGCGGTCTCGGGACAAGTGGACTGACATGATCCGGCTTTCACTAGGCACTCGTGCTGCTTGAGGAGCGGGCCTACCTGTCGTGAGCAGGACGCACCCTCGTGACAAGGCACATCAATGCGTGGGCAATCTGTTCAACCCAGATCAGCTGGCGCTTCGCTGGTTCTTTCCCTGATGCAAGGGCAGCTCAGCACTTCCAACGTACAACAGACTGTGGTGGAGGGCGCCATGCGATGAACGACCGAGACGGCTACTGCTGAACCGGCCAGGTGTTGCCCGCCAGGTCGACGAACTGATAACCCGCGGCGCGGTAGTCGTCGATGATGCCGGGCAGTGCGGCGACCGTCGAGGCGCGGTCACCACCGCCGTCGTGCATCAGCACGATTGGGTGCTCCTCCTTTAAGCCAGCCCGAGCACGCTGCCGAATCTTGTCCGCAAACTTAAGATTGCCGGGGGTTCGGCCGGACCAATCGCGCGTATCCACTGACCAGATGGTCATCGACAGGCTCGCCTGGCGGCTGATCTTCTCCGCACCTTTGATAACTCCGCCCGGTGGCCGGAAGAAGCACGGATCCTGACCGGTAACCCTGACGATCTCTCGACGCGTGCGGGCAATCTCCCGGGTCAAGCGTGCCGCTTTCCAACCCACCGATGACGGCGGCGTGCTATGCGACCAGGTGTGGTTACCGAGCAGGTGACTCGAGTCGACGATCGCCCTCAGCGTGTCGGGCCTCTCGATCACCATCTGGCCGACCACAAAAAATGTCGCGCGGACCTGCTTGTCCCGCAGAATGTCGAGTACCTGAGGCGTGAGGTCACCAGGGCCGTCATCGAAGGTCAGGGCCACCGTACGGACCGATGGATCTCCGCCGACAGCTGCAGGAGCAGCGTAGATGGGCTTGGCGGATGGTGGAGGACATGGCCTGGCCGCGGGGGCATTGGGGGCAGGTGAGGTCTCCGTTAGCGTCGGGTTCGTGTCTGCCGCTGTCGGGTTCATCACCGCCGTAGGGTTCGCAGCTTCTATCGGATCAGTCGCCGCAAGGGTCTCCCCGTCGGCGCGAATGGCAGTGAATGCTCGGACGATCAGGACCACGATCAAGACGACAACCAGCAACAGAATGGCAGCCAGAATGGCAACGCGATCCCAGCGCACCCGGAGCTGTCCGCTGGGTCGCGCAGGTGAGTGTTGGGGACGGCCCGGGCGGCCGGTCGACGGCGTACGCAACGGACGCGGCGGCGACGTGACGGCCATGCCTCATCCTGACGCCCGGCAAGTCTGCAGCCCCGAATTTCGCAGCGTGTCCGGCGCCGATCTCCTCCCAGTGGGCAGTTGAAGGGCCTTGCCAGCTCCGTTTACGGCGTAAAAAAGGATCCTTCTAGCCGTTGACGCGATTCCCACACTCGACTTACCTTTGTTAACAGCAATCACAGGAGCACCAAACGGGAGGGAGCGTCATGGCCGAAGGCGATGGCGCGCTGTTGTTCGTCGTGGCCCTGGTTGCCTTTGCCGCCGCCGGTGGGGCGGCTGGCGCCACGCCGGGACCCTTTCCGGGCACCAGCACGACGACCACTACGACGAACACCGGCGTCCCGGGCCGCTATCTGTCAACATGCCCGGGCTGGGTCGTCGGGCAGAGAACCGCGAACGGTATGACGCTGCGGGTCTATTACGACCCCCAGGCTGGCGGACTGAACTGCGTGTCGGCGACTCACAACGGTGCGATCACCCCACCCAGTTATCTCAAGACTGAGCTGCGCTTCTCCAGCTACACCGGTTCGGCCTGGCCCCAATACTCCTCGCAGACCGGGGCGGCCGGCGATCGATCGGTGAGTGGCGCGTACCTCACGGCGGCCGATAACCGCTGTGTCACCGCCGTCGCGACGTACTATCCGTCCGGCGGAACCGCACGCACTGTCAGCCTGAACCGAATCGCCTGCGGCTGAGGTCGCTCTCGCCGGCTGCGGCATCCGAGATGCAGCCGCGTACAGATCAACTAACGGCCGCTGCCCGCGTACACCACGGCCTCCTCCGCCGCATCCAGACCAAAGGCGGTGTGCGCCGCGGCCACGGCACGATCGACATCGTCTTGATCAACCACGACGGAAATCCGGATCTCCGACGTAGAGATCATCTCGATATTCACGCCCACCTCAGCGAGCGCGGAGAAGAACTTGGCGGTGACCCCGGGGTGGGATCGCATGCCGACGCCGACCACCGACACCTTGCCAATCCGATCGTCGTAGAGGACGTCGTCGAAGCCGATCTCCTCCCTTAGCCCGTCCAGCGTGGCCATTGCGGCCCGCCCGTCCGTGCTGGGCAGAGTGAAGGAGATGTCGGTTCGCGAGGTCGCTGACGCGGACACGTTCTGCACGATCATGTCGATGTTGATCTCCGTTGCGGCGACCGCCTCGAAGATTCGCGCCGCCTGGCCCACTCGGTCCGGCACACCGACGATCGTGATCTTGGCTTCGCTGCGATCATGAGCGACGCCGGAGATGATGGCCTGCTCCATCGCTGTTCCTTCCTCGAGCTCGGTCACCCAAGTCCCGTCTTTGTCAGTGAACGAGGACCGTACGTGCACCCGGACGTTCTCCCGGCGTGCGTACTCCACACAGCGGAGGTGCAGGACCTTGGCCCCGCAGGCCGCCATCTCGAGCATCTCCTCGTAGCTGATGTGCGGGATGCGCCGAGCGCTCGGCACGATCCGGGGATCGGCGGTGTAGATGCCGTCGACATCGGTGTAGATCTCGCAGTGGTC
>DASQUD010000046.1:0-2828 GCA_035641455.1 Propionibacteriaceae bacterium | reverse complement strand
AAGGATCTCGAGGATCTGAGCCAAGGACAGCCTGCCCCGGGCGGAGGAGGTGGTCACACGTTCCTTGGATGCCGTCACCGTCGTTGCACCGCCTTCGCGTAGAGGTCGGGGAAACGGGAGTTGGGATCGTACGTCTTCTTCACGGTCCTGTATTGCTCGCCGCCATAGAGCTCGTCGAACTCATCCCGCGAGTAGTAGGCCTCCGAGTACAGCGACTTGAGCCCGTCGAGCTCGCGGACTTTCCGCTCGATCAGCCGGTTCGTCTCTCCCTCGCTGACACCGCCCGGTACCGACGACCAGAAACCGACATTGACGTAGGTGTGGCCGGACCGCATCGGGTACAGCGGCCACCGGTCGCGCAGCCGCAGCGGGCATAACCAGATCGGCTCGATCGGCACGCCGGACAGGAACCAGTTCAAGAACTCTGCGCAACGCTCGATCGGCACCTCCACGTCCTGCACGACGCGTTCTCGCGGCGGACGACCGTGCAGCCTCTCGATGCCGTCGGCAATGTTGAACCGCCAGTCGTGCTCGAGCAGCTTCCAGTAGAAGCTGCTGCGCCGGTAGCGCCGCGGCCACCATCGCCGCAGCCGCGGATTCTGGGCGCCGAATGCGCGGGAGCACCAGAACCAGTCGGTGTCCCACCGCCAGAGGTAGTCCTGGATGGTGAGCCGGTCATGCTTGATGCCGCTGGCGTGCTGGATCGACCGGTAGTAGATGTCTTGGCCGGTGTAGTCGCTGACCGGCCCGGGAACGGTGGTCTGCCGGCCGACGCACAGGTAACACTCGTCGGCGCTGAAGACCACGCCGTCGAGATAGTCGACCCGGATCCCGTCAAGGCCGCGGGTCTCGACGATGCCGTTCATCGCGGCGACGAGGTCGGTCAGAGAGTGGTAGCGAACATGACGCAGCGCGACAAAGGGTTGAACGGTTTCCAGCTCGATCCGCAGCCGCACCGCGTAGCCGAGTGTTCCGTAGGAGTTAGGAAACGCCCGGTACAGGTCGGGATGGTGCTCGGGTGAAGCGGTGAGTACCTCGCCGGTCCCGGTCAAGATGTCCATCTCCAATACCGACTCGTGCGGCATTGCGTTGCGGAAGGAGGCCGACTCGATACCGAGACCGGTGACGGCCCCGCCTAGGGTGATTGTCTTCAGCTGAGGGACCACCAGCGGGGACAGCCCGTACGGAAGGGTGGCCGCAACGAGGTTCTCGTAGGTGCACATCCCGGCCACATCAGCTGTCCTGGCGTCGGGGTCGACCGAGATCACCCCCCTCAGTCCCGAAGTATCCAGACGGGGAGCGTCGTTTCGCACCCGGGCCCGGAACAGGTTGGAGGTCTGTTTGGCCAGCCGCACAGGGATCGTGGCAGGAATCGTCCGGTAGCTCGCCAGCAACCGCTCGACGCCTGCGGCGTGAGCTGCAGGTGATGCCCCTACGGGAACCGTCACACCTCCACGCTAGAGGGCGAGCCGCTCAGCTGAGACTGATTTTGAGGTCAGAGAAGAAGCACTCGCTGCCGATGTCGATGAAAAGACCGATGTCGCCGACAACGGGCGCCACCTTGGTCTCGGTTACCGTCAGCGCCTCGGTGTCGGTGACAGTCACCTGCACACGGCTGTCGTCAATGTCGCTCCACGCGTCGGGGCCAATGTTCGCGCCTACTTCATAGCGGCCGTCCGGATACTCCTCACGCAGCCGGTCGAACTTCCACTCGGGATAGCCGAAGTACTGGATGGCGCGCTGGTCACTCGCCACGATGCGTGAATGTCTCCATGTATGCAGGTCAAAGTGGATGAGAAGGCTATCTTTGGCGCCCGGACCGTCAGAACATCGTGTTGTCGTTCGCCGCTTGGTCCGGGATGGGCTGTAGGACGTCCCAATGCTCGACAATCTTGCCGTTCTCAACTCGGAAGATGTCCACCACGGCGGTACCGCGATCCTCTGGAGACTGCTTGAGATTGCCGTGCGTTACGACCAAGTCATCCTCGGCAATCATCCGTTTAATGTCGATGTGAGTCTCGGGGAACTCCCCGCGCATCCACTTTACGAACCCGATGAACGCTTCGGGTCCGTCGGCGGCTTGCGGGTTGTGCTGAATGTAGCGGTCGCCGAGGTAACGCTCGACGGCGCCTTCTGGGTCGCCGCCGTTGAACGATTCCTCGTAGAACGACCGAACCACCCGCTTGTTCTCATCCAGGTCGGCCATGCGGTCTCCGTTCGATGGTCAGATCGCCAGGGCACAACCCTAAGCCTTCATACGGCAATGGCACGGGCGCAGTCGGGCATCAGTCGCGCCTACCCGAGCGTTGTGCACCCGCTAGACGAGGTCGACTTTGGCGGCGAACAGCTCGCGGCCGCGTAGACGCAAATGTCTGCGGCCGGGCGCTCGTCCGGGATCGGCGCCGGCTCGATGCTGGCGGCAGCGCGGCTGGACCATTTCTTACAAGAGCGACAGCTCACGACACGCTAATTTGGGGGCACCCCAAAGCAAAGGAGAGCCCCATGGGCAAGGTGGTCATGTACGGCTCGGTGTCGGTGGACGGCTTCATCGCGGACGAGAATGACCAGCCCGGACCACTGTTCGAGTGGTTGTCCAGCGGTGACGTCCCGTTGGACGAAAGCGGCGAGGTGAAGGTGTCGCAGACGTCCTACGACTACACCCGGCCGTACTGGGACCAGATCGGGGCGACAATCGCCGGCCGCCACGTCTTCGACATGACGGACGGCTGGGACGGGAAGCCTCCGAGCGGGATCGACCACGTGGTCGTCGTGACGCACCGGCCGGAGCCCGAGGGCTGGGACCCCGAGGCGCCGTTTCACTTCGTCGA
>DASQUD010000045.1:0-14095 GCA_035641455.1 Propionibacteriaceae bacterium | reverse complement strand
TGCCGTCGACCGCCACCAGGATCGCCGTACGGCCCGCCGCCGCCAGCTCGTCCCTGCGTTGTCCCAACCAGCCCAGGTCGATTTCTTCAGCCTCCATCAGCCGGCGATTGCCGACCAGCACGCGTCGGCCATCGACGTCCGCCCCGGCCCCGTGACCGGGAACGTTGCGGAACCCCGTCGCGGCCAGCTTTGGTACGCCAACCTGCGCCGCGTGGCGAGCGACGGCCTGAGCGAGCGGGTGCTCAGA
The DNA here is from genome assembly GCA_035641455.1 of Propionibacteriaceae bacterium. Classification (GTDB taxonomy): domain Bacteria; phylum Actinomycetota; class Actinomycetes; order Propionibacteriales; family Propionibacteriaceae; genus Microlunatus. The sequence continues at coordinate 13,848 of DASQUD010000045.1, read as the reverse complement.
CTCGTTTTCCACCGCGGCGGCAAGCGAAATCAACTCGGTATTGGTCAATCCCTCGGCCACCACATCGGTGACCTGCGGCGCGCCTTTGGTCAGCGTGCCGGTCTTGTCCAGAACGACGGTGTCGATGTGAGCGGAGGTTTCCAGGGCGTTGGCGGTTTTGAACAGCACGCCCCGTTTCGCGCCCATGCCGCTGCCGACCATGATCGCGGTCGGGGTAGCTAGACCCAGCGCGTCCGGGCAGGTGACCACGACCACCGTGATGGCGAACAGGAGGGCTTCAGAGGCGGGCCGACCGACGGCGAACCAGACCAGGAATGTCACGAGCCCCCCGACCAGCGCCACGAGGACTAGCCAGAAGGCGGCCCGATCGGCGAGCCGTTGTCCGGGCGCCTTCGAGTTTTGCGCCTGCTGGACAAGAGCCACGATCTGAGCCAAGGCCGTGTCCGACCCCACTTTGGTGGCACGTACCCGGAGAGTGCCGGTGGTGTTGACCGACGCACCGATCACCTCCGAATCGATCGCTTTGGACACCGGCAGGCTTTCGCCGGTGACCATCGACTCGTCGATTTCTGAATCACCGCCCACTACCCGGCCGTCCACCGGGATCTTGGCGCCGGGGCGGATCAGCAGCAGATCACCCACCTCCACCTCGGCGGTGGGCACCTCGACCGGCTCGTCGTCACGGATGACGACGGCCATCGGTGGCGCAAGTTCCAGCAATGTGCGGATCGCTTCGTTGGCGCCCCCGCGGGCCCGCATTTCGAACCAGTGGCCGAGGAGTACGAAGGCGGCGAGCACGGTGGCCGCCTCGTAGAACACCTCGCCGCCCCCGGTGAGCGTCACGTACACGCTGTAGAGCCAGCCCGCGCCGATGGCCACCGCAACCAGCACCATCATGTCCAACGTGCGCGCCCGCAAAGCCCGCCAAGCGCCGTCGAAGAAGATCCAAGAGGAGTAGAAGATCACCGGCAGGCTGAGGATCAGCGAGAAGACGTCGTCGCGCAAACCGAATGGAGCAGGGGCGTTGAAGCCGATGACTTCGCGCCCGATCGGCGACCACAGCAGGATCGGAATCGACAGCAGCACAGCCACCAGGAACCGGTTTCGCATGTCGCGAACCATGTCGTCCATCGACATGCCGCCGTGGTGTCCGCCATGGCCCATCGCCTCCTGAGAAGTCAGCAGCGCATGCTCGGCATGATCGCCCGCTGCCTGGACCGTGCCCGGAGCACGATGATCATGGTGAGCGTCAATCGGCGGCTGTTCTGGTGCGTGGTCAGCGGGCAGCGGCCGCAGTTCATGATCATGGGAACACGCATGATGATGGACATCGGCGCCGGCTGCCGGCTCCAGCAGCGGATCGCATACGTGGTGAGGCACCGACTGGCCCGCGCAGTGGTAACCGCAGTCGCGGACCCAGCCGGCCAGCTCGGCCACCGAAGTGCGTTCGGGGTTGTATGTGACCGTGGCCGTCTGCGCCACAGGATTTGCATCAACTCCGAGAACGCCGGGCCGGCGAGAGAGCACCGCTTCTGCCACGTTTTTCTCCGTCGCCCACTGCACTCCGGACACTTCCAGAACGGCGGTCGATCGCGGTCCCGACATTTGCTCCTCCACATTGCCAGCTCGAACGTCTGCAGCCAGTCGCCCTTCAGGGGTCGATGGCAGCACTATACCCCATGGGGGTATGGTAGGGGTACACGGAAATTGACTCGGTATGTTCGAGAGGCGTTTAGGTGTGGCTGCCTTTCACCCCAGAAGGAGACTTGTGTGATGCCGACCGTTCGCGCCGCCCTCATTGCTGCTGCCGTGGCCGCAGCAATGACCCTGACCGCCTGCAGCGGTGATGACGACGTGACGGGCATGCCCGGTATGGATCACGGGTCATCCACCTCAACCGCATCGTCAAGTGCCGCCACCACAAGTGAGTTCAACCCTGCTGATGTCATGTTCGCCCAGATGATGATCCCGCATCATCAGCAGGCGCTGGATATGAGCGACATGCTGCTCGCCAAGGGCGGCGTCAATCCGGAAGTGGCCGCGCTCGCTGAGCAGATCAAGGCCGCTCAGCAGCCCGAGATTGACGCCATGAGCTCCTGGCTGGATGCCTGGGGTCGTACACACGTCGATGACGGCGGCATGCATCACGGCGGCGCCGACGACGGCATGATGACCGAGGAGGAGATGCGGACGCTGGACAAGGCCAACGGCAGCGATGGTCAGCGGCTCTACCTCGACGGGATGATCAAGCATCACATTGGCGCCATCAAGATGGCTGAAACAGAGATCGCCTCAGGCAAGAATCCGGAGGCAATCGCGCTCGCCAAGAACATCGCGGAGACCCAACAGCAGGAAATCGCCACGATGACGGAGCTGCTGACCAAGATCTGAGGGATTCGCCTCAGGGAGCAGTCACGTCGTCAGCGGTCTGGGGCTCACGTGAATCGCCGGGCGGTGAAGGGCGCGAGCAAGGGATGCGGTTGCCCGGAGGTGATCTCGTAGGCGAGGAGCTCACCCACGATCAGGGCCAGGGTGGCGCCGCTGTGGGTGAAGGCGACGTAGAGCCCATCGTTGTCGCCGAGTTGGCCAAGCACCGGTTCGTCATCAGCGGGCACCGGTTTGGGCACGATTCCATAAGTTGCCGCCGTCAGGCGCGGCGTGCCGACGATCAGCCGTGACGCCTCAGCGAGCAGTTGCTCGATGATCTCGGCTGGGACAGCACAGGTCCCGTCAGGCCGTACTTCTATGTACGGCACGGTCCAACCGGAATCGACCACGAGCGCTCCGTCGGGGGTGCGTCGTACCGACGCTCGCGGGGTGTTCAACACGGCTCGCAGCTGTGTCTGCACCGGATCCGTCTTGACCAACAGCGCCATAGACGTGGCATCGGGAATTGCAACACCCAACTGTGCTGCCATCTGGGGGACTCTCCAACCCGTTGCCATCAGCGCAGCATCCACCTCGATGGTGCCCTGAGCCTCCGTGCTGATCTTGGTGACGTGCCCGGCATTCGCGGACACCGAAGCTTCGCCGGCATTCAGGATCAACTCACTACCCATGCCCACGAGCTCTTCTGCCAGGTAATTGATCAAGGACGGCAGATCGACCCAGCCTTCAGCGGGGTTCCACATCGCTCCCGAGGCCGGGATGGCTTCCGGGTTGATGCCTGGTATCCGGGCTTCGACATCGTCAGGATTGAGCAGCTGGCTGTCATAACCGTGGGCGAGCTGATGAGCGTGGATCGTGGTTTGAACATCGAGCAGGTCGGCCGGCTGCCAGCTCAGCCCACCGTCGAAGCGCAGCCAGTTGCGGTCGGGCTGGCGGGCGAAGAGGGTGCGGTAGCGATCGATGCCCGCCGTGCGCAGCTGGTGATAGTGCTCCGACCGGATGGCAGCAGAGTTCAGCCAGGACAAGGATCGGCCGGAAGCTCCGCTCGCCAGCGCCCCCTCGGTAACCAACCACACCCTGGCTCCCCGGCGCGCCAAGTGGTACGCGCTGGAGACCCCGATGACGCCGCCACCGATGACCGCGACCCTGAGCTGTGATTGGTTGTTCATACTGCTGAAAGTATTAGTGGAGGGCCTGCCGGAAAGCACCACCGGATCCGGGCGGCTAGCTCGCCGCGGCTTCTCCGTTCGGCTTGACGACCAGCCAAGTGCCGCCGAACCCGTTGACGTTGTGGCACAACACCTGGTACTTCCCTTCGTGCGCGTAGAAGTACAGCGGGTGCCCCGCATAGGTAATCTGAGTCGAACCATCGCGGCGGGGCGTTGTCCCCAACAGGTCGGATTTCACGCTGCCGGCCGCGCGCGGCTTTCCTTCGGTCAATACGGGCGGCCAAGCCACAGCACACTCCCCGTAACACTCCGGGCGGCTCGTTGTCTCGGCGTCGAAGAGGTAGATCGGCTGGCCGGAGGCATCGTAGAGCATGAGGCCGAAGTCGCTGTCGGCAGAAATGATCTTGGTCCCCGCGGGGGCACGAGAGGGGCTCGATGTCGGCGCCCCTGACCGCGAATCTTGCGCGGTCGGGCTTGATAGGGGCGACGGCGACGTTGGGGATGAAGCGCCGCCCGGCGACGCCGAATCCACGGTCGTCGACGGTGACGTCGACGAGACTCCACAACCCGCCACCAACAGACTGAGCACGAGAACGAGACTCCTCATGCGACAAGTGTGAAGCAGCGACAGGCTCCGAGCTCTCACAAGACAGTTACGGTCGTCGAGGCAAGGACCACCTCAACGTCGAGGTGGATGTGGTCGGCGCCTGCCTTCATCTCTGGGCAGAGTCACCATTCAGCAATGGATCCGTCGGGGTGGCGCCAGATCGGGTTGCGCCAGCGATGGCCCTGCCGGGCGCGCTCCATGACATAGTCCTCGTTGACCTCGATACCCAGGCCAGGCCCGGTGGGGATGGTGACGAAGCCATCTGAGTAGGTGAAAACCGACCGATCGGTGAGGTAGTCGAGCAGGTCGTTGCCGACGTTGTAGTGGATGCCGAGGCTCTGTTCCTGGATGAAGGCGTTGTAGGTGCAGGCGTCGATCTGCAAGCAGGTGGCAAGGGCGATCGGGCCGAGCGGGCAGTGCAACGCCACCGCGACGTCATACGCCTCGGCCATCGTGGCGATCTTGCGGGTCTCGCTGATCCCGCCGGAGTGAGAGGGATCGGGTTGGATGATGTCGACGGCTCCACTGGCCAAGATCGACTTGAAGTCCCATCGCGAGAAGAGCCGTTCACCGAGCGCGATGGGTGTGGATGTGTTGATCATCGGTCCGAGGAGAGAGTCGGCGTTTTCCGACAGCACCGGCTCCTCGATGAACATCAACCGGTACGGCTCCAGCTCCTTCAGCAGCACCTTGGCCATCGGCTTGTGCACTCGGCCATGGAAATCGACGGCGATTCCCAGGTCTGGCACCGCCTCCCGGACAGCCGCCACCCTGTCGAGTGCCGCCTGGACCCGAGCCCAAGTGTCGACCATCTGGAGCTCTTCAGTGCCGTTCATCTTGATCGCGGTAAACCCGCGCTCAGCAGCGACCAGCGCAGCAGCGGCCGTGTCGGCCGGCCGATCCCCGCCGATCCAGGAGTAGACCTGAATGCGATCGCGGACCTGGCCGCCCAGCAGCTGGGCCACGGACATGCCGCAGGACTTGCCCTTGATGTCCCAGAGTGCCTGGTCGATGCCGGCGATGGCGCTCATCGTGATCGGTCCGCCACGGTAGAAGCCGCCGCGGTACATAACCTGCCAAAGATCCTCGATGTTGGATGGGTTGCGGCCAACCAGATAGTCAGAAAGCTCATCCACGCAGGCCGCTACGGTCGCCGCCCGGCCCTCGACGACCGGCTCTCCCCAGCCGGTGATCCCGTCGTCTGTTTCCATCTTCAGAAACAGCCACCGAGGGGGGACGACAAAGGTCGCCAGGCTCGTGATCTTCATCCTGTCAGCGACCCTCCACAACTGCGTACGTCGGCCGCCCGGTGCGCGCCCAGTCGACGATGTTCTGCGCGGCTTTGCGCCGCAGCTCGATCTCGGCGTCGGTGGAGTACCAGGCAACGTGCGGAGTGACCAGCGCGCGAGGGTGGCTGAGGAGCGGATGACCCTTCGGCGGTGGTTCCTGGGGCAGCACGTCCAGAGCTACCCCCGCAAGGTGGCCATCCTCCAGAGCATCGAGGACCGCGTCAAGATCAACAAGCCCGCCGCGTGCCGTATTCACCAGATACGAACCGGGAGGCATCCTGGCCAGCAAATCTGTCCCCACGAACTCGCGGGTCGTATCGGTGAGCGGCAGGTGGAGCGTCACCGCCGAGCTACGGGCGAATAGATCGGGCACATCGAGCCGTTCGATGTCGTTGGGCCAGGCGTCGTCCGGCAGATATGGGTCGTAGCCGACCACCGCGCCGAACCACGGCCCAGCCCGCTCGGCCGTCATGCGTCCGATGCGGCCCAGTCCGACGACACCGAGAGTCAAGAAGCTTGGCCGGCGCAGCGGTCCACCGAGCTGGTAGTCCCAGCGCCCCGCGCGTACCTCGCGGTCATGCCCGGCGATATTGCGCATCAGTGCCAGCAGCATGGCGACGGCGTGGAGCGCGACTTCCTCTGTCCCGTAGTCCGGCACATTGCACACCCACACCCCGCGTTCGGAGGCGGCGGCGGTGTCGACGACGTCGACCCCTACGCCGTACCGGCTCACCAGCCGCAGCTGCGGTAACGCCTGGAGCACTTCGGCGGTGATCGGTGCGTACTGGACGAGCAACGCGTCGGCTCCGATCGCTGCTTCGATAACGTCCGTCGGCGTCCGGCATGAGGCGGTCACCAGTTGATGTCCCGCGGCGGTCAGGACATGGGCCTCGATATCGAGCGAGGTGTACTCCGCGTCGGTGACCAGCACCTTCATCGCGGCAGATTGTCCTCAGCGACTCGCCCGCCGGGGCCTGACAGCGCCAACTCGACCGCCGCGACCGCATCGAAGGACGGAGAGATCGGGACCAGCGGAGGACGTACCGTGCCCATCGGGTGCCCGTGCCGCTGCTGGGCGACACGTTTCAGGATCCCGGCGGAGGCATACTCCTTCGTCATGGCACGGACTCGCTGGAGGTGAGCCGACATCGCCGCCGCCTGCTCCGCCCGGCCCGCTCGAACGTGGGAGTAGAGCGCGACAACGTGGTCGGGCACGATGTTGGCCAGGGCGGAGATGGAGCCGTCGGCGGTCAGTAGCCGAGCGGGGAGGTCGTCCTCCGTGCCGACGAGTACGCCCTTTCCCGCCGCATGCAGCGTTTCGGCGTAACCCGCCTCGCCGCCCGAGTCCTTGACCCCCCAGAACGCCAGAGACAGCACGAGCTCGGCGGGGACCGGAACGGCGTACTTGGGGATGTGGTAGGCGATGACGGGGTGGCGGGTGGTCGCCAAGACCCGCTCGTAGTACACCCTCAGGCCTTCGATCTCCACCGGCTTCCAGTAGTACGGCGGCAGGACCAGCACGGCCCGTACAGGAAGGTCTTGTAAGAAGCTAAGCTGATCGAGCGTCTCAGGCAGGTTGCCCTCAGCCACCGTCGCGATGATCTGCAGATCTCCGGTCCTGGCAACCAGCTCCTCGAATACCGGTCGTTTTTCTCGGGCCGCGATTGAGGGCCCCTCGCCGTTGGTACCGAACGGAACGATGCCGGTGACGCCCTGGCTGGCCAGCCACTCGACGTGCGCGAGGTAGGCCTCGATATCGATGGAAAACCGATCGTCGTCGAGGAACGGGGTGACGTTGGCCACGTAAACACCGTCGAGAAGGGCTGCTGGCGGTGCGGATGACATGATCATCTCCCCAGGTCCGGAGTTTGTTCGAGAAAAGCAGTGAGTTCACGACTGCTGGGCAAGCCTTCGTAGTCGCCGAGACTCTGGACGCAGAGCGACCCCATCGCGTTGGCGGTGCGCAGCCGCTTCTCAGGCGCCCAGCCCCACAACGCGGCTGCCAGGTAGCCGGCCGCAAACGCGTCACCTGCTCCGATCGGGTCCAGCTGTCGCGCTGGAAAGCCGGCGGAAGTCAACCGTTCGCCATCGACCACCGCAACGCAGCCCTTGGCGCCGAGCTTGAGGACGACCTCCTGTGGCCCGACCTCCGATAGGTGGTCCAGGGCTGCGTCAGGCTCCTCCCAGCCCCAAAGCGCCGTGGCCTCCTCGTCGCCGACGAACAACACGTCGAGGAGGGGCAGCAGCGCTTCGGTTGCGGCACGGGCAGCCGATGGCGCCCAGAGTCGGCTGCGGTAATTCACGTCGTAGCTCACCCGTACCCCGGCGTCGCGGGCAGCCGTCGCGGCCCAAGGCAGAAACTCCGCACACTCCGGCGACAAGGCCCCGGTAATTCCGGTCAGATGCAGAAAGGCGGCACCCTGCAGAATGCTGGGGTCAAAGGCACCTGGCGCCAGGGTGGCGGCCGCCGATCCGGCGCGGTAGTAGTACACCCGCAGCTGACCAGCGACCTCCTCGCGGAGATAGAGCCCTGTCGGCCGGTCGGACGTGCGCCTGACTGCGGCCGTGTCTACCCCCTCGGCTCGGAGCCGGTGCAGAACCAGCTCGCCGAGCTCGTCGTCGCCGAGCACGCTGATCCAGGTCGCGGGAACCCCGAGGCGGGCGAGGCCGATCGCCACGTTGCTTTCCGCTCCGCCGATGGACAGCGAGAGGCTGGTGGCGTGCCGAAGCCGGCCAGGGCTCGACGGCACGACCAGCGCCATCGTTTCCCCCGCCGTGATCACGCGACGATGATCAGTGGACTCCGGCGGTGCGGCCGCAAGCATGACGCTCAGGGTGTCGGGCGCCGTCTCGTCGGTCACGCCGCTCGAGCCTGGCCCGGTTCGATCAGTACTTTCATGCCCTCGCCACGGCGCAAGCTGTCGAGGGCGGCGACGGCGTCGTTCAGCGGGAAGATCGTGCTGATCAGGCGGTGTGCGTCCAATCTGTCCGCGGTGACCAGGTCGATGGCGGCCTCGATGTCGCTGCGCGAATAGATGCGGGTCCCGATGATCGTTGTCTCGGCGAACATCACCGAGAGGAGGTCGACACCGTGCAGTCCGGGCTTGTAAGCACCGACGATGACAGCGGTGCCAGCGACTCGTACCCATCGAAGCAGTTCGCCTGCCACCGCGCTATGGCCGGATGCGTCGAACACCACGTCCGCGCCATTGCCGAGGTCCTGCGGGCTCTCGACGATCGTGATCCCCAGATCCGTCGCGTATTTGCGGCGCGACTCCGATGGCTCGGACATCGTGACGGTTGCGCCGGCTGCGACGGCCACCATGCTGACCAGGCAGCCGATGGGGCCACCTCCAAGAACATGGGTGCGGTTGCCCACGGCAAGTCCGGAACGCCGTACTGCGCGGACAGCGACCGCCAAGGGTTCGATCATGGCGGCGGTGACAAGATCAACATCTAGTGGCAGCGGGTAGATGCCGTAGCCAGGCACGACCGTGCGAGGGGCGATTCCTCCCGGATAGTCGATCCCGACCAGCGTCAGCGTGCGGCAGACATTGGTACGGCCGGCCAGGCAGGCGTCGCACACCCCGCAATGCACGGTCGGGTTGACGAAGACGGGATGACCGGCAGGCAGATCTCCGTACGGTTCGCCCAGGTGGCCAACGAACTCGTGGCCGAGGACGATGCCCGGTTGAGCGCGGACATGCTCACCAGCGGCGATATGGAGGTCGCTGCCGCAGATTCCCGCGTAGGCGACGTCAACCGCTACCCAGCCCGGTCGAGATTCCGGGACCGGTACCGGCCGGACGGCGACGATAGTGCCGCCTTCCCACACCAGCGCGTTCTGCTCAGTCATCGTTTGCGTCCCATTGGTCGTTGGTGCTCACTGCAAAGGTACGGTTCTTGAGCTGAACGGCAACGCGCGACCCAAACGGCGGGCAGGAAGTCGATTGTGCGAGGAAGTCTCGGCCCTGCTCTTGGTTCTGTTGATGCAGGCGTCAGATTAGAAGCAGACGTGATAAAGGAAGGATCGATTCGTGCCGCCAACGCCCCCCATTGGTGATGAAGAAGCCCATCCGCGACCGCAGTTGCGGAGGCCCTGGATCGACCTTTCCGGGACCTGGGGATTCGCCTACGACGACGACGACGTCGGTGGCCAAGAACGCTGGGTGAAGTCGACAGAAGCATTCGATCGGAGCATCGAGGTTCCGTTCCCGCCAGAGTCGAAGCTGAGTGGGATCGGTGACGGCGGATTCCATCCAGTGATCTGGTATCGCCGCACGTTCGCTTTCCAACCGGCACCCGGTAACCGGCTCCTGCTGCACTTCGGCGCGGTTGACTACCGCGCCTCAGTCTGGGTCAACGGGGGGCTTGTCGTCGAGCATGAGGGCGGTCACACGCCGTTCTCTGCAGACATCACCGATGTCCTGAAACCCGAGGGCGAGCAGACGGTCGTGGTTCGCGCGGAAGACCTACCGAGTGATCTTGGTCAGCCACGGGGCAAACAGGACTGGCGGCCTGAGCCGCACTCCATCTGGTACGGGCGCACAAGTGGTATCTGGCAGCCGGTGTGGCTGGAAGAGGTGCCCGCAGCTCGTATTGATGCCGTGCATTGGACACCTGTACCAGAGACGGCAGCAATCCAGGTAATGGTCCGGACAGCTCAGATGCGACCCGGCCTTCGGCTTCGGATCCGACTGAGTTTGCGGGGCGACGTTCTGGCAGACGACGACTACGCCGTTACTCAAGAGGAGATGCGCCGGACTATCACCCTCTCCAAGCCGTGGCTGACCGTGCAACCGCGGGAGGTGCTCTGGACTCCTGAACATCCTCACCTGATCGATGCCGCTCTGGAGCTCTACGACGGCACCGGATTGGTGGATGCGGTCGCCAGTTACACGGCCATGAGGTCGGTGCGGGTGTCCGCCGGTCGATTTCAACTCAACGGCAGGCCGTATTTCCTGCGTCTGGTACTGGAACAGGGTTACTGGCCCGAATCCCACCTCGCTACGCCCAGCCAGGAGGCGCTGCAGCACGAGGTCAAACTGATCAAGAGCTTTGGGTTCAACGGTGTCCGAATGCACCAAAAGATCAGCGATCCGCGCTTCCTCTACTGGTGTGACCGGCTTGGCCTCTTGGTATGGGGAGAGATGCCAGCTGCGTACGAGTTCTCGTCTCGAACGACGGGACGGCTGACCCGCGAGTGGCTGGAAGTGTTGGAGCGGGACCGGAGCCACCCCTGCGTCATCGCGTGGGTGCCGTTCAACGAGAGCTGGGGTGTGCCGAATCTGCCGACCTCGGCCGCTCAGCGATCACTGGTCCGCGCGATGTACTTCCTCACAAAGTCGATCGACCCCTCCAGGCCGGTGGTCGGTAATGACGGCTGGGAGCAGGTCGTGGCCGACATCACGACGGTGCATGATTACACCGCCCGAGGCTCGACGCTTCAGAACCGCTACGGCACTCCGGAAGCCGTGGACGAGACCTTGACCCGGGTGCAGCCGAGTTATCGCTCGGTGCTACTTCCCGGCACCTCGGTTGGCGAGCAGCCGGTGATGATCACTGAATTCGGCGGCATCACGTTGTCCTCGGCCATCCGCGGTCAAGTGTGGGCGGGCTACGGAGCAGAGCCCGACGTCGAGTCATTCGTCAACCGGTACGCAGCGCTCGTCGACGCGCTGTTGGACAGTCCCAGTATCACCGGCTTCTGCTACACCCAGCTCACCGACACTGTGCAGGAGCAAAACGGCCTGGTTACCGAAGAGCGGGAGCCAAAGGTTGCACCGGAACGGATCCGGGCGATCAACTGCCGTACCTCTGCCGCGGTGCCTGCCGACGACATCTTTGTCTTTCAGGTCGGGGACTATCCAGCCCCACTCGGCGATCGGGTGGAGCAGGCACAGGCGTCGTCTCCCGGTCCGAATGCCGAGTGATCAGCCTTTGTGGTGACCCCATCCGATATCGAGAATTTCGACCGTGGGGGATTGCGCCGAATAGCCGTTGACAGCCGGAGCCCTCCATAGTCGCTCCACCTGGGACTCGTCCCACGAGTCGAGGGCTTGGGGCTGGAAGCTGATCGGGAACACGTCAGGAATGCGGCGAAGCTCATCGACGAGCTGGTCGTAGGCGAGCCGGTTGCCCCGCTGCCGCGTGGCGGACATCCACGTGTCGGTGGCCAGCAGACGCTCGACACGCCGAAGGTCGGCGGCGAGCTTTTCTCGCTTGTACATGAGCCACAAGTCGTCGTCGTCGCGGTCGCGGTCGTCGGTTCGTCTGCCGCGGGCTGTCGCCCAGTCGTCGACGCGGGCGGCGAGTCGCGCAAGGACTCGCCAGCTCCCAGGTCTGCTCAGCAGCGGCAGAACGACAAACAGCGCGAACGCGATCAAGTACGCGTCTAGGTGAAGCATGTCGATCACCGCCGTTTGGCGCCACATCGAGCCCGCTGGGAGAGCGCAGGCGCTCGCGCCAAGTACATGGTAGTCGAGGCTAAACGCCGGTCGGCGGCGTTGGCCTCGGCATCGATGCGCGAGCCAGGGCAGAAGGTGTGAACGGCGATGTGTGTATCAGGCCGCGTCAATGGCGTCTCTTCACAGACATGCATGGACTGATTGCCATGCCGGGATGGCGGCGGATCTTGGCGATAGGGACGCTCGCCGTGCTGACAGCGTGCGGGGGCGGCGGGACGGAGGGCGCGGCGAGCCAGCCCTCCGCGTCCGTATCTGCGACGAGCTCGGAGGAGCCGACCAGCGAGCCTTCGGTCGAACCAACCGAGCCGGAGAGCACCGGGCCGATCGAGAATAAGCCGTCCATCAAGATTGCCAACGCGCCCATCGGCGGCAACGGAGACCGAGGACCGCGCGCATGCGCGGAGGTGAACTGGCTGGGTAAGAAGCCGATCCCGGACGGCACCACGATCAAGCTCGAATCCATTCACCTGGATGATCCGGGCGGCATCTTCGAGCTGGACCAGGGCAGCTGCGCGGCTGGTCTCCGCTCATGTGCGGGACTGGAGTGGAAGGGCGGCGACCCGCCCGCATGTTATGTCGGCGCCAAGCAGGTGGCGTTTGCCGATACGAGCGAGAACGATATTGAGGTGCTCGTGATCCTGTCCGTCACGGTCACATGCGAAAGTCAGGCGGACTGCGACAGCCTGGCCGCGGACCCCGAGAACAGCGGCGGAAGCTCCGTCGGCTTGACGCCGGATCCCGATTTCGGCGCCACCTCTGAGTCACCTTCAGAGGCACCGTCTGTGGCAGGTTCAGAGTCACCGTCCGAGTCACCGTCTGAGGCAGGTTCAGAGTCACCGTCCGAGTCGCCCTGATGGCTGACCAGCGGTCTCAGACCGAGCGCTGGGTCAGCTTCGCGGCCGGCATCGTGACACCGGTGACGCTGATCACTGCGCTGCTGTTCTACTTTGGCTACGTCTCCGCGCGTTCGCAGTATGAGTACTTCGGGATTGACGTCGACGCGATCGGCCTGAGCACGCAGGACTATGTGATGCGCAGCCCGCAACCCCTGCTGGTCCCTTTGCTGGTGCTGTCCTTGGTCGCCGTCGCCGGACTGCTGCTGCACAACGCGATTCGCGCCAAGGCCGGCCTGGTCGCCGTGCGGCGGGCACGGCTGGCGGCGATCGTCGTCCTCGCACTAGGGGTAATCGGCCTATTTTTGTACCCCCTCCTCGGCGGGCTTGCGTACTACGCGCTCGTCGTACCGCTGGTGATTGGCCTGGCCGCTGCCGTGCTCGCGTACCTGTCGTACCTGACCACGAGGCTTTCGGAGCTCAGACCGCAGGTTGCGCTGATCGCCCTGCTGACGGTCGTCACCGTGACCTGTGCGTTCTGGGCCACGGCGACCACGGCGCAGTATTCTGGTCGCGGCCTAGCGAAGTCCAACGCGGAGCACCTGGACCGGTTGCCCGTGGTCATCCTCGATAGCAAGGAGAGGCTGCACCTGCGCTCTCCCGGCGTGGAAGAGACGGCGCTGCGGCCACGTGCGGACCAGACGTTCAACTACCGCTACCGAGGCATGCGCTTGCTGATCGTCGGGGAGAACCGCCTCTTCCTCGTCCCGCAGCGGTGGAACGCGTCAAACACCACCCTGGTCGTTCCACTGGACGAGTCCATCCGGGTCCAGTTCCAGTTCCAGAACGACCCGCCCTGACCGGGCGCCAGGCGGGCATGCGGGGCCGACCAGAGGGGCGGCGCCTGTGCTAGGACTGCAGCTCAGCTGCGTGCTGGGGCTGTCAGCTCACCTTGTGCCGAGCAGGTGTTCGATGGCGAGGCGTTGGATGCGGGCGAAGCCGTAGCCCTGGGTGCGGGCGCGGTCGATGTCGAAGTCTTCGAAGGCGGTGCGGTCTTCCAGCAGCGCCGAATAGGTTTCGCCGTCGGCCAGGGTT
>DASQUD010000044.1:0-3664 GCA_035641455.1 Propionibacteriaceae bacterium | reverse complement strand
TGTCCAGTGCGCCGCCGCCACGGATGTACGTCCTCGGCGGAACCGCCAGCTCTGAGGTCGGTGAGGCGTCCAGTGCGGGCTGCGAGGCGTTCCGATCCGCATTGGTCAAGAAGACGATGATCGGGACGACAAGGGCCGGTTCGGGACTGTTGCCGGTGAGTGCGCGGCGGTTCGTCTCCCGCACCATGCCGACCCACTGGTCCGAGAGGTCGGTGATGGTCGCCAATCCTGAGTTCTCGATGTAGCCACCGTCAACCAGCTGGGTCTCGGGCCAGTAGGGCTCGGTACGCTGGCCAGGCCTCAGCTCGCGGTCAGGGCAAGGGCCGACGACGCCACTCGGGGTGACGTACGGGAAGCGCGCAGTCAGCAACGCGGCGGTGGCCGACGAGATGGACCCCAGGCAGGTTGGAGCGCTTCCGTCGTCGGTGTACGGACCGTAGGCGCGGAAGAGATCGATGGTTCGGGTGGCCGCGCCGGGGTTCTTGTCGCAGTTCTTCTCGGGGTCGAAGCTCGGGCTGGGATCGGTGGCTGGCCCAGCCACCTGAACCTGTGACACCCAGACTCGGCAGTTGTCCTTGACACTCGTCGAGTTCAAGATCAGTTGGCCAGTGGCCGAAGACAGGGTGCTGTCCGGGCCGAGGAACCGCTGGTTCCCCCAACCGCTCGATTCGGCCCACCCGTCCTCGATGAGTCGCGCGCGATCGCGCCAGTCCCAGCCGTCCTGCTCGCCGATCCGCGGTACGGGAAGCCCGGTCGCACCGTAGAGCAAATCGCGGATGAACGTGCCGTCCGCCGCTCGGGAGAGGATCTGCGGCTTCGCGATCTCTTTCACGGCATCGACGGCGGCGCGACCCGGGTCTTGGGCCGCTCCACTGAAGCGGGCCACAGTGAGTCCGACCGAACCACCGCTCGCCCCAGCGGAGAAGAGCGTCGAATACTTCCCACAGGTCTCGTCGGAGATGGCTTGGAGTCCACGAACCGTCCAGTAGCTGGCTCGAATCCCGCCGCCTTCCGCCGCCACCATGATCATCGGCCGCACCCGGTACGTCCCGACGGTCAGCTCGCACTTCGCGGCGTTGACGTACCAGTCGTCGAAGGCCCGCTGCATCGTCGGCCGGACGTCTGTGGTGGAAGCGGCGGCTGGGCCTGGGTTGACGTCGTGAATTCCGCCGCCGCCGCTGAACAGGCTGGCCAACAGAATGGTCAGCACCAGCAGACTCACCAGCGGTGTGCGACGCAGGCGGAAGAGCCGGAAGATCTCGGCGGTCGGCCGGTCCTGAAGCACGAGGGCGGTCGCGGACAGAATTCCGGCGAGCGCGCCCAACGCGAGAGTCGCGGTGGCGGATAGACCGATCCACGCCGCGAAGCGCGGCAGCAGACCGAGTCCCAAGAACACCGCGACGGTGATGAGGAGCAATATCCACGCACCGCGGTGCCACAAGAACCGCAAGGGTGCGGTGAGCTTCATTCGACGAGCTATGCCCAGCAGCATCTGCCCGAACCGGCTCCGCTGCCAATGGAGCGGTGGCCGCGTCGGTCCACCCACCTTCTTGGCGAGAATGATCATCAGCAGCCAAGGAATGATCACCGCCACTGCGCCGACCGCGAGCAGAGCGGCAACCTTTCGCACCACGTTGGCAGGGTCGCCGCCAACGGGCACGTACTCCACGGCGGGCAGGATCACCAACGGCGTGAACGCCCGCAACAGGCTCAGTCCGCCTACCACCACGGCCGCGACTCCAGCGATCGTCCCGGCGATGCCGATCGCGAACGCTTCCTCGAGGGTGTACGTCAATTGCTGGTACGGCCGCGGCCAGCCGTGTTCTTGGGCGATCTTGGTTCCCCATATCCGGCCGGTAATGGCCGAGCCGGCGATCACCAGCAGCAACGGCACGCCGATGAAGACCAGGAACCGACCCTGCAAGATCAGCTCGCTCCGTCCAGCGGCGATGATCACCGCAAAGCCGAGCAGAGCGGCGGCCGGCGGGACCACCCAGACGCCGTAGTACCGCCTCCGCTTTGGCTCAGCAGCTTCTGCGGTCCGCATCGCCGTCGAGGCATAGGCGGCCGTTGACCTTTTGCCGTCCGGTTCGCTCCTTCGGCGATGACCCAAGGCAGAGACAGTCCGCCGCCGACCGACGGCGAGCAGATACAACCCCAGCGCCGTGGTGCTGATCATGGCGGCCAGCGCGTGTCGCAACCCTGTCGAACCGTCGAAAACCCAACGGCGCTGGACATCGGGCAGCTGCTCCAAGATTGCGGCACCGGAGGGGATGGACAGGATGAAGATGGCCAGCACCGGAACGTACGAATAGCGCTGATGCAGCAGGGCGGTGAAGCCGCGGCCCAGCCGTTTCCGCGGGCTCCGCTGATCAGCGCTCTGCAGTGGAACGATCAGGCTGAGCGCCACGACCGCCAGCACGATGATCGCCAGAAACCATTTCGCCGCCGTGAAGATCGGCACCGCCGAGATAGACAAGTCGGCGAAGAACACGAGAAAGGCCAACAAGTTCTCGAGAAGATCCGCCACCAGCAGCAAGCCCACTGCGACGTAGCCGGCCGTTCGCCACCAACCCTTGGCCACTGTCCGCACCGTGAGCCAGAGCAATGCAGCGTATACCGCCGCGAAGATCGAATCGACGACCAGATGTACTGCCAGCAGGCGCTCCAGCGTCTTCAACCCTCCAGCTGTGAGCTCACCTTCGGTGGTCAGCACGGTGAGGCCCTGCTCGTTGAGGCCACTGCCGAAGTCAGGACCGAACAACGTGCTGAAGGCCCAGCCGTGGCCCTCCGTGTCTGGTATCCGGCCGGACTGCACGTCAATGGCGGTCAAGATCACGACCAGTGCTGCGGCGACGGACACCAGGAGGCCGACCCAGTACGTGTGGATCGCCAGCCTGGTGGCGTAGGCACGATCCTCGAGCGAGGGAACTGCAGAGGAATTCGACGATCCCCTGCCCCCCCTCGTTGCAGGCATCACCACGGGACCCCCCGTGACGTGCACCGGGCTTGCTGGCTCACTCGATGTGTCAAACAACGCTGCCTGTCCCGAGTGTGTCCCGGTGTCCATCCGAACTCCTCAGGTCTGCGGCTGCGGGAGAGCGACCTCAGGACGATTGCCCATAGCAGTGCAGAGCGAGTGGGCCCGGAATCAATACATCATCGCCGTGCCACGGCTTGGAAATCGTCATCAACTTTTCATCTGTCTCGGCGCCTATCGAGGTGTCGACTGGGTACATGATGTGGGCGGTAACGAGGGTGGCTGTCTGACCCTTGGCTTTACGCTGTAAACTGAGTTCCGACAGACTCTGCTCGAGCCTTCGACCGAGGCCCTGTTCGAAGTGCAGAGGCAGTTCGCTACCATCCAGACCGCCACAAGGCGATCAGGAACTACTGGGAGGTAAGCATGGAGATTATTGGGGTCATCATTGCGGGCATCGTCATCGGCCTGCTCGGCAAGTTCGTCGCCCCGGGCGACAAGGACAACATCCCGATCTGGCTGACGATCCTGTGTGGAATCGCCGGCGTGATCCTGGGCTGGTTCCTCTACACCGCGTTCGGTGGCGACGGCAGCCCTGGGATTGACTGGGTCCGCTGGCTGATTGCGATCGCTGTTGCCGCCGTTCTGGTGGTGATCGCTTCCACGTTGACCGGGAGGAACACC
>DASQUD010000043.1:0-5314 GCA_035641455.1 Propionibacteriaceae bacterium | reverse complement strand
TCAGCCGGTAGACCGACATCTTTGACACGCGCAGCGTTGAGGCGACCTCGGCTACGGTGAGAAAGGCTCCACCGGTCGCCGCACTGCCGAACGGAGTCACGCCCCCGCGCTCAGACTCACTCACAATGTCCACTCGTTTCTGGTACAGGTCATCGCCGGCTGTCGGCGACAACATGCAGGTACTGAAGTGAGAGTAGTGGCAATCGATGCCTCAGGTACAGCAGATACAGTTTTTTGGTGGCCGACACGCCGGGAACGGTGGTTGACGCGTGGACCAGCGCTAGGGGTCCGGGTCGAGACCGAGTTCCGGAAAGACCGCGCGCCTAGTCGCCAGAATCGCCTGGTCGAGCCGGCTCTCGGGCGAAAATCCCTGCTCGAACGCTACGTAAGACGCGTCGACGCCATCGCTCATGGTCAGGGGGGCGTGCTCGCCGACCTCCTTCCGCCACGCTCGCGGAATCTCCGTCTCCGGTGGGATCGGCTCTCCACTGACGATCGCGAGCAGGTGAGTCCAGGCGCGAGGTACGACGTTGCTGACGGAATATCCCCCACCACCAGTGGACAGCCAGCGTCGTTGACAGAACTGGTCCGCCAGATCGGCTAACGCGAGGTAGGACGCCCGCTGACCATCCAGGCTCAGATTGAGATCTGCCAGCGGATCTCGCCAATGAGAGTCGCAGCCGTGCTGGGTCACCAGGATGCTGGGCCGGTGCTCTGCCACCACCTGCGGCACAATCGCGTAAAAGGCGCGCAGCCAGCCTGCGTCAGTCGTACCGGAGGGCAGCGCGACATTGACCGCGGTGCCGGGCGCGTGCTGGCCGCCACTCTCGTTCGGGAACCCGGTTCCCGGAAACAGGCGGGCCGGCGTTTCATGAAGGCTGACGGTGAGCACGCGTGGGTCGTCGTAGAAGATGGCCTGCACGCCATCTCCGTGATGCACGTCCACGTCCACATAGGCGATGCGCTCGCAGCCGGCATCCAGCAGCCACCGGATCGCGATTGCCAGGTCGTTGTAGATACAGAAACCGCTGGCGTGATCGGGCATCGCGTGATGCAACCCGCCGCTGATGTTGCAGGCTCGGTCGACCTCACCGCTCCAGACTCCCCGGGCGGCCTCGAAGGTCGCCATGGCGACCCGTCCGGCGATTTCGTGCATGCCCACGAAGGCCGGATTGTCCGACGTGCCCAGACCGTACTCGGCCTTCGGCTCGCCCCGGCGGACTGCGTCGATGTAATCGGCGGTGTGGACCGTGCGCAGCAGGCCGAGGTCGATCTCAGGCGGCGGGACGACCTCGAGCCGATCCAACACGCCCAGCTGCTGCGCCAGCGAGACGGTGTTGCTGACCCGGCCCGGGGCCATCGGGTGATCTTTGCCGAAGTCGTACCGAGTGAGGTCGTCCGACAGGACCACCCGACCGCTCACAGGCGCCCGCCCCCGCCGTTTTCCCGCGCCGCCTTGGCGAGGTCACGGCTGCGGTCGCGAGCTGATTCCATCGCGGTGATGAAAGCGGCGCGAACCTTGTGATCTTCGAGCTGGCGAATGGCCGCGGCCGTGGTGCCGCCCGGTGACGTGACACGCTCCCGCAGCACCGTGGGATGCTCACCGGTCTCGCGGAGCAGCTTGGCCGAGCCCAGCATGGTTTGGACGACGAGTTCGGTGGCGGTATCACGGGGGAGGCCCAGGTGGACCCCGGCTTCGATCATGGCCTCGACCACGAAGAACAGGTAGGCCGGGCCCGAGCCGGAGATCGCCGTCACCGCATCCTGATAGCGCTCGGGCACGGTGATGACGCGGCCTGTGGCCGACAGGATCTCCGAGACGCGCGCCAGATGGTCTTCGTCGCTGTGCGCGCCGGGAGAGATCGCGGCCATCCCTTCGTCGACCTGGGCAGGCGTGTTCGGCATCACCCGTACCACCGGAGTGCCCTCCGGCAGGCGTTCCTCGATTGACGCAGTGTCCACCCCAGCCGCGAGGGAGACGATCAAGGTGGACCGCTGGACGACCGGCGCGATCTCGGTCAGCAGATCCCGCATGTCCTGCGGCTTGACGACCAAGATCACGGTGTCAGCCTTGGCGGCCGCCTCCGCGTTGGTCATCATGGTGATGCCGTACTTGGCCTCGAGTTCGGCCTGTCGCTCCGGGCGCCGGTCGGTAGCGATGATGCGGTCCGAGGTCCAGCCCGCACGCAGCAGTCCAGAGAGCACGGTCTCCCCCATCACCCCGGCACCGAGGATGGCCAGCAGATTGTGCTCGGCCATGGCTCAGGCCCGCCGGCCGTGGCCGCTGTTCACCAGCTGCCCGGCCACGAGCTCGGCGATCTGCACCGCATTGAGCGCCGCGCCCTTCCGCAGGTTGTCGTTGGAGATGAACATCAGCAGCCCCTTGCCCTCCGGAGCGGACTGGTCGGCACGAATCCGTCCCACGAAGCTGGGGTCGCGGCCGGCGGCATCGAGCGGAGTGGGCACGTCCATCAGGGCTACTCCCGGCGCGGTAGCCAGCAGCTCGGTGGCCTGCTCCGGACTCAGGTCGTCGGCGAATTCCGCGTGCACGGCTAGCGAGTGGCCGGTGAAGACGGGCACCCGTACGCAGGTGCCCGCGACCAGGAGATCGGGAATGTGCAGAATCTTCCGCGACTCGTTGCGGAGCTTCTGCTCTTCATCGGTTTCGCCCGAACCGTCATCCACGATCGAGCCGGCCAGCGGCAACACGTTGTAGGCGATGGGCTTCGCGTACTTCTGCGGCGCAGGCAGGGTCACCGCCCGGCCATCGTGGGTCAGTTCGGCCGCGGAGTCCACCACGGCCTTCACCTGGGTGTCGAGCTCGGCCACGCCCGCACCACCAGAGCCGGAGACCGCTTGGTAGGTGGCCACCTGGAGCCGTACCAGGTGCGCCGCCCGGTGCAGCGGGGCGAGCACCGGCATCGCGGCCATCGTCGTGCAATTGGGATTGGCGATGATGCCTTTGGGCGGACGGAGCGCGTCGTCGGGGTTCACCTCCGCGACGACCAGGGGGACGTCTGGATCCATCCGCCACGCCGAGGAGTTGTCAACGACGAGGGCACCGGCGGCCGCGACCCGAGGCGCGGTCACCAGCGACGCGGCCTTGCCGTTGGAGAACAGGGCCAGGTCAAGCCCGTCGAAGTCTGCACCCTCGGTGTCCTCGACGAGAATGTTTTCCCCCCGCCAGGGCAGGGTCGTGCCGGCCGAGCGGCTCGAGGCGAAGTAGCGGATGTCGGTGACCAGCAAGTCCCGCTGGTCGAGCAGAGCGCGCATCACCGAGCCGACTTGCCCGGTGGCTCCGAAAACTCCGATCCGCATGTGGCCAGCCTAAATCCTCGCCCGCGTGGAGCCTGGCTCGTTACCGATGCATGGATGATAGGCGCCGTGGATGAGGTCGCAGCCGGCTTGCGAATCGACCGGCGCCGAGCGGCCTGGGAGATCCTGCTTCTGCTGGGCGTATCGCTCGGCCAGTCGGCGGTCTACTCGCTGCTGCGGATCGCCGAACGTCTCACCAGAAACGTGCCGCTCGATCAGCAGACCTCGACGCTGAATGCGTCGGTGACCCCGGACCGACCATGGTTGGATCTCGCCTACCAAGTTGTCGGCATCGCCTTCGCGCTGGTTCCGGCGTTGTTGGCGCTCTACCTGCTGCAGTTGAGCGATCCGCCGGCCGGCGAGCGGATCGGTCTTGATCTTCGGCGGCCTGGCTTCGACGTCAGTCGTGGGTTGCTTCTTGCGGTGGCGATCGGCCTTCCTGGCTTGGGACTGTATGCCGGCGCCCGCGATCTGGGCTGGAACACGCAGGTGCAAGCCTCCGGATTAGGTGAGAACTGGTGGACCATCCCGGTGCTGATCTTGTCCGCCGCTCAGAACGCCGTGGTCGAGGAGGTGATCGTGATCGGCTTTCTGTTCACCCGGTTCGCTCAGGTCGGGTGGCGCATCCCGGTCGTGATTGCCGCCAGCGCTGCGGTGCGTGGGGTCTACCACCTGTATCAGGGCTTCGGCGGTCTGCTGGGGAACCTGATCATGGGCGTGGTCTTCGGACTGATCTACCTCCGATGGAAGCGGGTCGGCCCCCTGGTCGTCGCGCATACGGTGCTCGACATCGCCGCCTTCGTCGGCTACGCCCTGCTGGCTCCCCGCCTCTCCTGGCTCTGAAACTCGGAGGCCCAGGCTCCCCCGATGGCGCGGCCCAGCAGGCCACCACGACTTTGACCCCCGCGCTGCATCCTTGACCCTCTTGCACAGGGGTCAAGGATGGCGTACGGGCGTCAAAGTCGAAATCAGTCCTTGCTGATCAGGGAACGGGCGAAGAAGGCGAGGTTGGCGGGGCGCTCGGCCAGGCGGCGGACCAGATAGCCGTACCAATCCGTGCCGTACGGCAGGTAGACCCGGACCCGGTGGCCGAGGTGGGCCAGCCGCCGCTGCTCGGTGGGGCGGATACCGTACAGCATCTGGAATTCGTACGAGTCAAGCGCCCGACCACGATCAGCCGCCAGCCACTGGCCGATCTCGATCAACCGAGGATCGTGCGTCGCGAGCATCGGATAGCCCGCGCCGGCCATCAAGATCTTCAAGCACCGGACATAGGACCGGTCGATCTCGGAACGATCCTGAAAGGCGACACTCTCCGGCTCGGCGTAGGCGCCCTTGCACAACCTCACCCGGGAGCCGGCATAAGCAAGATCGCGACAATCCCCCTCGGTGCGGTACAGATAGGCCTGCAATACGGCACCGGTGTCCGGAAAGTCCTTGCGCAGCTCGGACAGGGTTTCCAGGGTGGAGTCCGTGGTGGTGTGGTCCTCCATGTCCACGGTGACCGACGTGCCAGCGGTCCGGGCGGCATCACAGACCAGTTGGGCATTTCCCAGAGCGATCTTGTCTCCGTTGACCAGCGACTGGCCGAGCGCGGACAACTTGACCGAGACTTCGGTTGCGGCCGTCAATCCGGCCTTTTGGAGTCGCTCCAGCAGGTCCAGGTAGGCGAAGACGATCGCGTCAGCCTGCTCGGTGGTTCTCGTGTCCTCGCCAAGGTGATCAATGCTGACCAAGAGCGTGGAATCGATGAGATGCCGGGTCGCTCCCACTGCATCGTCTGCCGTCTCGCCCGGCACGAACCGCTGCACGACGTGGCGAGCGATTGGAGCCCTGGTGGTGACTTTTTTGATCGTTTTGCTGCGGGCGACACGAAGCAGCGCCTGACGCAGCATCTACAGCACGCTCGCCACGCCGCCCGCGTCGACCGCGTACGCCGTGTGCGCGGGAGCCGCGAGATGCAACCGAGTGAAGGCCAAGGACTCCGCCAGGTCGGCTT
>DASQUD010000042.1:0-2393 GCA_035641455.1 Propionibacteriaceae bacterium | reverse complement strand
GGCCTGCACCTTATACCGCACCACGGCACCCAGGGCCCCCAGGATGAGGGCCAGCACGGCCACGTTCCACAGCGTCATCCGCAGCCGGACCGTACCCATCACCCACTGCGTGGGTACCCGGCGGAGATGCCGGCCGGGACTACCTTCTCGGCTCATACCGCATCGCTACCGCCCCCGAGCCGAACTCCAGCTGGCTCACGAGCCTCAAGTCGACGCGCTTCGATAGCCCCGCGAACAACGTCGGCCCATGGCCCACCAGCCTGGGCTGCACCACGAACTCGTACTCATCAATCAATCCCAGCTCCGCCAACGCCTGCGGGAGCTGCACGCCTCCCACGAGCAGTCCCTTACCCGACTCCCGCTTGAGCCGCTGAACGGCCTTCCCCAGATCCCCGCGCACGAGCTCCGCGTTCCAATCGACCCGATCGAGGGTGCTCGACACGACGTACTTCTTTGCCGCGTCGATCGTCCGGCGAAGGGTTCCATCCAATCGGGCCTCTCCCCCGTCCGCGCCGGCGGCCGCCACGCCGCCTCCATCATCTCGTAAGTCACCCGGCCAAAGAGGAGGGCATCGGCCCGGTCGAGGTTCTCGACCGCGTGACGATGCAAGTCTTCATCCGCGAGGATTGCACGGTGATCGCAGCAGGGACTGTCAGGAACTTTGTGTGAGTGGTCCGGCGTGACCTCCGCGGCTTCGGGTCGTGGGCTGGAGAAGATCACGCATGACTACAGAGATCACTGAACCGCAGCTGGGTGAGCAGGCGGTGGCGCCGGATCTGTCCGTGCTGGCCGATCAGCTGGTGGCGACCGCTCGAACGCAGGGTGTGGAGCTGACCGGGCCTGGCGGGTTGTTGACCGGGCTGACCAAGCAGGTGCTCGAGACGGCGCTGGATGTCGAGCTGACCGAACATCTCGGCCACGATCGGCATGAGCGCTCCGGTGCCGGCAACGTGCGCAATGGCAGCACCGGAAAGACGGTCCGCACCGACATCGGCGAGGTGCGGATCGCGGTGCCGCGGGATCGGGCGGGCACGTTCGCCCCAATGGTGGTGCCAAAGCACACGCGCCGGCTGGCCGGCTTCGACGAGGCGGTGCTCAGCCTGTATGCGAAGGGGATGACCACCGGCGACATCGCGAACCATCTCGCCGACGTCTATGGCAGCGAGGTCTCCCGGGACCTGGTCTCGCGGGTCACCGACGCGGTCGTCGAGCAGATGCAGGAATGGCAGAACCGGCCGCTGGACGCGGTCTACCCGGTGCTGCTGATCGACGCCATCGTGTTGAAGATCCGCGACGGTCAGGTCGCCAACCGGCCGGTCTACGTGGCGATGGGCATCAGTGTCGACGGTGAACGTGACGTCCTCGGCCTGTGGGTTGGGCCCAGCGGCGGGGAAGGCGCCAAGCAGTGGATGACGATGCTCACCGAACTGCGCAACCGCGGCATCGCCGACGTGTGCATCCTCTGTTGCGACGGGTTGAAGGGCCTGCCCGAGGCGATCTCGGCGACCTGGCCGCTGGCCACCGTGCAGACCTGTGTGGTGCACCTGGTCCGCAACAGCCTGCGCTACGCATCCAAGGCCGACTGGTCAAAGATCACCGCCGGGTTGAAGACGGTCTACACCGCCGCGACCGTCACCGCCGCGGAGGCCCGCTTCGCCGAGTTCGCCCAGACCTGGCGAGCCAAGTACCCGGCGATGGTCGCGATGTGGGAACGGTCCTGGGCAGAGTTCGTCCCGTTCCTGGACTTCCCCATCGAGATCCGCAAACTGATCTACACCACCAACGGCATCGAGAGCCTGAACTCCCGATTCCGCCAGGCCGTCCGCCGACGCGGGCACTTCCCGACCGAGCAGGCCGCGATGAAGATCCTCTACCTCACCGTCCGCGAACGCCGACCGAACCGGAGCAACCCGACAGGAAGGATCAACGCCTGGAAGAGCATCCTGAACACCCTGGCGATCACCTACGGCGACCGCCTCCACGTCAACTAGCCGGAGCTACTCACACAAAGAATCAGACAGTCCCTGAGGCTCCGTCAGCCAGTACTCTTCGATCTCGACCTGGGTATCAAGTATTTGTGTGATTGCTCTTGTATGTCGATGGGTGCATGGTGTTTGTAGCACTCGCCCGGATGAGGGGGGTGGGCGATGGCTAGCGAGTTGCGTGTACAGCTGGCCGAGGAGGGGGCTGATCCGGAGCGGCTGGATGAGCTGACCCGCTTCCTTCGCGATGAGCTTCTTCAGCTTGACGTCGACGATGTGACCGCGCTGCGGGTGGGCGAGCCACCGCCGGGCGCTCGCGTGTTCGACGTGCTCGCCGTTGGCGGGCTGTTGGTCAGTCTCAGCCGTTCTGCCGAGGGTCTGCGGCCAATCGTGTCCGCGATCAGGAAGTGG
>DASQUD010000041.1:0-2498 GCA_035641455.1 Propionibacteriaceae bacterium | reverse complement strand
CCGCGAGGCAAGTAAAACTAAGAAGGAGCCTCAGTGGCAAAGGCCAAGTTCGAGCGGACCAAGCCGCACGTCAACATCGGCACCATCGGGCACATCGACCACGGCAAGACCACGCTGACCGCGGCGATCACGAAGGTGCTGCACGACAAGTACCCGAACCTGAACGAGGTGTCCGCCTTCGATCAGATCGACAAGGCTCCCGAGGAGCGGCAGCGCGGCATCACCATCTCCATCGCGCACGTCGAGTACCAGACCGAGAAGCGGCATTACGCCCACGTCGACTGCCCGGGTCACGCCGACTACATCAAGAACATGATCACCGGCGCGGCGCAGATGGACGGCGCAATCCTCGTGGTCGCGGCCACCGACGGCCCGATGCCGCAGACCCGCGAGCACGTGCTGCTGGCTCGCCAGGTGGGCGTGCCGGCGATCGTGGTTGCGCTGAACAAGTGCGACATGGTCGACGACGACGAAATCCTCGAGCTGGTCGAGCTGGAGGTCCGCGAGCTGCTGAGTGAGTACGAGTTTCCGGGCGACGACCTGCCGGTGGTCAAGGTCGCGGCGTTCCCCGCCTTGAACGGTGACGCCAAGTGGACCACCGCCATCGAGGAGCTGATGGACGCGGTCGACGACTACATCCCGCAGCCGACTCGCGAGGTCGACAAGCCGTTCCTGATGCCGGTCGAGGACGTTTTCACCATCACCGGCCGTGGCACCGTTGTCACCGGCCGGATCGAGCGCGGCGTGATCAAGGTCAACGAGACGGTCGACATCATCGGCATCCGCGATACCAAGCAGACCACCACGGTCACCGGCGTGGAAATGTTCCGCAAGCTGCTCGACGAAGGCCAGGCCGGAGAGAACGTCGGGTTGCTGCTGCGCGGCACCAGGCGCGACGACGTCGAGCGCGGCATGGTCGTGATCAAGCCCGGGACGACCACCCCGCACACCGACTTCGAGGCCCGGGTCTACATCCTGTCCAAGGAGGAGGGTGGCCGGCACACGCCGTTCTTCAACAACTACCGCCCGCAGTTCTACTTCCGGACCACCGATGTGACCGGCGTGGTGAATCTGCCGGAGGGCACCGACATGGTCATGCCCGGTGACAACACCGACATGTCTGTGCAGCTCATCCAGCCGATCGCGATGGAAGAGGAGCTGAAGTTCGCCATCCGCGAGGGCGGCCGTACGGTGGGCGCCGGACGGGTGACGAAAATCCTGAAGTGACGATCTGCGGCCGTACGATCCGCAGCTGACGTATCCCGGCCGTACGAGCTTGACATGATCGCGTGATCAACGACGAAGGCCCCGGACCGTCATGGACCGGGGCCTTCGGCGTCCCCGGGTTCCGTTCCCGAACGGGGACCCCGGCTGTTCCAGCTCGTGCCGCTGCGATTGAATGGTCAGCACTCGATCACGACTACAGGAGGTCATCGTGGCAGGCTCTGTCGCCCGCGTCACTGAGATCAGCGCCAAGTCCGACACCAGCTTCGAGGATGCCGTGAAGATCGGCCTCGATCGGGCCAATTCCACACTTCGCGGCGTCACCTCAGCGTGGGTTAAAGAGCAGTCGGTCGAGGTCCGCGATGGCCAGATCAGCGGTTACCGGGTCAACCTGCTGGTCACCTTCGTCCTGGAATAGAACAGCTCAGGCCGGCGTCAGGAGCGCCACCGGGTAATCGGCGAGGAGTTCACTGAGCAGCACGTCGCCCTGTGCTCTTCGGCCGGTTAGTTGATCAACATACCGATCGTGCAGCGTCAATCGTGTGTCTCCCCAGCTGCCGGCCGCTGCGAGGCGGACCGGCAGCCGGGTGGCAAGGGTGATCGCGCCGCCACGGTTGAAGCCCACAAGGTGATCGCGTTCTGCTCCCATGCCGTGGAGCGGTTGGTAGCTGCCGAACCAGTCCGGATGCTCACGGCGCGTCCGGAGAGCCTGGCGGGTGATCCATAGCTTCGCAATGCCGGTGTCGTCAACGGGCGGGCGACCCTCCGTCACCCGGGCCAGCAGCTCGGCCCGAGCCCTGAAGTCGACCGGGCGGCGATTGTCGGGGTCGACCAGGGAGTTCTCCCAGATCTCGGAGCCCTGGAAGACGTCGGGTACGCCCGGCATGGTGAGCTGGATGATCTTTTGACCCAGGGCGTTCGACCAGCCAGGGCCGGTGATCAGTGCGTCCAGCTCGTCCCACGCCGCCCGCAGCTCAGGTTCGTCATAGGCGGCATCGACGGCCGCGTGCACTGAGGTTTCGAAGGCCTGATCCGGCTCGGTCCAGCTGGTTTCGTCGGACGCCTCTCGCATCGCTTTCTCCGCGTAGTGATGCATCCGCTCGCGTTCTATCGGACCGGTTCCGGCCAGGCTTTGAGCCAGGAAGTAGCCGAAGGCCGGGTTGGGGATCCTCGTGGCCCTGAGGAAGTGCTCGGCGAAGCGCCCCCAGTCGTCGGGCACCTCCGACAAGACGGCGAGCCGAGCGCGTACGTCCTCGCCGCGTTTTGTGTCATGG
>DASQUD010000040.1:0-4317 GCA_035641455.1 Propionibacteriaceae bacterium | reverse complement strand
GCTCTGGCGAATCCGGCTCTACAGGGTCAAGGGCGCCGGCAGAGCCGGCGCCCGGCGGCCGGTGTGTACGGCACCCTGGCATCCCCGCCTCGGGGGGCACTAAGCTCATCAGGTCGGCGCGGTTTGACCTCGTTTCGGAACGAATCGCGCCGGTCGCAATCGTTCCAGTTCATCATCAGCGACCGTTCCACGCAGCAGTTGCTCATGCGCGCGCCACGCAGCCGTGCCGATCGATCGCACCTCGGACGCAAGCGTCGGCAGATGCAGCACGCCAGCCAAGGTCAGTCCCGTCTTGTAGTTCCAATGAAGCATCCAGGAGTTAGCAGTAGGCAGCTCCTGAAGCAACCTCTTGTACTTCCCGCTGGGCGAACGGCCGCGCTGCTGTGCGTAGTAGTAGCTATCCCAGTGCTCGTATATGTCGCGGAAACGTTCGATCGCGGTTCGCAGTCTGTCGTGGGAACTCCGAGCCTTGATGTGCTGCAACGGTTGAGTGCAGTTACGAGATGATTGGCCGTGACAATGAGCAGAGTCTTATCGATCGCTTCATCACGATACAGATCTCCAGCTGCCTGCATCGATGTACCTGCTCGATACCGACGGTCTGTCTGCGAAGCCGCAAAGTTGGACTCAACCTCTCGATCTGTCTCAGAGTGCCGT
Organism: Propionibacteriaceae bacterium; assembly: GCA_035641455.1. GTDB lineage: Bacteria > Actinomycetota > Actinomycetes > Propionibacteriales > Propionibacteriaceae > Microlunatus. The sequence continues at coordinate 3,660 of DASQUD010000040.1, read as the reverse complement.
GAACCCAGTTTACGACCTCGGCTAGCGCCTCTCCATTCGGCCTGATCTCGGAAGACATTCATCGCAAACGATCGATGGTGTGGGCTAATCTGGCGCGGATTACTCGGTTGACCCATGCGGTCGGGCGCCGCCATTTGCGGTCAAGTCGAATTTGTCCTCAACGATCGATAGGGTGGCGTCATCCGCTAGCTCAGGACCTCCACCGGGGAGCAGAACAAGGGACACCATCCCGAATCCGAGGTTGGACACGCGCTGATTCGCTCGACTCAGCCTGTTCAGAGTCCTTGCCACATCGGTGAGTGCCTTCGGTGTGGCTTTGAAGCTCAGCGTTTTTTTTTGCGCCTGGTGTACGTTCCAGCTCGACAAATCGTCGTCGCCCTGCCCGGCTGGGAGCAACATGTCGTGTACTACTCTGTTGCGCTCCTTGTGGGCTGCCTTGGCTGCAATCAGAGCGTCGTCTCCAGCGGTCTGCCACCGATCAGAGACGCCTGAATTGCTCAACATCAGCCGGCAGCCATCTATCAGCTGCTCAATAGATGCAGGGCGCAGATAGAGCCCTAATCCGGCGCCGACAAGTGCGAGGAAGACCTGTCTGCACGACTGCTCAAGAGACACGTCCTCTCTGCAGACGCGACCGATCGATAGCGACAGTTGATCGCTGGCTTCCAGTCCACTGGGAATGGGCATCTCATAGTCGGCCATAGGGCTCATCCTGGTATTCGCGGCATCCCGCCGTGGCCACGCGCGGACGGAGGAGGTCACGACTTGTCCACAGTGTCGCACCGTCCCCCTACATGTGCGTGCCATATCGGCGGAACGCGGCACGAGTGGCCGGCTGACGGCCTCGGTCCGGGACAGCCCCGTGCCATCGCGCGTCCATCGCACGACCAGCAGCGAACACCCACAGCCGCCCCGATCCGCTCAGCCGTCAAGGACCTGGCGTTCTGTGTCCGGCTTCGTCAGCCATCGGTCGGCCGGACAAGGCTCACCGTGCGGTGCACGCGCCGCCCGCTGAGAGGAGGCTGCGGCCCTGTGCCACCTGTGAGCCAGATCGAGCAGCAAGCCGGGCGGACCAGCGGTCACAACCGGATTCCGCCGCGTCTCCGACCTGCGCGTAGCCTCACCCTGCTCACGCCGGAAGGTCGCTTACCGACCTTTGGAGCTGTCTGTTTGGGCTGTGACCTGTAGCGACGCTCGTCTCGCTCAGCCGAAAGAGCACCGTCGTGTCAACGCCGGTTGAAAATTGACCCCCCTGCGCCGGCTGAAAATTGGCCCCCCTTCGGGGTCCGCTCACGCTGCGTCGTCAGTAGGCACCCTCCCGAGGTCGCGGTCCTTGAGTCGGTAGCTGTCGCCCTTGAGGTTCACGACCTCGGCGTGGTGCACGAGCCGATCGATCATCGCCGCCGCGACGGTGGCGTCGCCGAACACTTCGCCCCATCGGCCGAAGGGCTTGTTGGAGGTGACGATCACCGATGCCCGCTCGTAGCGGGCCGAGATCAGCTGGAAGAACAGGTTGGCCGCTTCACCGTCGAAGGGGATGTAGCCCACTTCGTCGATGACAAGCAGCGGGAAGCGCCCGAGTCGGGTGAGCTCGTTGTGCAGGCGGCCCTGGTGATGCGCATCGCCGAGCCGGGCCACCCACTCCGCGGCGGTGGCGAAGGCGACGCGGTGGCCGGCCTGGCAGGCCCGCATGCCGAGCCCGGTGGCCAGGTGCGTCTTGCCGGTGCCGGGCGGGCCGAGGAACACCACGTTGTCCTTGGTCTCGACGAAGTCGAGGGTGCCGAGATGGGCGATGACCTCGCGCTTGAGGCTGCGCTGGTGGTCGAAGTCGAAGTCCTCGATGCTCTTGCGGGCGGGGAAGCGCGCGGCGCGGGTGCGGTTCTCCCCGCCGTGGTCCTGGCGCGACGCCACCTCGCGCTCGAGACAGGCGGCCAGGAACTCCTCGTGGCTCCAGTTCTCCGACCGGGCCCGCTCGGCCAGGCGCTCGAAGGAGCTGGCCAGCGACGGCGCCTTCAGCGCCCGGCACAGATAGGCGACGTCGCTGTTGGGCTTGATACGCGCCGCCATCACGCCACGCCCGTCGCCCGGTCATAGACCGACAGGTCGCGCACCTCGACGTCGTCGTGGTCCTCGGCCAGGGCCTGGGCGAAGGCCCGCATGACAGTGCGGGCCCGCTCGTGGTCGGGGTCGGTCACGGTGCGGTGCTTGGCCCAGGAACGCGGGTGGTGCGCCACCACCTCGCCGGCGCAGGTGACGACCAGCTCTTCGAGATCCATGCGCACCTCGACGCGCCGGCCAATGGCCCGGGGATGCACCGAGTAGTCGCACGTGCCGACCCGCACCCAGTGGTCTCGGCCGAGGCGCTTGGTCTCACGCCAGGCTGGATCCGGCAGCATCGGCGGCAGGGCCATCATGGCGGCGCGGTCCTCGGCGATGCGCTCGGCCGGTCGGCACCGAAGCGTCGAGTGCATCCGGTTGTTGGCCCGCCGCAGCCACATGACGAGCTGGGCGTTGAAGTCCTGGGGCGAGGAGAAGCGCCGGCCGGGCAGGAAACTCGTCTCCAGGTAGCGGTTTCCCCGCTCGACGAGACCCTTGGCCTCGGGGTCGCCGGGCTTGCAGATGATCACCCCCATGCCGAGCGTTCCCCGGAAGCGCTGGAAGGGAGCGGTCAGGTTGGGTCGGCCGTTGTGCCTCGACACCAGAGCCGCCTCGTTGTCATAGACGCCCTTGCGCGGCACCGCTCCCAGCTCGAGCAGACAGGCCAGGTGGCCCAGCAAGATGTCGTGTACCTCGCGGCTCGGGATCATGCGGGCGACCATCGTGCGCGAGTAGCCCGACACGCCGACGATCACCGGTGGGCTCGCCGACTGACCTTGGCCGAGAGGGATCTTCACTGGCGGGAACCACAGGTCCCACTGGGCCAGCTCGCCCGGTCGATACTCGGTGCGCTGGCATGGGTCGGCAGGCAGGAACAGCGGGCGGAGCTCGGCGACGCGCTCCTGCAGCACGGTCCGGCCGCCCGCCCAGCCGATGCGCTCTGCGATCACCGTCGCCGGCATGCGCGGGAACTCCACCAGCAGGGCGCGGATGGCCGGCACGTGGCGGTCGACGGCCGAACCACGTCTTGTTCGTTGATAGCTCGGCGGCTCGTCGGAGCGCAGTGCCGAGCGCACGGTGTTGCGGGCGACGCCGAGCTGGCGCGCGATCTCCTTGATCGACAGACCTTCGGCCCGGTGCAGTCGCCGGATCTCTGCCCAGTCCTCCACGTTGAGCACGTCCTTCCTCCCTGGCCGCAGGTCGGGCCAGGGTTCGTTGATCCACACGTTCAGTGGTGGACCCGGAGGAAGGGGGGTCAGATTTCGACCGGCGATAAGGGGTCAGTATTCAGCCGTTGCCGACACGAGTGTCGCGCTGAGCACCACGGCGTGCTCCGGAATCTCCGCGGCCCCGTCCGAGGCAGCTGCCGATCCGCGCTGCCACGAGCAGTGCTTGCTACGTCGCTCCTAATGCACGTAGGTCTAATTCTGCGTGGAACCTGCGCCACGGCGGTGGCGCCGGTGGTCACGGGACGGTGGGGGACTGAGAGTCCCCTGGCGGACCGTCCGATGACCAGTACCCGAACCAGGCGGAACGACAAAGGGGATCTCATGAAGCGTGGGC
>DASQUD010000039.1:0-7420 GCA_035641455.1 Propionibacteriaceae bacterium | reverse complement strand
CAGTTCATGTGCGGTCCGACTCAGTGCTACGTCGCCACTTGGGCGAAGTATTCGCCTACGACACAGAGCTTTGAAAGAGCGATGGTCCCGGCCAACTCGGCCATCTTCAGGCGACAGGCGTTGCGCTGCGGCCCCCTCTAGGCGCGTCCAGCACGTGTAGTTGACGCCAGTTCGCACCACGATTGATGTCACGACCGCCCCTGAGGTCGCCGAGACAATCTCCACAGCCCAAGCTCAGACGAGCCAGCTCGTCGCCGATGGTGACGCGGCAATAAGACGGTGGTCAGTGGTCGCGGTCTGGGTCGCGTCCTTCCGCGGGCTCGTCATCCAAGTCGGGCCGATGCCAGGGCAGTGAGCTGTCAGCTGGTTCGTCCTCGATCGCTTGCTGAGGCGTTTCGATGGGCTGCGACGGCTCGTGAGCCAGGGCCCAGCGCAGGTAGCTCTCCTCGGCGACCGGCAGCGTGGCGAAGAGCATCTCTTTGCCGATGACGTCGATGACCCCGGCCCGGTCCAGCGGCTCGTACAAGTCGTTCTTCACGCGAGCCAGGACCAGGTGGATGCCGCCATCGGAGAGCTCGCGGGCCAGCTCTCGCAGGCCATCGGCCGCGGTGATGTCGATTTCGACGTTGGCCTCGACGTTGAGCACGAACCACCGCACTGGGGAGTCCGGGTAGGCCTCGTTCTCTATTTCTATGAGCTTGTCTACCCGCTCGCGAAGGTCGCCGATGTTGGCGAAGAACAACGGAGCGTCATAGCGATAGAACATGCAGCCGGGGATTGTCCGCGCGTCGGGGTAGTCGGCAACGTCGTGCATGCCGTCGACGCCCGGCACCCGCCCCAGGACCCCCTCGTGCGGGCGCGCCAGGCGGTACAGCATCTCCACCAGGCTGAGCGCGATGGCCAAGACGACGCCTTGCAGGATGCCGATGACGACCGTCCCGACCAGCGCGGTGACGGCCAGCATGAACTCGCGGCGGCGAAACCGCCAAAGCCGCCGGAACTCCGGGATCGACACGAGCTTGCCCGCCGCATATAGGACCACCGCGCCGAGGGCCGCCCAGGGCAGCGGTGCCATCAGTGGACCGGCAAAGAACAAGACGGCGACGACGCACAACGCGGCGACGAGCGAATAGACCTGGCTGCGCGCGCCACCGGCGATCGCCAGGGCCGTACGCGACCCGGACGCAGAGACCGGATAGCCGCTGAAGACGCCGACCATCGCGTGCACACCCGCCATCGCGACGAGTTCGGCCTGCGGGTCCGGCCGCAGGTCGGCCGCGGTCTCCCCCTCGGCGGGGGCCAGCGGGAATCCCCGGGCGATGAGCATGATGTCGCTGTAGCCGACGATCGTGATACCCAGCCCGGCGAGCACGAGCATCCTCACGTCCTCGAACGTCACCTCGGGCAGGTGCGGCACGGGCAGCCCCGAAGGGACCTCGCCCACCACCGCCACCCCGTATGACTCGAGGTTGAACACGACCGATGCCACAGTGGCCAGCACCACCGCGATGAGCGGCCCAGGCAGCGACGCGCGCAGCCAGCGCAGCAGCAGGATGACCGCCAGCGTGCTCGCGGCGACCGCGAGCGTCAGCCAGTCGGTATTGGTCGCCACGCCGAGGAAACCGCGCACCTCCTCGACGATCGTGCCACCCTCGTAGGAGGTCCCGGTCAGCTTGCCGAGCTGTCCGACGACCATCAGTACGGCGCCGCCGGCCAGGTAGCCGACGAGCAGCGGGGTGGACAAGAGTTCGGCGATGATACCGGCCCGCAGCAGCCGAGCAAGCAGCGACCACCCCGCAACGATGAGCGCGAGGCTGGCGCTCAGAGCGACGGCGCGGTCTGGGTTCTGCGCGGCCAGCGGGGCGATCGCCACGCCGGTCATCAGGGCGATCGTGGACTCGGGGCCGGAGGACAGTATGCGTGAGCTGCCTAGCACGAAATAGGCGACGATCGCCGCAAGTGCCGTCCACAGGCTCGCCACCGGAGGCACGTTGACGATCGCCGAATAGGCCATCACCTGCGGGATGAGGTATGCCGCCACGGCCACCCCCGCGATGCCGTCCACGCGGAGCCACCGCCACGAGTACCCCTTGGCGGTGTAGTTCAGACCCGGTGTGAGACCTCGCAGCACCGAGAGGAATCGGTGCTCCGGCTTCTTGTCGAGCTTGTAGTCCAGGGCAGGGCGAGGGCGCAGGGGCGCTGGGATGGGGACGTGCTCGTCGGCTGCCGGCTTCCTGGCAGGCCGCTTGTCCGCCACCGCGCGTCCTTGAGTGTCGCCACACCAATTAGGTGTCGCCAGCCTTCACCTGGTCTGCACCAAGCGCTCAACTCCGGGACTCTACCAATCTGTTCGGCGCCGGCTCCTGGGCCGGGGCTGATCCGGCCCGCGCGAACTGTGCTCGTCAAGGGGTGACCGACTACCAGCCCCGCGGCCTACCACCCCCCGGACCACCACCACACAACCCGGCAGTCACACCCCGGCCGGCATCCCGACTCCGGCCAGTCCGCGCCACCGCAGCCGGGGTCAAGGCTGGCCGTAGGCCACCCGCAGGGCCCCGACCTTAACCCCGGCGAGGACGGCCCCCACCATCAACGCCGGGATGCCGAACCCATTGACAACCAAGATCAAAATGCAACGATGTCTCGAGACACCCGCCAACGGTGCCCCGAGACATGACAGCGGAGCCGCCTTGGGGAATCGAACCCCAGACCTACGCATTACGAGAGATAGTCCAGCGTTTGATGGTGGCCGACGGCTGGTGTCGTCTAGGACTGGCGCTCTGCCCTATGGTCCGCGGCTGGTGATGGCTGGAGACGGCTGGCGACGGTTCTTCGGGGGCACGACGGGGGCACCGCTGGATGCTCGATGGCCGTCGCGATGATGGCCGGCTGGGCGTCGTACTCCGGCGACGCTGCGCGCTCGGCAGGCTGGCGCACCGGCTACTGGTCCGCGTCGTCGTCAAGAGCCATTTGCTGTCCCCAACCGGCAGGACTTCACTAGTATCTCGGCGTGCCCGATCGGCGGGATGACCAGCGGGTGCGTCCCGGCCGGGGTCGGTGGCGACCGCAGTTTCGTCATCCGGCCCAGGTGATTGTGGCGGCGTTCGCGGTCGCGGTGGCGGTCGGCACCGGACTGTTGATGTTGCCGATCGCGCGGGACGGGCCGGGCGCGGCTCCACTGGTGACCGCGTTGTTCACCGCGACCAGCGCGGTGTGTGTGACCGGGCTGATCGTGGTCGATACCCCGGTGTACTGGTCGGCCTTCGGCCAGGTGGTCATCTTGGCGTTGATTCAGGTGGGCGGCTTCGGGATTATGACCCTGGCCTCGCTGGTCGGGTTGCTGATCTCGCGGCGGCTCGGTTTGCGCTCACGGTTGATCGCGGCCGCTGAGACGAAGCATGTCGGCTTGGGCGACGTGGGCAGAGTTGTCCGCGGGGTTATCAAGGTGAGCCTGCTGTTCGAGGCCCTCACCGCCGCACTGCTCACCGCTCGCTTCGCCATCGGCTACGACGTAGGACTCGTGCGAGCGATCGAACTGGGAGTGTTCCACGCCATCTCCGCGTTCAACAATGCCGGCTTTGCGCTGTTCAGCGACAACCTCATCGGGTTCGCGACTGACCCGTGGATCTGCCTGCCGATCGCCGCCGCAGTGATCCTGGGGGGTATCGGGTTCCCGGTGCTCTTCGAGCTTCGGCGACGGCTGCTCGGGCCGCGGCAGTGGAGCCTGCACACCAGGCTGACCGTCGGCATGACCGTGGTGCTGCTGGTCTGCAGCACCCTCTTTATGCTGCTGGCGGAGTGGGGCAACCCGGGGACGCTCGGCAAGCTCGACCCGAATGCCCGGGTCCTGTCCGCGTTCTTCAACGCGACCATGCTGCGCACCGCCGGCTTCAACAGCCTCGACCCTAGTCAGCTCGAGTCCGGCACGCTGTTGGGCTCCGACGTGCTGATGTTCATCGGCGGCGGCTCCGCCGGAACAGCGGGCGGGATCAAGGTGACCACGTTCGTGCTGCTGTTCTTCGTGATCTGGGCCGAGGTGCGCGGTGAACCCGAGGTTCGCGTCCTGGACCGTCGGGTCGAGCCGCGAGTTTGGCGGCAAGCCCTCTCCGTGGCGCTCTTCTCGGTCGCCGCGGTGGTGATCTCCACGCTGGTGCTGCTGGAGATGACGAAGATGTCCTTCGACGCGGTGTTGTATGAGAGCGTGTCGGCGTTCGCCACGGTGGGGCTGTCCACCGGTATCACCCCGAAACTGCCCCCGGCCGGGCAGGTGGTCCTGGTGGCCCTGATGTTCATCGGTCGGCTCGGGCCGATCAGTCTGGTGTCGGCGCTGGCGCTGCGGGAGCGGCACCGACTGTTCCACATGCCCGAGGGCCGACCCCTGATCGGTTAGGAGAGTGCGACATGGCTAGACGGAACCGGCGGCTGGACGCCGTCGCCATCTTGGGCCTGGGCCGGTTCGGCACCTCGCTGGCCCTGGAGCTGATGAAAAAACAGATTGAGGTGCTGGCCGTCGACGCCGACCAGCGGATCGTCGAGTCACTGGCCGGGCAGCTCACCCAGGTCGTGAGCGCCGACACCACCAGCGAGGAGGCCCTGCGGCAGCTCTCGGTGCACGAGTTCTACCGGGTGGTTATCGCGGTCGGCAACAACCTGGAAGCCAGCATCCTCACCGCCACCGTCTGCCTCGGCTTCGAGACCCCGGAGATCTGGGCCAAAGCGATCAGCGAGCCGCACGCCAAGATCCTCGGCCAGCTCGGCGTGCACCACATCGTGCGGCCCGAGCACGACATGGGCAAACGGGTCGCCCACCTGGTCGCCGGACGAATGCTGGACTACATGGAGTTCGACGACGACTACGCGTTGGTCAAGACCACCCCACCCGCTGCCATCGTCGGCCAACCACTCAGCAAGACCGAGGTACGGAAGCGGTATGGAGTAACCATCGTCGCCATCAAGCGGCCCGGAGAGGACTTCACCTACGCCACCCCCCAAACCGTGGTCAACCAGGGCGACGTCATCATCGCCTCCGGTAAAACCAACCAGGTAGAACACTTCAGCGACGAAGTCTGAGTCGACCACTCAAGGACGTTCACGCCGCCACGCTGCCGTCGACTGCTTGAACCCCTCGTCGGCGCGGTGAAACCTGACACCAACAACACAGCAGCGACGCACGGACATTGTCGCCGCCGCGTCCCTAGTGATGGAGGTTGGCTGATGGACCTGCGATGGGTAGACGCCTCGGGCGTCACAGACCGCCCCCTCGGCGAGCTTTCCGAGCTGCGGCTGCGCGACGACGGGTTCGTCTGGCTAGACATCCCCGTGTGGAGCGCCGACGCAGAGCAGGTGCTGGCCGAGGAGTTCGGCTTCCATCCGATGGCCATCGCCGCAGCCCGGGACCGCAACCACACACCACGCATCCACGTCTACTCCGACCACGTGTTCATCGTCATCCATGCACCAGAGATCGGACAGGCCGGCCACGTCCACTACCTCGAGCTCGACCAGTTCATCGGCAAACGGTTCCTCGTCACCGTCCACGGCCCGCTCAACCCCGTGGTGCCGCTCGACGTAGCGATGCAAGAGACCCGACAGGTGATCGCCCGCATGGAGGCCGGCCGGCTACACCCGGCTTCCCCCTTCAGCCTGACCTACGCCATCGTCTCCACGATCGTCCGCCGCGAGTCCGCGCTGGTCGCCGACCTCGCCCGCCAGGTAGGCCTGCTCGAGCAGCGGGTGATGGCGGCCGCCGAGGAGGAAGGGCCGCAGGAGTTCCTGACCGCGCTGTTCACAGCCCGACACGAGCTGCTCACCATCCGCACCATGGCCTCGCAGGGCGGCGAGATCTACCGTCGCGCGATCACCCTCGGCCGCCGCTTCGCCCCCGAGGAAAGCATCAACCTGATGAAAGACCTGCTCGATCAGTACGAGCGGGTGGCGCACATCAGCCAAAGCCAGCTGGACTTCCTGATGGGAGTCACCGAGTTCTACCGCGCGCGGACCGACACTAAGATGACCATCGCCGCCGAACGCCTCGCCGTCATCGCCGCCGTCACCCTACCGATCACAGCCCTCTCCTCAGTGGTCGGCATGAACGTCATCGTCAACGAGCAGACCCTCTGGCTACCGCTGGCCATCCTGCTGCTAGTGATGCTCACACTCTCCCTGACCCTGCTCCGATGGGCGAAGCGGCAAGGCTGGTGGTGACCATGCCCTGGCCCGCTCCCCGCGACCCCGGGCCATGCGAGCCTTCGCTGAGCTTGCCCAAAAGAGGCGTTCTACCTAGTCAAAAGCGGAGTCGCCTTGGGGAATCGAACCCCAGACCTACGCTGGGACATCGTCAGGCGACAGAAGTAGCGCCGTCGGTCTCGATGGCCGCCGTCAGCACGTCTAGTAGACGTTAGTTCGTGTCACGAATGGTGTCATGCCCACAGGACCGTGTAGGCCTGCCCCACCAAGGGCGTCCATGTCGCTGCCCCCAACACCCGGGCTCCACGAGCGGGAGCCGATCCGCCACACCAATCCTGCCGGCGCGGCACGAAGTCGCGGACCGCTTCGTGGTAGCGCCGCAGCCAGGTCCCGATGTCTCGACCTGGTCACCCAATCCCTAGAACCCACCCGCAAAGCAAGCACGATGGATAACCAGATGGAAGCCCGCCCTGAACGCGTTCCCCATCACCTGCGAAGGCCGGATCAATCGGCCAAAACGGATTCTGAGAGCAGATCAGATCCACCGCCTATTTGACACTTCCTATACGGGTTCTACGCTATAATCGAGCATGGCGAAGTTCGATGTGGTCGACCTAACGAAGGGATCGATAGTTACTAGGGGAGGTGAGTATGGTGACAGGTCGATCGTGGGGTCGATTGACACAGCTGATCTTGCTCGGCAATTAGATACCCTTCGAACCGATCTGAGCACCGTGCTAGATGCGTCCGAGCGAGGCATAGGGCTAAATTCAATAGTCGTGAAGCTGACAGTCGGCGCCGAGGGAAGGGTTGCCTTCATTGCCAAGGGAAGTGTTGAAGCATCGATCGAGGTGACGTTCTCGTCCGCAAATCAACGTTAGTCGATCGCCTGTTGTGTTCGTTGATTCTGGCGGGACCCCATCAATGGGGCTCACACACCCGGATGAAAGTCCGTGAGAACAGCGGATCAGCCGGTGGGCCGCATCCCTAAGGGTCGTGATCTTTGCGACTTGTCGAGTCCCTCAGTTGAGCTGATCCGCTAGCTATACTGTGATCGGGGGCTTTGGGCAATGTCTGAGGGCTGGCTGGTTGCCTCAGGTTCGTCTGAGGTGTGGTGGCGGATCTCTCGATGGTCCTATGTTCGTCAAGCGGCGGATTGGGTGTTCTAGCCCTAAGCTGATTGTCGCTAAGCGGGGACCGTTAGATCGTTCGACCGGGGTCGTAGTCGCCCATT
>DASQUD010000038.1:0-8412 GCA_035641455.1 Propionibacteriaceae bacterium | reverse complement strand
TGAGAAACCTGGTGCGCTGTCGTCTTCGGCATGCTCCAGACTGGGTGGGCGTCGATTCTCCGGCCGGCCCGACATCTGGCGTTCCAGATCCGACCACGAGACGCGCGGATTGTGCCAATTCATCGACACACCTCGCTGCGATGACTGGGGCTCGCGACGCTCCCCCAACAACTACTCATAGCGCGCCTCGGTCCACCACTGGTCGCCCTCAACCAGCAACAACCATGCGGATCCGTCGACAGTGACCATCTGAAGCCTCGCCACCCGGCGGGCGCCCTTCGGTTCCCACCACAACTCATCGATGGGCCAGGGACCGGCCCAGGCCTCAATCACCAAAGGGTCGGCCGAATCATCGGTCCGCAACCGAGCTGGCTCCCCGGTGATAGCTCCTCGATCGGTGATCTCGACCGAACAACCGTCGGCGGAGAAAACCGCTGCCGGACGTGGCTCGGGAAACACTCGGGTCGGCGCCGGCGGAGGGATGCTGCCCGGCCAGGGCAAATCGGTTGCCCGGTGCCGAGTCCCGCGCTCACCCCACGGAGTGAGCACCTGACGTTGCCGTGGGTTACGCCCACCTTGAAGTGAGGGGCTCAGCACCTGCTCTGGACCGAGCATGCCCTGCAACCGCGCGACGCCACGCTCGATCCGCTCATCGGGCGCGCTGCCCCACAACCCTTCACCATGATCAGCCAACGACTCGACGGCTTCAGGGATCAGTCGAATGCCCTCCACCGGCTCAGGTGACGGATCACCCTGCAGTTGCCAGTAAAGACGGTCGACGAGGTCGGCAGCAGTGAACCAGCGCGGATGAGCCCAGACCCGTGAGCCGACCCAGCCGCGGTCACCGACGACCTCGATGCGAATCTCGCTGCACACCAGCCCGTGCCGGGCGAGCTCGGCGATCAAGCGTTCGGCGGTTTGCCGGCTGCTGAAGGCGACGGGCTCAACGGTCTCCAGCGGCGGGTCGAAAGGCACCGACTGTTGAAGATCAAGAGGTGGCCGGCGGGCGGCGGCGATCCGCGAGTCGCTACCCCCGGCCAGTCGGTGGATCAAGGCACCCTGGGAACCGAAGCGAGTGAGCACGTCTCGGGCCGGCAAAGCCGCGAAGTCGCCCAGAGTGCGGATTCCCAGACGACGCAGCAAGCTGACCAATTCCAGGTCTTCCAGAACCATGATCGGCAGGTCGGCCAGGAATCTCGCGGAACCGCCTGTCGGAATCACGCAGCAGTCCTGGGGCGCGGCCTGGCGGGCAGCCTGCTCGGCGGCAAAAATACCGTCCGCGATACCGATTCGGCACTCCCATAGTCCCGCGGCCACAAGCTGCTCCGCGATCACGGCTGCGGCCTCTCGCTCGCCCCCGTAGTAGCGGCTAGGCACGCTCAGCGCGCACAAACCAGGACGGATCGGCGTCACCGCAGATGTCGTGTCCTCGATTGTGGACAGGATCGACTCGAAAGCGCGGACGTCGCGTTCGACACTGTGGTCGACGATCGTCAGTTCGGGGCAGCGCGCGGAGGCATCCCGGCGACGCATCCCCCGGCGTACCCCATCCAGTCGCGCTGCCTGCGAGCAGGCGTAGACCTCGCCGCGGTCGATGACCGCGATCGGTGACGATGAGACAAGTCCCAGCGAAGCCACAGCAGAGATCACCGGCCAGTCGGGGCACCAGACGACCAGGACGCGACGATCGGCGTTAGCCGACGGCGCCGGTTGACTTGTGGTCGGTCGGTCATGAATTGAGGTAGTCAGCAAGGCGGTCATGATCAGCCTGCTTTGACCTGGTCGATGGCCACGACCCTGGCGCCCGCTTCCCGAACTTCCTGGTCGGTGTCAGGCAGCCACAGATCAATCGATCGAGGCGGCGTGCTTCCCCGGTAGAGGTCGACGCGCACTCGTTGGCCGGTGAGATGGCCGTAACCACGCCCCAAACCGATCCAGGAGGAATCGCGCAGCGCCAGCCGAGCTTCGCAGCGCGGCCACTCGCCCCAGCAGATCAAGGTTGCGTCCTTCTGCCGTAGCCGGGACTTGATTCGCTCGGCCTGATGCTCGGTGATCAGAACCGGCGGCTTGACCAGGACCAGACTTGCGACATCGACCAGTCCGGCGGTAACCGACAGCCAGTGTTCGCCTGGATGCGGCACGACGATCGTGCGTCCGAGATCGACTCCGAATCCTGCTGCGGCCTCGAAGCCGAGATCAGTCGCTCCGACAATCCCGACCCATTCCCCCGCTTGCGAAGGTCCGGCCAGCAAGGCCAGGGCCAGACTGGCGCTGTCCACCGCATACGCAGCGCCCGTCCTGAGCTGGATGAGATCCGACAGCCCCGGCAGCGATTCCAGGGTGCGCGAGATGACCGTTCCCTGCATCCGCTGAACGCGACGCTGCAGCTCACGAAGATCAGCAGCTGCACCCCTCATCTAGATATATTCGAACGTTTGTTCGTCTCTGTCAACCCCAGCGCTGGAGTAGGAACGCAGGTCCGACCTTGCGTGGCCCGGCATAATCCCAGTGACAAGCTATGCACAGATCGTTCACTCCGGTCGCCAGCCGAAGGAGGACAGAGGGGTGTCAGGAGTCGTCGTGCTCAACACCGACAACACCGCCCTGCACACGGTGTCGATCAAGCACGCGATCAAGATGCTGGTCCGCGAGGTGGCGATCGTCGAGGAGGCCCACGAGGGCAGGCGGATCGGCCCCTACCCCTGGCCGCTGGTGCTGCGACTGATCCGCTACGTCAAGACGACGTTCCTCTACGCCAAGTCACCGACCTGGTCCAAGCGCGGCGTTTTGCGGCGCGATCGTCATCACTGCGCCTACTGCGGCGGGACCGCCGAGACTGTTGATCACCTGCTGCCCCAATCCCGTGGCGGGGGAAACACATGGCAGAACACGGTCGCTGCCTGCTTGCGATGCAACAATCTCAAGGCTAATCGGACGCCGGCGGAGGCCGGGATGATGCTGGCCTGGAAGCCCGTTGCCCCACACTGGCGCGAGTCCACTCACCACCGCAGCCGGGGCAGTTGACGATCATCGCGTGATCGATCCACCACCGAAGTCGGTGACGGATTCATCACAATGATTGCTGTGGGGCTCGTGCGCGCACGGCCGGCACCACCAATGCGACGAACACCGCGCACGCGGAGGCGCTCGCGGCCAGCACGACGATCCCGAGTGGGGCCGCCGACCTTTCGCCGGCCAACCCGACGAGCGGCGCAGCGAGAGCACCGGCGATGTACTGAGCCAGCCCGAAGAGGGAAGAGGCAGCACCCGCCTGCTGGGGGTAGTCCATCAGGGCAAGGGCGGAGGCAATCGGGAAGACCATCCCGACCGAGCTCACCATGACGAACAGTGACGCCACCAGGGCCCAGAACCCAGCGTCGGAGAACACGGTGATCGCCACGGCCAGGGCGCCTGCACAGTTGAGCGTGAGGGCCAGTGCCAGCACGCGAACCGGCGGCCAGCTTCGCGACAGCCGGGCGCCGATCTGACCGCAGGCGATGATGCCAACTGAGTTGGTGGCGAACACCAGCGAGAACTCGGCGGCGCTAAGTCCGTAGATGCGCTGCAGGACAAATGTCGCCCCGGCGATGTAGGCGAACATGGAGGCGCCGCTCAGGCCCGCGGCAAGCACGGCTCCGACGAAGATCCGGTCCTTGATCAGCACCCAGAAACCGCGCAAGGCGACTGGCAATCCGCCGGTCGTCCGGCGGTCGGGTGGCAGCGTCTCCGGTACTCCGAACAGCCCGGCGAGCAACAGGATGGCGCCGAAGGCCGCCAGGACCAAGAACATTCCCCGCCAGGTCATGATCTTGCTGAGCTGGCCTCCCAGCACCGGCGCGATCACCGGCGCCAATCCCGAGATCAATATCAAGCGGGAGAAGAAGATGACCAAGTCACGGCCCGAATAGAGATCACGAACCACAGCCCGGGCGATCACCAGGCCGGCGGCCCCAGCCAGCCCCTGCACCAGCCGTACCGGAACCAGCACCTCGATGGACGGCGCAAACGCGCAGCCGACCGAAGCCAACAGATAGATCGTCAGACCGACGATCAGTGGCCGACGCCTGCCGAAGCGGTCCGACAGGGGTCCGGCGATCAACTGACCGATCGCCAGGCCCACCAGGCAGGACGTGATCGTCAATTGCGCGCCGGAGGCAGAAGTCTGCAGCTCATCAGCCAGTTGCGGTAGGGCCGGCAGATACAGGTCAAGGGACAGCGGCCCGAAGGTCGACAGCATGCCGAGCACGACGATCATTCGAAGCCGAGACGGCGCGGCGGTGCTGACGCTCACCGGCCACACTCTTCCAGCCGATGCGCACCGGAGTGGAGAGACTATTGCCCGCGGGCGCCGTGGCGGCTTTGTACGGCCGCGTACGTGGTCTCCAGCGCGCCGATAGCCGAATCGTAATGCCGCTGGGCGACGCCGGCGAAGAGGCAGTCGACCACTACCAGCTGCGCGATCCGACTCGCCATCGGTCCAGACCGGAACGTGGTCTCCCGAGCTGCGGTCGTCAACAGCAGATCCGCATGCCCAGCGATCGGTGCCTTCACGAAGTTGGTCACCCCGATGGTGGTCGCACCATGCTCACGAGCCACCCGCAAGGCGTCGATCACGTCGATCGTTGTGCCGGTGTGCGAGATGCCGATGGCCACATCCGTATCGCTCAGCATGGCGGCAGATGTCAGCGCCAAATGGGGATCCGACCAGCTGAAGGAGGTCAGGCCGATCCGATGAAGCTTGTGGTGCAGGTCGTGAGCCACCAAGGCACTGGCGCCGACGCCGTAGAGATCGGTCCTTCGCGCTGCGCAGACGGCGTCGATCGCTGCCGTCAACGTCTCCACGTCGAGCGCTCCACCGGTGTCTTCGATGGCCCGCGCATCAGCGTAGATGATCTTGTCGATCAAGTCGGACACCGAATCACCGGCGTTGATGGTGCCGTTTCGGGGAGCGCCCCCGCTCCGATCCGCTTCCTCCCACTGTGCGGCTCTGGCCAGGGCGATCCTTAGCTCCGGATAGCCGGCAAGGCCGATGGCACGGCAGAAGCGGAGGACGGTGGTCTCGGACGTATGACACTGCCGGGCCACCGTGGTGATGGAGCTTTCAGAGATGGCGGCGGGATCGGCCAGGACGGCATGCGCCACGCGCTGCTCAGCCGGGCGCAGGCTCGGCATCGCACCGCGGACTCGAATCAGGACGGACAGGGCCGGCTTGTGTGCACCACCTTCAGCGGTCCCCCGGTCTTCGCTCACCGAACCCCCGTTGATGCGTATCGACCGTTCCGAGCCTACTCGTGAAAAACCTTCCCTACCGGCGAAAGGACGACCATTCTTGACGCTCAGCGATAGCTTGCGTTCGTCGGGAACTCGAGGAAGGGGATCGATGGCCAGCTGGGATCCGGTGACCTACCTGCGGTTCGCAGACGAGCGGTCGCGGCCGTTCTTCGAGCTCGTAGCCCGGATCGACGCCAGCGCTCCGACCATGGTTGTTGATCTTGGTTGCGGGCCTGGACAGCTGACTGCAAGGCTGGCGGATCGTTGGCCGGACGCGACGGTAGTCGGCGTCGACTCCTCACCGGAGATGATCGCCAAGGCCCGCGGGTACACCAGTGAGCACCTGGGGTTCGTGGTCGCTGATCTTCGAAGCTGGCGTCCAGTCGTACCGGTCGATGTGATCGTCAGCAACGCCGCCTTGCAGTGGGTGCCTCAACACCGCAGCTTGCTGGGCACCTTCCTCAGCTGCCTCATCGAGGGTGGGTGGCTGGCGTTCCAGGTGCCAGGCAACTTCGATCAGCCGAGTCATCGGCTGCTTCGCGAGCTGGCGTCGGAACCCCGGTTCGCACCGGCCACCCGCGGCGTTGAATGGCCGGCGGCCGGGGAGCCGATCGACTACGTCTCCGATCTTGCGGCGCTCGGCTGCCGAGTAGAGGCGTGGGAGACGACCTACTTCCACGTTCTCTCCGGACCAGATCCCGTCTTCGATTGGATCTCCGGCACGGGCGCGAGGCCAGTCTTGGAGTCTCTGGCCGACGATCAGCGAGCAGAATTCGTTAGTGAGTACAAAGCCTTGCTGCGCCAGGCGTACCCGGCGGAGACGTACGGAACGGTGCTCCCCTTCCGACGCATCTTCGTCGTCGGGCAGCTAACCGGCACGCGCTCGTAGCCGAGCGGGCAAGCGAAGCCCGCTGCGGCCAAGTTCGATCTCCGCGAGCTTGGTGATCACCTTGGTATCTCCCGATCGCCAGGCCCCGACCGGATCGTCACTGATGGCTGCCAGCACATGCATCGGCTCGGTCGCCATGGCACGCAACGCGAACAGGTCGAGATCGGCGTCGGAATCGATGAACCGTTGCGCAGCGCGTGACTGCTGCCAGAACCGAACTCGACGAGGCAGCCAGAAGGCGACCACGACGCTCACGGGGATCAAGAAGACCAGCCAGCCAACAACGGTGGCCAACTGTTCGATGTTGGCGACCTGGTGGTTGGCCGACGAGATGACGCCGCCCATCGTGTCCGAGGCAGCGTCGAACGGACGACGCAGCTGGTCGCCCACGCCTGGCACGTTGGCGGCCTGATCGGCGGCGTCCCCGAAGTCTTCGGCCAAGCGTCCAGCCGCACGTGCGGTCTCCCGGGCGGGAACAGCGACGAGCGAGATCATCTGGTGAATGAAGCTTCCGATCAGGGCCCACACGACGCCCCAAAGAATGACCAGCACGTCGGCCACCAGCTGGCCGATCAGCTTGCCGGGACGCTGTGCGTAGATGCCCATGATCGGACCTTACGCGGCCCGGCGGCCAAGAACCGGCAGCGGCACGTGAAGGCCGATGTCCTCCCCAGTGCTGCTCGCACCCAGCAAGAAGGCAAGATGGCCCGGTGCGTTTTCGAGCGGTCACGATCGTCCTGACCAGCGTTCTCCTCCTGCTGGGGTGCACGCGCGGCGGATCAGTACCCACGCCGTCGCCCGGCGAAGACACGGCAGATCGCGCGGCTGCGGAACTCGCGACCGGGCTGGCCAAGAAGGACGTCTCTGCAGTGGAGTTCGCGGGAGCAAACAGCGCCGCAGTCAATGACGAACTCAAAGCCCTGTTGGCCGGCATGGGCCCGCTGACTCCAAACGTCCAGGTCGGCCGAGTGGACGTCTCGGGCAAGATGGCCACCGCCGGACTTCGAATCAGCTGGACCTTTCCGGGCGTTTCAGCGCCTTGGACGTACGAAACGTCGGCACGGCTGGTCGATGAGGCCGGACGGTGGAAGTCGAGCTGGCAGCCCAGCGTTGTTCAGCCTGACTTGGACGGATCCAATCGGCTGAGCCAGCGCCGCCTGTACCCGGAACGCGGTGAGGTGCGGGGCGATGGCGGGATACCGATCGTCAGTTTGCGTGCGGTGGTCCGAATCGGCATCGACAAGGCCAGAGTGAGTGGCGAGCAAACCAAGACCTCTGCGGCCCGTCTCGCCAGGTTGCTCCGAATCGACACCGGCTCTTACGTGTCGAGGGTCGGCTCGGCGGGTGCTGACGCATTCGTGGAGGCCATTGTGCTGCGGAGGAATGCCAACGACGTGCCGTCCGAGACGAAGGTTCGCGCCATCCCCGGTGCGCTGGCCATCGACGACCAGCAGATGTTGGCGCCGACCCGTACTTTCGCCCGACCCGTTCTCGGCACTGTGGGCGAAGCCACGAAGGAGATCGTCGATACGTCCAACGGGGCCGTCGTCGGAGGCGATCAGGTCGGCCTGTCCGGTCTGCAGCGGCGCTACGACGTACAACTTCGCGGGACCCCGGGCGTGCGGGTCCAACTGGCATCGGCCAAGCCGGCCGGGACTGCCTCCCCATCACCCTCGGCATCGGCGCAAGGTGGGCCGTCCACCGAACCGCGGACGCTCTTCGAGGTCGAGCCTATCGCCGGGAAGCCGCTCGACATCACTCTTCTGCCGTCGCTGCAGCGCCTTGCAGAGAAGACGTTGGCCGCTACCAAGCCGGCAAGTGCCATCGTCGCCATCCGCCCATCCGACGGTGCGATCCTCGCCGCAGCCAATGGCACCGGAACCAAAGGGCAGTCTGCCGCCACGGTTGGCCAATTCGCGCCCGGCTCGACCTTCAAGGTGGTCAGCGCGCTGGCCTTGCTACGGGCAGGATTGACACCCAGCTCAGCGGTCAGCTGCCCACCCACCGTGACCGTCGACGGCCGGAAGTTTCGGAACTACAGCGATTATCCCCGTGATGAGCTGGGCGGTATCTCTTTGCGTACGGCGCTCGCGCAGTCGTGCAATACGGCATTCATCGGGCAGCGATCGAAGTTGAACGATGACGATCTCTCCAACGCGGCAGCGTCTCTCGGCGTCGGTCTCGACTATGACGTGGGATTTGCCTCGTTTTTCGGCTCCGTGCCGGCGGACAAGACAGAGACCGGGCGCGCG